>NZ_OBEC01000016.1:0-118769 GCF_900215395.1 Pantoea sp. GL120224-02 | reverse complement strand
AGTAGTTATCCCCCTCCATCGGGCAGTTTCCCAGACATTACTCACCCGTCCGCCACTCGTCACCCGAGAGCAAGCTCTCTGTGCTACCGTTCGACTTGCATGTGTTAGGCCTGCCGCCAGCGTTCAATCTGAGCCATGATCAAACTCTTCAATTTAAAGTTTGATTTGCTGCAACAAGTTCAGCGATGCTCATCTGTAAAACGTCATAATGAATTTCATTATGTGTTCACTCGTGAGACTTGATATTTTTTACGTCCGGAGACGTTGATATCAATCCTGCGAGTGCCCACACAGATTGTCTGATAAATTGTTAAAGAGCAGTGCCGCGATTTCTCAAGCGGCGCGGGATGCGTATATTACGCTTTCCGCATTCTCAGTCAAGCATTTATTTTTGCTTTTCTGAAGGTTGCCTTGAAGACCACCTCCTGAACACTTCGCTTCGTAAGCCGTTGTTCCGTGTCAGTGGAGGCGCAGTATAGGGATTTCTTTTTGGCTGACAAGCGCTAAATGCAAATTAAATTCTGAGTGTTGTTTTTTTCGTCGAAACCCCACTAAATCGCCAGTTTTTCCAGCAATGGAAAGCCATAACGCCGTAGAACCGGTGATAATTGCACCGCCTCCTCATCCATAAGCGTGCAGAACGCCATATTCTGACCAGAAGAAACGGCGTGCGGCGCTTCATGTTCTAATAACCATACTGTGCGGCGTGCAATGGCTGCACCAGAATCCACTAGCCGCGTGCCTTCAGGCAGTACCATTTGCAGCTCGTCACGCAATAGAGGAAAGTGCGTACATCCCAGGACGACAGTGTCAGGTGGCTCTTTCATACGAAGCCAGGGTTGCACAGCATGGCGCACATCAGAGAGTTCCACCCCTTCACCATGCAGTTTCGCTTCCGCCAGCTCTACCAGTTCAGCAGAACCCAGCATTTCGATTTTGCACTCGCGCGCAAACTGCGCCACCAGCTCATGAGTATAAGGACGTTTTACCGTGCCGCGCGTTGCCAGTAATCCCACGACACCATTACGCGTGAGACGCGCAGCAGGTTTAATCGCCGGCACAACACCGACAACAGGAAACTCGAATCGCTCACGCAGTGCAGGTAAAGAAACGGTGCTAGCCGAGTTACAGGCAATGATGACTAATGCCAGCGGGAAGCGTTTTGTAATCGCCTCAACCACAGCAACCACACGCTCGACAATAAAGTCTTCGGTTTTTTCACCGTAAGGGAAACCTTCATTATCGAAGGCATATAAATAGTGAAGATCCGGCAATAACTGCCGGACCTCATCATAGACGGAGAGCCCACCGACGCCGGAGTCAAACACCAGCACGGTGGGACGCGGATCAGAAGCTGTAGCTGGCGCTGAGGTAATACTCCGTTCCTGGAGTTGGATAGCCATACACTGTCTCGTAGTCTTTATCGAACAGGTTGGCAATTCTACCACGAACGGTGAGTTGCGATGTGACCGGATACGAGACTGCGAGATCCCACAAGCTCACACCGCCCAATTTCACGCGCTGCGGCGTGTAAGAGTGGTTGTAATCGTTATCGTAACGATCGCCAAGATAGTGATAGGTCACAGACCAGTCAAAATCGTAGATTGTCCAGTCGAGTTGGTATTTCACCTGCTGCTTAGCACGGCGTACTAGCTGCTGATTAGTCTCTGCATCACGCGCATCAACATAATCGTATGAGATTTGATGGCTGAGCGGGCCAGTATCGAAGGATGCTGTGGCTTCCACCCCTTTGATGCGTGCTTTATCGATGTTGTAATAAACGTAAGTGCTTGGGTCGCTATCAATCAGATTGTCGATATCATTGCGGTAGCCGGATACACGCCAGTTTACCGGGCCCGTCAGCCCCTCAAAGCCCCCTTCCCACTGCTTGCTCTTTTCAGGCTTCAGATCCGGGTTACCATACGTCTGGCTGTAAAGCTGTCCTAAATTCGGCGATTTGAATGCCGTACCGTAAGAAGCGAAAACACGGTAGCCGTCAACAAACTCCCACGCGGCACTGCTCTGCCAGGTGTTATGCCAGCCAAACGCATCATTGTCGTCGCCACGTACTGCCCCTTCCAGCGTTACGCTGCCAAATTGCTGCTGCGCAGTAGCATAAATCCCAGTATTACGTTGTTCCTGACCTTCAATAGTGGAGTTAGTACCCGGTTCTGAAGTCTGTTTCTGCCAGTCCACGCCCCCGCTGATCGCACCATGTCCGACCTGCACAGTGTTACCCCACTGCAGGTTGTACTGCTGAACATCATTTAATGAGGCGGTCGCATCGTATTTACCGAGTTGCGGGCTGTAGTTGTAATCTTTGGTATGGCTGTAGCTGGCGATTAATTGGGATGAGTAGATACCCTGATTGAAGCGCAGACCGGTATCCCAGGTTTGGCTGTAAAGCTGGCGAGTATCGACAAAGGTGTTCGGCTCTACATAAGTAGGGTAACCATCGTAAGCCGTTCGGTTGTCGAAACCATAGCCACGCACGAAACCGCTGAATTCATCGTTAAATTGATGCTCCAACGATCCATACAAGGTTTTGCTCATAAAGCCGTCACGGTCTTTCTGCGCGGGATCGCCGTAAACGTCAGGCAAGTTGGCCACCACGTCGTAACCCTTGGTGTAGGTATAATTACCCGCCATGGTGAGTTTGGTGGCATCCCCCAGCATTTGCTGCGTGGAACCATCATAACTTTGGTAGCCATTGGAACCGACACCCGCCGTCAACGTGGTACCTGCTTTATCACGGCCGGTAATAATGTTCACCACCCCACCAATCGCATCCGAACCATAAACCGCTGAACGCGCGCCACGGATATATTCGATGCGCTGCACCAGTGACAACGGAATCTGGCTTAGATCAGACGAACCAGAAATACCCGCCTGATTGAGGCGAACGCCGTCAATTAATATCAGCACATGGCTGGAGTTAGTACCACGGATAAACATCGAGCTGGATTGACCAAGGCCACCATTCTGCGCGATATCCACGCCCGGTAAACGGCGCATCACATCCGTCAGGCTTTTCGCCTGCCAGCGATCGATCTCTTCACGGGTGACTACCGTTGTCGGTGCCAGCACCGATGAAACCGGCTGAGCGAAACGATTAGCGGTAACGATTTGCGTATCATCATCCTGAGCGTAGCCATACGCAGCCCAGAGTGAAAGCGCCGTTGCACTGAAGGCACACAGCGTAGTTTTGCTTTTATTCATTGTTGTAAGCATCCAAAAGACGAAGCAGGATGCCGCAGGCCTACAACCGATAGCACGCGATGGTTGCAGTGATTGCGACGACACACCGGCAGGTCTTCGGGCTGAGAATCATAAATGGTGAAAAACTTCCCATCCCACAGGACAGTGTTTAATGATCGATCACCATGACATTCTTTTACCGCTGCGCGTCAGCTCCAGATTCACACTGGATTCCCTTTTAACTCAAGGAGGCCGGCAGTCGCAGTCTACGGTTAAGAAGGTCGGGAATCCAGACTGCCAGCCATCATCTTCTCACAGAACTGGACATCAGCAGGTGAATGCCTACAATCGCCCGGCAAGCTAGTTTATTACCAGGATTAAAGATGACACCCGAACAGCTCCCGATTGAACAATACGACGCGCAACTGGCGGAAAAAGTCAGCCGTTTACAGGCGATGATGGTGCCCTTTGCCGCGCCTGACGTGGAGGTGTTCCGCTCACCGGTCAGCCACTACCGTATGCGCGCCGAATTCCGTATCTGGCATGATGGCGACGATCTGTACCACATCATCTTTGATCAAGAGACTAAGCAGCGCATCCGTGTGGATCAATTCCCTGCTGCCAGCGCGTTGATCAACCAGTTGATGCCAAAATTGATCGATGCGATCCGTGATAACAAAGCGCTGCGTTTCAAGCTTTTCCAAATCGACTACCTGTCGACGATGAGCAATCAGATTGTGATTTCGCTGTTGTATCACCGTAAGTTGGAAGCGGACTGGACGGAAGCCGCCACCGCGCTGCGCGACACCCTGCGCGCTGAAGGCATCGATGTGCAGTTGATTGGCCGTGCGACCAAAACCAAAATCTGCCTTGATCGCGATTACGTCGATGAATGCCTGCCCGTAGCGGGCAAAGAGATGATTTATCGTCAGGTGGAGAACAGCTTCACCCAGCCTAATGCGGCGATGAACATTCAGATGCTGGAATGGGCGCTGGATGTCACTCAGGGCTCACGTGGTGATTTGCTGGAGCTTTACTGCGGCAACGGCAACTTCTCACTGGCGCTGGCGCGAAACTTCCATCGCGTACTGGCAACCGAGATCGCGAAACCTTCGGTGGCGTCGGCGCAGTACAATATTGCCGCCAACCATATCGACAATGTGCAGATCATTCGCATGGCGGCGGAAGAGTTTACGCAGGCGATGAATGGCGTGCGCAGCTTCAACCGCTTAGAAGGTATCGACCTGAAGAGCTATCAATGCGAGACCATCTTTGTCGATCCACCACGCAGTGGCCTGGATGAGGAAACCGTGAAGATGGTGCAGGCGTATCCACGCATCCTGTATATCTCCTGCAACCCGCAAACCCTGTGCGACAATCTTGCCACGCTGAGTGAAACGCATGACGTGTCGCGGCTAGCGTTGTTCGACCAGTTCCCGTACACCCATCATATGGAATGCGGCGTCTGGCTCACGCGTAAAGCGTAAAACAAAACGGGAACCCTGCGGTTCCCGTTGTTGTATTTAGCTTTTGTTCCTGGCGCGGCGGAAGCGAGTGGCAATCCAGAACACCAGCGCCACCATCAAAATGGTCGGGATGAAGTTGGAACCGATATCCGGATATTCAGCACGCACCAGCGCGCTATACACCAGAATACCCAACAGGAAAAACGCCGCGGCCAGTGAAGGCATGCCATCGGGCATATTGCGGTTAAGATAACGCTGATGCAGACACCAGGCTGCGAGGCCAAGGGCGATCAGCGGGAATATCGAAAAAGGCACAAACGTACTGAACAGCACCGAAAAGGAGCCGTTGATCGCTAAACCGGTGATAAAAGCCAACAACAGGGTTCCTTTATCGCGTGGGTCTTGCTCAATCATTTCATTATCCTTATCACATTACTCTTCGGGTTTTTCCAGGGTCACCGCCAGACGTTCCTGCTCCCGGCGATACCAGTAATAAGCGCCTTTGGCGATCATGCGCAATTGCAGCACCAGGCGATCTTCCAGCTTGCGACGCTGTTCGATATCCACATCCAGCGCTTCCGCACCGGCGCTGAACACGATGGTCACCATGGCTTCGGCCTGCGCTTCGGTAAAGCTGCGCGGCATCCGATTTTCCAGCTCAAGGTAATCCGCGAGCTCAGCAATAAAGTGCTGAATTTCTCGCGCAACTGCGGCACGAAACGCGGCCGATGTTCCGGAGCGCTCGCGTAGTAAGAGACGAAAAGCGTTGGGATTGTTCCCGATAAATTCCATAAATGTGGAAACGGAGGTCTTGATGATGCTGCCGCCCTTGGCAATGCGCTGGCGTGCCTGGCGCATCAACTGGCGTAACATCAGGCCGCTTTCGTCGACCATGGTCAAACCCAGTTCATCCACATCTTTAAAGTGACGATAAAACGAGGTAGGTGCAATCCCGGCTTCACGCGCAACTTCACGCAAACTCAGGCTGGCAAAACTCCTTTCTGCACTTAACTGACTGAAGGCTGCTTCAATCAGCGTACGTCTTGTACGTTCTTTCTGTTGCGCCCTGACGCCCATTTTCCCGGCCTTTTAAGTGATCTGGAAGGCACTATAACAAACTTTTCAGCGTACAGTGGCGCAAAGTTTGTGACCGCCTGTGTACCTCACGCTTTGTCAAAACTGGGGATTTTTCGCTGTTAGAATTCAGAAGTGCGCGGTGAGATGTTAGAATCTCGTTGTAAAAATGTGATAGAAAAATAGGACGTACTGGTATGCAAAAGTCTTACGATTACGATGCCATTGTGATTGGCTCAGGTCCTGGCGGCGAAGGTGCGGCAATGGGCCTGGTGAAGCAGGGAGCGCGCATTGCAGTGATCGAACGCTACCATAATATCGGCGGCGGTTGTACTCACTGGGGGACCATCCCCTCCAAAGCTTTACGTCACGCTGTCAGCCGTATTATCGAGTTCAATCAAAACCCTCTTTATAGCGATCACACCCGACTCCTGCGCTCCTCATTTGCTGACATTTTGAATCACACCGAAAACGTTATCAGTCAGCAAACGGCAATGCGTCAGGGATTTTATGAGCGCAACCGTTGTGAGCTTTATCAGGGCGATGCCCATTTTGTTGATGCCAACACCATCGAAGTTGAACAGCCCGATGGCACCCGCGAACGCTTAACCGCAGAAAAATTCGTGATTGCGTGCGGTTCACGTCCTTACCATCCTGCAGACGTCGACTTTACGCACCCACGCATTTACGACTCCGACTCCATCCTCAATCTGCATCATGAACCTGGCCATGTGATCATCTACGGTGCCGGTGTGATTGGTTGCGAATACGCATCAATTTTCCGTGGCCTGAACGTCAAGGTGGATTTGATTAACACCCGTGATCGTTTGCTGGCATTCCTCGATCAGGAAATGTCAGATTCGCTCTCCTATCACTTCTGGAACAGCGGCGTGGTGATTCGTCACAACGAAGAGTTCGAGAAGATTGAAGGTGTGAGTGATGGCGTGATCATGCACCTGAAGTCGGGCAAGAAAGTGAAAGCGGATTGCCTGCTGTATGCGAACGGCCGTACCGGTAACACCGATTCACTGGCGCTGGAAAATGTTGGGCTGGAAGCTGATGGTCGTGGCCTGTTGAAAGTGAACAGCATGTACCAGACTGCGCAGCCGCACATCTATGCAGTGGGCGACGTGATTGGTTATCCGAGCCTGGCTTCAGCCGCCTACGATCAGGGCCGAATTGCGGCACAGGCGATCATTAAAGGTGAAGCCACTGCTCATTTGATCGAAGATATTCCCACCGGGATTTATACCATTCCGGAGATCAGCTCAGTGGGTAAAACCGAACAGCAGCTGACTGCGATGAAAGTGCCTTACGAAGTGGGTCGTGCGCAGTTCAAACATCTGGCGCGTGCGCAGATTGTGGGGATGCACGTGGGTAGCCTGAAGATTCTGTTCCATCGTGAAACCAAAGAGATTTTAGGTATTCACTGCTTTGGCGAACGTGCGGCAGAAATTATTCACATCGGGCAAGCCATTATGGAGCAGAAGAACGGCGGCAACACGATCGAGTACTTCGTGAATACCACCTTCAACTATCCGACCATGGCCGAGGCCTATCGCGTCGCGGCGCTCAACGGCTTAAACCGCCTGTTTTAACGACGTGTCCAGATGACCCTGCATGTGGGTTTTGATTGCTTCTGCCAGCTGCTCATAGCGGCTGCGCAGAGGTGATCCTGGGCGATAAACCAAAGCAATCGTGCGCTGCGGAACCGGCTTATAGCAAGGCAGATAGCACACGCCATCACGCACTCGCTCATTCGGCACCGCCAGCGAAGGCAGCAAAGTAATGCCGCTTCCTGCCGCGACCATGTTGCGTAGCGTTTCCAGGCTGGTTGCGCGGAAATGGGTATCTTCATCCGCACCGGCTTCAAAGCAGAAGCCCATGGCTTGATCGCGCAAGCAGTGGCCATCTTCCAGCATCAGCAGCTTTTCGCCGGCCAGATCAGACATCGGCACACGATCGCGATCGTGCCATGGATGATCCTTGTAGATCGCCAGCTTCATTGGCTCATCAAACAGCGGCACCTCAATAAAGGCTTCGCTCTCTTTCACCAGCGCCAGAATCGCGCAATCCAGTTTGCCACTGTCGAGTTGTGCCAGCAGTTGCTGCGTTTGCGCTTCGTGCAGGTACATTTCGAGTTTAGGGAAGGTTTGATGCAGCATGGGAATGATCTGCGGCAGCAAATACGGGCCAGTGGTTGGAATCAGACCAATATGCAGCGGTCCGGACATCGCTTCGCCCTGTTGGCTCGCCATCTCCTTCAGCACTTTGACTTCGCGCAGCACAGTTCGCGCCTGATCCACCAGCAACAGTCCAGCCTGGGTAAATAACACCTTACGGCTGGTACGCTCCAGCAGCATCACACCGAGCTCATCTTCAAGCTTTCGAATTTGACCGCTCAAGGTAGGTTGGCTGACATGACACGCATCAGCTGCACGCCGGAAATGGCGATGCTCCGCAAGCGAAACCAGATACTCCAGATCACGAATGTTCATTGATTTCCTCCAAACCACGATAGCCCGTGGCGATAGATAGAATAGCAATGAACGATTGGCCCTATCAAGCGATGAACAGGAATAATACCGGCCATAGCAAGCAATGTTGAAAAAGACGCTGAGATGACGTCGAGCATCACCTGCAATCAGCGGTAAAAATCAAAGTGTTGGCCGGGAGTGCCAGCCCTTGATGATGTGCCTATAACAATATGTATTTCTGAAGCTAGAGGTTGGCGGGCTACCGAAAAGGAGCCCGCTCTTTTTTTAGCCTAAACGCTTTTTCGCTTCAGCGATGGCAAATGCGACTTGCTGAGGCGACACACCGCCCTGTGCATTACGCTTGTCGAGGCAGGATTGCAGCGACAGAATCGGATAAACGTCATCCTCAATCACCGCACTGAACTGCTTCAATTGCGCCAGGCTTAACGCTTCCAGCGCCACGCCCTGCTTGATCGCTTCAACCACGGTTTCACCAACAATGTGGTGCGCTTCACGGAACGGTACACCTTTGGCCACCAGATAATCCGCCAGTTCGGTGGAGTTGGCGTAACCCTGCTCGGCCGCTTCCTGACAACGTGGACGTTTCACCTGAATGCCGTCCAGCACCAGTACTGACATATGCAGACAATCAACCCAGGTATCGAGCGCATCGAACAGGCCTTCTTTGTCTTCCTGCATGTCTTTGTTGTAGGCGAGCGGCAAGCCTTTCAGTGTCATCATCATGCCGGTCAGTGCGCCTTGTACACGGCCACATTTGCCGCGAATCAGCTCCAGTGCATCCGGGTTTTTCTTCTGTGGCATCAATGAAGAACCCGACGTTACTTTGTCAGACAGTTCAAGGAAGCCCGCTTCGCCAGTGTTGAAGAAAATCAGGTCTTCTGCGAAACGTGAAAGGTGAATCATGCCGATTGAGGCATCCGACAGCAGCTCCAGCACGTGGTCACGATCAGACACGGTATCAAGGCTGTTACGTGTGGCAGAGGCAAAGCCTAACCAGCCCGCCAGCTGCTGGCGATCGATTTCATATGCGGTGCCGGCCAGTGCGCCACAGCCCAGCGGGCTCACGTCTAGGCGCTTCAGCGTATCCTGCAGACGGCTTTCGTCACGCGCCAGCATTTCGACATACGCCAGGCACCAGTGCGCAAAAGTCACCGGCTGCGCGCGCTGCAGGTGCGTATAGCCCGGCATCACCGCATCCTGATTGGCTTCAGCGGTGGCAACGAGGGCTGATTGCAGTTCACGCGTGGCGTCCAGCAGCACTGCGACCTGCTCTTTGCACCACAGTTTCAGATCGGTAGCGACCTGATCGTTACGGCTACGGCCAGTGTGCAGTTTTTTGCCCAGTGCGCCGACTTTGTCGATTAGCTTGCCTTCTACCCAGCTATGGATATCTTCGGCATCGCTTTGCAGAATCTGCTCTGGATTGGCGTGCACTTCTGCCAGCAGTTCATTCAATGCGGCTTCCAGTTGCTGCTGCTCATCGCTGCTCAGCACATTCACGGTAACCAGCGCTTTAGACCACGCTACCGAACCGGTGATGTCCTGCTCCGCCAGACGATAGTCAAAACGCAGTGAATCGTTGAACTGTTTAAACCGTTGGTCTGCTGCCTGCGAAAAACGTCCGCCCCAAAGTGCCATCTGCTTAACTCCTGAATGCTGTTATAGAAAGGGCGGCCCGAAGCCGCCCTTGCAAAATGTGTTATCTGCCGCGGTATTACTTCTTCTGCTCGTTCAGTGCACGAATGCGTGAAGAGAGAGAGAACAGACGGATGAAGCCGCCCGCGTGGCTGTGGTCGTAAACTTCGTCTTCGCCGAAGGTCGCGAACTCTTCCGAGTACAGGCTGTTCGCCGAGGTTTTCTGAATCGCAGTGGCGTGGCCTTTATACAGCTGCAGTACCACTTCGCCATTCACCTCTTCTGCCAGGGACTCGGCAGCAGCCTGGATAGATTTACGCAGCGGCGCAAACCAGCGACCGTCGTAAACTACATATGACATTTCGTGGCCCAGCTGCTCACGCCATTTGAAGCTGTCACGATCCAGTACCAGCTGCTCAACCGCACGCAGTGCGTTGACCATAATGGTGCCGCCAGGGGTTTCATAGCAGCCGCGAGATTTGATACCGACCAGACGGTTTTCCACGATGTCGATACGACCCACGCCGTGTTTCGCGCCCAGCACGTTCAGTTTTTCCAGACACTGGAACGGGCTCAGCTTCTCGCCGTTTACCGCCACCACACGACCTTTCTCAACGGTCACAGTGACGTTCTCTGGCTGATCTGGCGCTTCCAGTGGATCAACGGTCCACACCCAGCAATCTTTGTTCGGTGCATTCGCTGGGCTTTCCAGCACGCCACCTTCAGTAGAGATGTGCCACGCGTTCTCATCACGGCTGTAGATTTTTTCCAGTGATGCCGTCGTTGGGATGTTACGCACTTTCAGGTAATCCAGCAGCGCTTCACGTGAACGCAGATCCCACTCACGCCATGGCGCAACCACTTTCAGCTGTGGCGCCAGTGCGGTGTAGGTGGTTTCAAAACGCACCTGATCGTTGCCTTTACCGGTCGCACCGTGGCACAGCGCGTCTGCACCGACTTTCAGCGCCAGCTCAACCTGCGCTTTGGCGATGATTGGACGTGCCATTGAGGTGCCCAGCAGGTAAGTGCCTTCGTACAAAGCACCGGTTTGCAGCACGGGATACACGTATTCGCTGATGAACTCTTCACGCAGGTCAGCAACGTGACACTCAGATGCACCAGACTGCAGCGCCTTCTTCTCAACGCCTTCCAGATCGGCTGGGTCCTGGCCAATGTTGGCCACGAATGCCACCACTTCACAACCGCCGTAATTCTCTTTCAACCATGGAATGATGGCCGAAGTATCCAGACCGCCAGAATAGGCCAGAACGATTTTTTTGATGTTTTGCGTGCTCATGTCTTAAATCCTTGATTATGCGAGAATCCGGGTGCCAATCGACACGCCGTTGAAAAGGGTTGGCAGCTGTTCAGCATGGCGCCAGCTGGCGATATCAACCGGACGACCTAAAGTACGTGCGGCATCGAGTGCCGCGTTCACTTTAACGATCATGCCATCAGTAATAATGCCCTGATCGATCAGCTGCTGTGCTTTATCGGCCGTCATCTCTTCGATACGTTGACCTTTGCCATCGAGAATACCGCTGACATCTGAAAGCAGGACTAAATCAGCACCAATGGTCGCTGCCAGCGCGGTCGCTGCCTGGTCAGCGTTGACGTTCATCAGATCGCCGCCGTCAGTAATACCGATGGAGCTGATCACCGGCATATAGCCCGCGCTCAGTAAGGTATTCACCAGCGCTGGATTACCTGGCGTCGCGTTGCCTACATGCCCGAGTTCTTCATCGAACTGCGCCACGTTTACCAGGCCCGCATCACCGAGGCATAAGCCCACAGCACCAATGCCGTACTTCTTCGCCCAAGCCAGCAAGGTCTTGTTCGCTGTACCCGCCAGGGCACCAGTAATAATGTCAATCTGATCGGCTGGCGTCACGCGCAAACCGTTCTTCTTTTTCACTGGCAGAGCGAGCTTCTTCATCAGCTCGTCAACCAGGCAGCCGCCGCCGTGCACAATGATCAGCGGACGCTGATGTTCATTGCGGTAGGCCAGCAGCGCATCAAACAAGCGGGCCAGCGCTTCTTCGCTATCCAGCAGTACGCCACCCAGCTTAATAATCAATGGATTCATTGCAGTTTCCGTCCGTTAAATCAGAGACAATGTTTCAGGGTAGCCGAAACGAATATTCAAACACTGAACCGCCTGCGAAGAGGCACCTTTCAGCAGGTTATCTTCGGCCGCCACCACAATCAGGTGCTCGCCCTGCATGGCAAAGCCAATATCGCAGAACGGCAAGCCGACCACGGCTTTCAATGCCGGGACACCTTTGTCATACACACGCACCAGCGGTTTGTCGTGGTAAGCCTTGTGGAAGGCATCTGCCACGTCTTGCTGCGTCACGCCCGCTTTCAGGCGGCAGGTGGTGGTCGAAAGAATACCGCGCGGGAAGCTACCCAGATGCGGGGTGAAAATCACAGGCGTACCGAGATGCGCCACGATTTCAGGATGATGACGATGATTGAACAAGCCATACGGCTGCAGGCTCACTTCACAGAAGCTGGTGCCGACGTTGGCTTTACGCCCTGCGCCGCTCACACCACTGGTGGCATTGATCACCGGCCATTGTGCATCGTTAAGCAAACCGGCTTCGACCAGCGGCTTCAATGACAATTGTGCAGCCGTTGGATAGCAACCCGGCACAGCAACCAACTGTGCATCTTTGATTTTGTCATGCTGCCATTCGGCCAGGCCGTAAACGGCTTTATCCAGCCAATCCTGATGTTGATGGCTGAAACCATAATATTGAGTATAGAAAGCATCGTCGTTGACACGGAACGCACCGGAAAGGTCAAACACCACACAGCCTGCTTTGAGGAATTCGGGTGCCAGATCGTGGCTGACTTCATGCGCGGTCGCGAGGAACACCACATCGACTTTGTCTGCCCACTCGGAAGCCTCACTCAGCGGCTGCAGCGGCAAATCGACAATGCCTTTCAGCTGCGGATGCAGATCGGAGAGTAATTTTCCGGCGTCCGGGCTTTGCGCTGAAACCGCCAAAGCGGTTATGTTCATATGCGGATGGCGATTCAGGTAAGTGGCAAGCTCTACGCCAGCATAACCACTGGCACCAACGATCAGCGTATTCAACATCAGGCTGTAACCCTTTTTACAGTCACTCATTCCGGGTCGCGGCTTTGCCCCGTTGCCCACGATGCCGTTTGCAGATGATTTTACGCTTCACTTGCAAACGACGTTATTGTATTTTTATTCACTATTAATGCATGAATATTGATACATCCTAACCCAAGGACCGTCAACAGTGAAGACAAAATTACCACCTTTTATCGAACTCTACCGCCAGCTGATTGCCACACCATCGATCAGCGCCACTGACAGCGCGCTGGATCAGAGCAATGAAACTTTAATCAATTTGCTGGCGGGCTGGTTCCGCGATTTAGGCTTCAGTGTTGAAGTCCAGCCAGTCCCGGGTACGCGTCATAAATTCAATATGCTGGCACGCAGCGGTTTGGGTGCTGGCGGCCTGCTGCTGGCAGGCCATACCGATACCGTTCCGTATGATGATGGCCGCTGGACGCGCGATCCTTTCACCCTGACCGAGCACGACAACAAGCTATACGGTTTAGGTACGGCGGATATGAAAGGCTTCTTTGCTTTTATTCTGGATGCGCTGCGTGACGTTGACGTGACCAAACTGAGCAAGCCACTGTACATCCTCGCCACCGCCGATGAAGAGACCACCATGGCCGGTGCGAAGTACTTTTCCGAATCCACCCAGTTGCGTCCAGATTGCGCCATCATTGGTGAGCCGACCTCACTGAAGCCGGTGCGCGCGCACAAAGGTCATCTGTCGAACGTGATTCGTATTCAGGGTCAGTCAGGCCACTCCAGCGATCCTTCACGCGGTGTGAACGCCATTGAGCTGATGCATGAATCCATTACCCAGCTGATGCAACTGCGCAATACCCTGAAAAATCGCTATAACCACGATGGATTTGCGATTCCTTACCCGACCATGAACTTTGGTCACATTCACGGTGGCGATGCCGCGAACCGTATCTGCGCCTGCTGCGAATTGCACATGGATATTCGTCCGCTGCCGGGCTTAACTCTGAGCGATTTGGATGGCTTGCTGAATGAAGCCTTGGCGCCAGTAAGCGAACGCTGGCCGGGGCGTTTAACGGTAGGTGAACTGCACCCGCCGATTCCTGGCTACGAATGTCCGGCCGATCATGAGCTGGTGAAAGTGGTAGAGAAACTGCTGGGCGTGCCGACTGAAGTGGTGAACTATTGCACCGAAGCGCCTTTTATCCAGCAATTGTGTCCAACGCTGGTTTTAGGTCCAGGATCGATCAATCAGGCGCACCAGCCAGATGAATTTATCGATACCGCATTTATTAAGCCAACTCATGCGCTTATCACGCAGGTTGTTCAGCATTTTTGTCACTGATTAACAATAGATGGGGCAATTCACTGTTAAAACAGTAAATTGCCCGGTCATTGTTCGGGATTTGATAATAAGAATAACTTATCTCGCTTCCCCCCAAGTTAATTCTATGAATTTCCGGTAGTTAGCAGCGAATTATCGTCAATTTAAGTCAATTGACGAACAGGAAGAACCGTGGCTAGATAAAAGACGATGTTATGCCCGTTGGGTGTAAGGGTACTTTCAAGACGATAAGGGTGTCAGGGTCAAATGAACGAACAATATTCCGCAATGCGAAGTAATGTCAGTATGCTCGGCAAACTGCTCGGGGATACGATAAAGGATGCACTGGGAGAGAACATCCTCGATCGGGTGGAAACCATCCGCAAACTCTCTAAGTCCTCCCGCGCAGGCAATGACACCGATCGTAAGGAACTGCTGAACACGCTGCAAAACCTGTCTAATGACGAGTTACTACCTGTTGCACGCGCGTTTAGCCAGTTCCTCAACCTGACCAACGTGGCAGAGCAGTATCAGACCATCTCCCGCAGCGGCGATGGCGCGAATAATCCGGAAATCCTGAAGAAGACCTTTGAACGTCTGAAGCAGCAAAACGACATCAGCGAAAGTTCGATTCGCCAGGCGATCGAAGAACTGTCGCTGGAGCTGGTGCTGACCGCTCACCCAACGGAGATCACCCGACGTACGCTGATCCACATGCTGGGCGAAGTGAATAGCTGCCTGCAGCAACTCGACCACAGCGATCTCTCCGATTACGAGCGCACGCAAGTCATGCGTCGCCTGCGTCAGTTGGTCGCACAAGCCTGGCATACCGATGAAATCCGTAAGTATCGTCCAACACCGATTGATGAAGCCAAATGGGGCTTTGCCGTGGTCGAAAATAGCCTGTGGCAAGGCGTACCGGCATTCCTGCGCGAGCTGAACGAGCAGGTTGAAGAGACCTTTGGTATTAAGTTGCCCGTCGATTTCGTGCCGATTAAATTCACCTCGTGGATGGGCGGCGATCGCGACGGTAACCCGAACGTCACCGCACCTATCACACGCCATGCGATGCAGTTGAGCCGCTGGAAAGCCGCCGATCTGTTCCTGCGCGACGTGGGCGTGCTGATTTCTGAACTGTCGATGTCCGAATGCAGCGATGAAGTACGCGAGTTGTGCGGCGATCCAGAAGCGCTGGAACCGTACCGCATGATTCTGAAGCGCATCCGTGGCCAGCTGATGACCACGCAAGCTTATTTAGGCCGTCGTTTGAAAGGCGAGCGCCTGCCGCGCCCTGCCGATCTACTGGTCTCGAACGATCAACTGTGGCAACCGCTGTTCGCCATCTATCAATCTCTGCAACAGTGCGGCATGGGCATCATCGCCAACGGTCAGTTGCTGGATACGCTGCGCCGCGTGAAGTGCTTTGGCGTGCCGCTGGTGCGTATTGATATCCGCCAGGAGAGCACCCGTCACACCGAAGCGATTGCCGAAGTGACACGCTATCTGGGGCTGGGTGACTACGAAAGCTGGTCAGAAGCCGACAAACAGGCGTTCCTGATCCGCGAACTGAATTCCAAACGTCCGCTGCTGCCGCATCAATGGGAGCCGGGCGACAACACCCGTGAAGTACTGGACACCTGTAAAGTGGTGGCTGAAGCACCGCAGGGTTCCATCGCCTCCTACGTGATTTCAATGGCGAAAACGCCATCGGACGTGCTGGCGGTGCACTTGCTGTTAAAAGAAGCCGGTATTCCTTACGCGATGCCGGTAGCGCCACTGTTCGAAACCCTCGACGATTTGAACAACGCCAATGACGTCATGACGCAGTTGCTGAATATCGATTGGTATCGCGGTTTCATCAACGGCAAACAGATGGTGATGATTGGTTATTCCGATTCGGCGAAAGATGCCGGCGTGATGGCCGCCAGCTGGGCGCAGTACGAAGCACAGGATGCGTTGATCAAGACCTGTGAGAAAGCCGGCATCACGCTGACGCTGTTCCACGGACGCGGGGGTTCCATCGGCCGTGGCGGCGCACCGGCACACGCAGCACTGCTGTCGCAACCGCCGGGCAGCCTGAAAGGCGGCCTGCGCGTGACCGAACAAGGCGAGATGATTCGCTTCAAATATGGTTTGCCAGAAGTCACCATCGCCAGCCTGTCGCTGTATACCGGTGCGATTCTGGAAGCCAACCTGATGCCACCGCCCGAGCCTAAGCGCGAGTGGAAAGAGATCATGAACGGTTTGTCAGCCCATTCCTGCGCCATGTATCGCGGCTATGTGCGTGAAAACCCGGACTTCGTACCGTATTTCCGTTCGGCCACGCCAGAGCAAGAGCTGGGTAAACTGCCACTCGGTTCACGTCCGGCGAAGCGTCGTCCTACCGGCGGCGTGGAATCACTGCGTGCGATTCCGTGGATCTTCGCCTGGACGCAGAACCGTTTGATGCTGCCAGCCTGGCTCGGTGCCGGTGCGGCGCTGCAGAAGGCGATGGACGAAGGTCATCAGGATCAGCTGGAAGCGATGTGTAGCCAATGGCCGTTCTTCGCCACCCGTCTGGGCATGCTGGAGATGGTGTTCTCGAAAGCTGACCTGTGGCTGGCGGAGTATTACGATCAGCGTCTGGTTGATAAATCACTGTGGCCGCTGGGTCTGCAGTTGCGCGATCAGCTGGCTGCGGATATCAAAGCCGTGTTGACCATCGCCAACGATGCGCATTTGATGGCTGACCAGCCATGGATCGCCGAGTCTATCGCGCTGCGTAACGTTTACACCGATCCGCTCAACGTGTTGCAGGCTGAACTGCTGCATCGTGCACGTGCGCAGGAAGAGCGTGGTGACGAGCCGGATGCGCGTGTTGAACAAGCGTTGATGGTGACGATTGCGGGTGTAGCAGCGGGTATGCGTAATACGGGCTAGTGGCGTAAAACGCTAATCACGAAGGGGCCAATGTGCCCCTTTTTTAATGGGTGTTGCGCGTCGCGGGAAGAGGCGGCAATTACGTAAAGCCGCTATCTCGTCCCTGATCGCTCGGCGTGCGCCATCCCTGGCGCCCAACGCTTTACTCCATTTGCCGCCTCTTCCCGCTGGGTAACATGGTGCCAATGAAAAGAGGGCACATTGGCCCCCTCATAATTCTATTTAATAAAATCAGTTCGTTAAGGTCGGACGCACACCCAGCGTGTGACAGATGGCGTAACTCAATTCTGCGCGGTTCAGCGTGTAGAAGTGGAAATCCTTCACCCCTTCGCGTGACAGGATTTTCACCATGTCCATGGCGATATTGGCGCCGACCATTTTGCGGGTTTCTGGATCGTCATCCAGTCCGGCAAACATCGCATTCATCCAGCCCGGCACGCGCACGTTAGTCATGGTGGCAAAGCGCTGCAGCTGTTTGAAGTTAGATACCGGCAAAATGCCCGGCACGATTTCGACATCAATGCCTGCCGCAACACAGCGATCGCGGAAGCGCAGGTAACTCTCAACATCAAAGAAGAACTGCGTGATGGCGCGGTTGGCACCGTTATCGACTTTACGCTTCAGGTTGATCAAATCCGCTTGCGCACTTTTCGCTTCAGGATGCACTTCCGGATAAGCGGCTACGGAGATATCAAAATCGCCCACTTCTTTAAGCAATTCAACCAAATCAGCGCCGTACATCTCAGGCTTGCCGCTACCCGGAGGCAAATCGCCGCGCAGGGCCACGATGTGACGGATACCGTTATCCCAGTAATCGCGCGCGATGGTGCGTAACTCATCACGCGTGGCATCAATGCAGGTCAGATGAGGAGCCGCTTCCAGGCCGGTGCGCTCTTTAATGCCTTTGATGATGCTGTGTGTACGGTCGCGTTCGCCAGAGTTCGCACCGTAGGTGACAGAGAGGAATTTCGGTTTCAGGATGCTCAGTCGATCAATCGAACTCCACAAGGTTTCTTCCATTTCACTGGTGCGAGGCGGGAAAAATTCAAAAGAGACATTAATTTGCCCGTTCAGCTCAGCCAGGCTTTGGTTCAACGCTTCGCGCTGATTGGCGTGAAAGAAACTCATCCAGATTACCTCGTCGTCACATATCGATTAACTTGCGGCCTGCGAACATCTATACGTTTAGACGTCCAGATGCACAAAATGAACCATTAGCGCGTTAGCGTCAACTTAAAATTAATGTACAGGCGTGACAAATATTCAATCAAGTTGAAAGAGTTTCATGTTCGCGCAGAGGGTGAAAAGCGCAGACGGCGGGCACCGTCTGCGTTGCAAGGCAGACTACAGCAGTTGTGCGAGGCGATTGATATCCGATTGTAACGCACCGGCTGTCACATCACGGCCAGCGCCCGGCCCGCGGATCACCAGCGGATTATCACGATACCAGCGGCTTTCGATAGCAAACACGTTATCGCACGGCAGCAGTGAAGCCAGCGGGTGTTCCGGACGCACCGCTTCCACCCCCACACGGGCCTTTCCGTTGGCATCGAAACGTGCCACATAGCGCAGCACCAGGCCCATCTCCTGCGCCGCTTCAAAGCGTTGCAGCATTTGGTCATTCAACTCGTCGGCATTCTCGAAGAAGTGGTCAATCGATTCTTCTTCGCAATCCGACGGCACCAGCGATTCAACACGCACCTGATCCGGCTCGATGTCATAACCGGCTTCACGCGCCAGGATGACCAGCTTGCGCATCACATCCTGCCCCGACAGATCTACGCGCGGATCGGGTTCGGTGAGACCTTGCTGCCAGGCCTGATCCACCAGCTCACTGAACGGCACGGTGCCATCAAATTGCAGGAACAGCCAGGACAGCGTGCCGGAGAAAATACCACTGATGGCCAGAATGCTGTCGCCGCTTTCGCGCAGATCGCGCACCGTATGGTTCACCGGTAATCCTGCGCCTACCGTGGCGTTATATAGCCAGTGACGGCCGGTTTTGGCGAACGCATCACGAATCTGCCGCCAACTCTGGCTGCTGGATGCGCCTGCGACTTTGTTCGCGCTAATGACATGGAAACCGTGGCTGGCAAAATCAAGATATTGCTGTGCCAGCGGTGCGCTGGCGGTGACGTCCAGCACCACTAAATCATCGAACGGATGGGCGCGCATCCACAGGAACAGCGACTCTTCATCGCGTTCTTCGGCTTCGTCATCAAAAAAGGCGAGCGCACGGCTGGCTTCCAGACCTTCGTAGCTCAGCAAACTACGACTGCTATCCGCCACGCCTGCCAACACATACTCAAAGCCGGTACGCGCCGATAAGCCTTCCTGCTCGCGGGCAAACAACTCCAGCCAGCGTGAGCCGATATTGCCTTTACCAAACAGCATCAGACCGATGCGCTTTTCCGCGCGGAACAATGACTGGTGCAGCCCCTGAATCAGGTGCTGCGTCGGTCCTACGCGCAGTACGGCAACAATACTGATGTGATCTTCTGACTGCCAGACAAACTCAACCGGCTGGTCTTTGATCTGTTGCCAAAAACGATGGCTATGGAGCGGGTTACGCGTCACGCCTGCGCCGACCAACGCCACCAACGCTAAGCCATCGCGCAGTTGCAGATGACCCGGCAGCGCAGCGTCCTGCAACAAATTGAATGCGCTGTTCACCACTTCGGAGGTGTAGCAGAGTTGCAGCAAACGGCGATCGGGATGGACACCCATCGCCAGCGGACGCAGTTGCGCACGCTTCAGCAGCAGATCGATCTCTTTCTGCTGCGTTTTGAAATCGTGGTTTTCTGGGATGTGGATCTCTACCAGGCACACATCGTCGTGGCTGGTGACAATACGCGCGCCGGTACCGGAAGCCAGTACGCGCTCAATGCGCGTTGAGCCCTGCTCAGGTTGATAGCTGCAACGCAACTGCAGATCGATATCGCTATTCGACACGGGCTGCAGCGTACGTGTATGCAATACCGGTGCGGCCAGACGCGCCAGTTCGCTGGCCTCATCTAAGCGCAGTAAAGGCAGCAAACAGGCGTCGGACACTTTACGCGGATCGGCGCTATAGACACCGGCCACATCGCTCCAAATGGTGACACGGTTTACGCCTGCCAGCGCACCGATCTGCGTGGCTGAGTAGTCCGAACCATTGCGACCCAGTAACACCGTTTCACCGGCATCGCTACGGCTGATAAAGCCGGTTACTACCAAACGCTTATGAGGATGCTGAGCCAGCAGCGCCTGTAGCAATGGCCAGGACTTGCCTTCATCGACCTGTGGCTGCGCAGCACGTTCGGCACGCAGAAAGTCACGCGCGTCCAGCCATGCAGACTCGATATCACGCTGGCTCAGCACTGCCGCCATCAAGCGTGCCGACCAGATTTCACCGTGCCCCACCACTTCGGCATACACCGCATCGGTGATAGCGCCGTCAAGCAGTGCCGCCAGACGTTCTAAATCGCGAATAAAGGCAGCGGTCAGCGTTTCAGCAAATTCAACAGGCAACAGCGCAGCGATCAGTTCGCTGTGAAAACGGCGTAAAGCTTGTTGCACCTGATGGGCAGATAAGCGATCGCTCTGGCTCAGTTTAAGCCAGCTAATCAGCTGGTTGGTGGTGCTGCCTGCGGCAGAGACCACCATTAAATCGCCCGGCTGGCTGTAATCCGCCATGATGCTGGCGACACGTTGATAACAACGTGCATCCGCCAGGCTACTGCCACCAAATTTATGCAACTGCTTGTTCGGCGTTCCCGCGCCTGCTGAACTTGTCATGCTTACTCCTCGGCTGCGATCCGGAATGCATTATCCAGATCGGCGATTAAATCTTCGTGATCTTCAATTCCGACAGAAATACGCAGCAGCGTTTCTGAAATACCCGCTGCCGCGCGCGCTTCCGCAGACATGCCGGCATGCGTCATGGTCGCGGTGTGCGAAATCAGGCTCTCCACGCCACCCAGGGATTCCGCCAGCGTGAACAACTGCAGCGCTTTCAGGAAGCGGCGCAGACGCGCTTCATCAGCGTCAAGTTCAAAGCTGAGCATCGCACCAAAGCCACGTTGTTGACGCACCGCGTACTCATGTCCGGCATTTTCCGGCAGAGACGGATGATACAGTTTTTTCACCAGCGGTTGTTGCTTCAGGTAATCAACAATCGCCAGCGCATTACGCTGCGCTGCCGCCATACGCGGCGCCAGCGTGCGCAGACCGCGCAACAGCAGGTAGCTATCAAACGCTGCGCCGGTTACACCAATATTATTCGCCCACCAGGCAAGATCCGTGGCCATCGCCGGATCTTTAGAAATCACCGCTCCGGCCACCACATCCGAGTGACCATTCAGGTATTTGGTGCAAGAGTGGATAACCAGATCGGCTCCCAGCGCCAGCGGATTTTGCAATGCCGGACTCAGGAAGGTGTTATCCACTACACTGATCGCACCCGCTGCACGCGCCGCCTGGCAAATGCCGGCGATATCTACCACGCGCAGCAGCGGATTGCTTGGGCTCTCCACCAACACGAGTTTGGGTTTCTCGGCCAGCGCGGCTGCCAGCGCGGCTTTATCACCCTGATCGACAAATTTCACGCGATAAGCACCGCGTTTGCTCAGGCTGTCGAACAGGCGATAGCTGCCGCCGTAGCAGTCATGTGGGGCAACCAGCAGATCGCCCGGCTTCAGGAACACGGTGGTCACCAGATGAATCGCTGACATCCCGGTATTGGTTAATACCGCGCCCGCACCGCCTTCCAGTTCTGCCAGCGCGCGTTGTACCACATCACGCGTGGGGTTACCGCGACGTGAGTAGTCATGTGCACGCGGTTCATTAAAGTCGAGGAAGTTGTAGGTGCTGGAGAGGTGAATCGGTGGGACAACGCAGCCATATTGCTCGTCATCATTCAAACCGCTGCGTACTGCGATGGTTGCCTGTTTACGCGTCATGGTGCTTACTGTTCCTGAAGTGTAATAAGAAGTGGCAACAGGATAACATTCAGCGCATAGACGTCAATACATCTGGACATCTAAATGTCTTTGCGTATAGATTGAGCAAATCATCAATACCCGCTAAAATTACGCGTCATCGCCTGGTGTTCAGCGCGCTTTCCTGTGAAAAGCGATGCGTAAGCATAAAACCGGCAGTTTAAGCGGTCAGGCATCGAAAAATCGGGCATAATCAACGGATTTCCCCATATTCAACTTTTATTGATTAAGGTAACCCATGGCTGAATGGAACGGCGAATATATCAGCCCTTACGCTGAACACGGCAAGAAGAGCGAGCAGGTTAAGAAGATTACAGTTTCTATCCCGCTGAAAGTGCTGAAAATTTTAACGGATGAACGCACGCGCCGTCAGGTGAATAACCTGCGTCATGCCACAAATAGCGAATTGCTGTGCGAAGCCTTTTTGCATGCTTTCACCGGGCAGCCGCTGCCAAATGATGTCGATTTGCGCAAAGAACGTAGCGATGAGATTCCGGAAGAAGCTAAGCAGATTATGCGTGAGATGGGCATCGATCCCGACACCTGGGAATACTGAGTCCAGAAACAAAAAAACCCAGCCAAGGCTGGGTTTTTTCTTGCTGCCGAATCCGAAGATTCGATGGCAAATAATCTTATTTCTTGCTGCCTGGGATGCTGAAACGCTTGTTGAAGCGATCAACACGACCACCAGAATCAACAACACGCTGCTTACCAGTGTAGAACGGGTGGCATTTGCCGCACACGTCCAGGTTCAGGGTACCAGTCATGGTTGAACGGGTATTGATCACGTTGCCGCAAGAGCAGGTGATGGTCACAGCTTCGTATTTCGGGTGAATACCTTGTTTCATGGGAGAACCTCATAAAAGGCCGTGTCGCTCTCCGTGCCAGGCGAACCTGCACAGCACCACACGCGGTTAATAATTAAGTGTATCTTTGACAAGTTATCTCATCAAAGGCGGCATAGTATACAGAAATTGACCGCACCAGGCAAATATCAGTTGTTTATTCTCTGAGCCACTGGGAGGCAGTGAACGTCCTCATCCCAGTCCATCTGATGGAAAGAGCGTGCGCAGCCAATGTGTCTATGCGCTGTGGCGGTGGCGGTGGCGGTGGCGGTGGCGGTGGCGGTGGCGTGAAGTATGACGAGGGTTGCATCAGCGTGTACACTACTTCTCCTTATTACAGTACCGGATAGAGATCGACATGCCCGTTGTTCAGGTTGCCCTGCCCGTTCCGCTGCCTCGCCTGTTTGACTACCTGCTGCCCGCCGATGCGCCGCAGCCGGTAGTGGGCGCGCGCGTCAGCGTGCCGTTTGGCAATCGCAAAATGATCGGCATTGTGGTGGCGATAAAAGAAAGCAGCGACCTGCCTCTGATTCAGCTCAAACCGCTGGAGAGCGTGCTGGACGATCAAAGCCTATTCTCTCCAGCGCTGTGGCGCATCCTTAACTGGGCCGCCAGCTATTACCATTCGCCGCTCGGCGAGGTGCTCAACCATGCTCTACCTGTGCTGCTGCGTCAGGGCAAACCGGCGCAGGAAACGCCGTTGTGGCAGTGGGTGGTCAACGACGCCGGACGCGAAGTGGCCATGGAAAGCCTGAAGCGTGCACCCAAGCAGCAGCAAGCTTTAGCGGCACTGCGCCAGCAACCTCTCTATCGCCATCAGGTCAGTGAACAGGATCTGACTGACGCCGCGCTGCAATCATTGCGTGCCAAAGGTCTGTGCGATCTGCGTGAACACGCACCGCAGATGCACGACTGGCGCACCACCTTTGCGGTGAAGGGCGATCGCCTGCGTCTCAATACCGATCAGGCGATGGCCGTCGGCGCGATGCGCAGCGAAGATGATCATTATGCAGCGTGGTTGCTGGCAGGCATTACCGGTTCGGGCAAAACCGAAGTCTATCTCAGCGTGCTAGAGAATGTGCTGGCGCGCGGCAAACAGGCGCTGGTACTGGTGCCGGAAATCGGCCTGACACCGCAAACTATTGCACGCTTCCGTGAACGCTTCGATGCGCCGATCGATGTGCTGCACTCGGCACTCAATGACAGTGAGCGTCTTGCGGTATGGCTGCGTGCGCGCAGTGGCGAAACCGCGATTATCATCGGTACGCGTTCCGCGCTGTTCACACCGCTGGCGCGTCCGGGGGTAATCATTATTGATGAAGAACACGACAGTTCGTACAAGCAGCAGGAAGGCTGGCGCTATCAGGCGCGCGACCTGGCGGTGTTTCGCGCTCACGAAGAAGATATCCCGATTGTGATGGGTTCTGCCACACCGGCGCTGGAAACGCTGCACAATGTGCGCGTCGGCAAGTATCGACAGCTCAATCTTACCAAACGCGCGGGCAACGCCAAACCGGCACTGCAACAGCTAATCGACCTTAAAGGCCAGCAGCTTAAGGGTGGGCTCGCGCCCGCATTGCTGGGCAAAATGCGCCAGCACCTGCAGGCCGATAATCAGGTATTGCTGTTCCTCAACCGCCGCGGATTCTCGCCTGCATTGATGTGCCACGACTGCGGGTGGCTGGCAGAGTGTCAACGCTGCGACAGCTATTACACGCTGCATCAGCATCATCGTCAGCTGCGCTGCCACCACTGCGACAGCCAGCGCCCGCTGCCCAATCAATGTCCGGGTTGCGGTTCCACACACCTGATGCCGGTCGGCGTCGGTACAGAGCAGCTTGAGCAGCAGCTCAGCAGACTCTTTCCCGGCGTACCGGTGTCGCGCATTGATCGCGATACCACCAGCCGCAAAGGTGCACTGGAGCAGCATCTGGCGGATGTGCATCGCGGCGGTGCCCGCATTCTGGTTGGCACACAGATGCTGGCAAAAGGGCACCATTTCCCCGACGTGACGCTGGTTTCCCTGCTGGATGTCGATGGCGCCTTATTCTCCGCCGATTTCCGCGCCGCCGAACGCTTTGCTCAACTCTATACCCAAGTGGCCGGGCGCGCCGGGCGCGCCGGTAAACAGGGTGAAGTACTGCTGCAGACGCACCATCCCGAGCATCCGCTGTTGCAAACGTTGCTGCATCGTGGCTATTTCGCCTTTGCCGAGGAAACCTTGCTGGAGCGCCAATCGGTGCAGCTGCCGCCGTGGACCAGCCACGCGCTGTTCCGCGCGGAAGACATGGACAATGCGCAGGCCGCTGAATTCCTCACACAGCTGCGCAATTTACTCGAAGCCAGCCCGCTGAAAGATGAGGCTATGTGGCTGATGGGTCCGGTTCCGGCATTGGCACCAAAGCGCAGTGGGCGCTGGCGCTGGCAACTGTTGCTACAGCATCCTTCGCGTAAACGCCTGCAACAGCTGCTAAGCAGTTCGCTACCGCTGATCTCCACCCTGCCCGCCGCGCGCAAAACCAAATGGACACTGGATATCGACCCCACCGAGAGTTAGGCCGCATCACATCTGCGAGCCAGATCGAAAAAAGTCGCACAAGTCACAATTTTTATGCAAATTAAGTAACAACCTCACCCGACGTTGGGTTATCAATAGTGCCCATCCCGGCTGAAGCCCGGCAATGTCTGAAAATCAATGCGCTGTACCGCGTCAGGAGTTATACGTTGGACCAGAAGCAACCTTCATCTGCTGCCACCATGAAAGATGTGGCCGAGAAAGCCGGCGTCTCTACCGCCACGGTTTCTCGCGCGCTGATGAACCCGGAAAAAGTCTCGGCTGCCACCCGGCAGAAAGTAGAACAAGCGGTGATTGATGTCGGCTATGCGCCACACGGGCTGGCGCGCAATGCCAAACGCGGCGAAACGCAAACCATATTGGTAATAGTGCCGGACATCTGCGATCCGTTCTTTAGTGAAATCATCCGTGGCGTCGAAGTCACCGCGGCGCAGGAAGGCTATCTGGTGTTGATTGGCGACTGCGCACATCAGGATCAGCAGGAAAAAACCTTCCTCAACCTGATGTTGACGCGCCAAATCGACGGCATGGTGCTGCTGGGTTCACAACTGCCGTTCGATGCAGGAATTGAAGATCAGCGTAACCTGCCGCCGATGGTGATGGGCAACGAATTCGCCCCGGAAATGGCTCTGCCTACCGTGCATATTGATAACCTGACGGCGGCATTTGAAGCTGTCAATCATCTGCTGCAACTCGGTCATCGCCAGATTGCCTGCATTACCGGGCCGGAACATATCCCGCTCAGCCAGTATCGTTTACAAGGCTACATTCAGGCTCTGCGCCGCAGCAGTATCGCCATTGATCCCACGATGATTGTGCACGGTGATTTCACCTTCGAAGCTGGTGCCAGTGCGCTGAAACAGTTGATGAGCTTACCGCAGCCGCCGAAAGCCATTTTCTGCCACAGCGACTTGATGGCATTAGGTGCAATGAATCAGGCACGAAAGCTGGGCATGCGCATTCCGCAGGATCTTTCCGTGGTGGGATTTGACGATATCGAACTGGCGCAGTATTACGATCCCCCACTCACCACCGTGGCACAGCCGCGATTTGCCATTGGTCGTGAGGCGATGCTGCTGTTGCTGGATGAACTGCAGGGCAAACGCGTCAACAACGGCTCACGTTTACTCGACGCGGAATTACGCGTGCGCGGAAGCACCGCACCCGCCACAAAAACGGGAAAAATGGTCTAGGCTTCACTGCATTTTCAGCGGATTCTGAAGGCAGACTTTGCTGGTCAAAGTTCCAGCCCTTGAGTAACATGACGCATTCGTTGCCGGGCAATTAACAGAACTTTTACACCCGTCTTAATTTAGGGTTTCGCCCATTGGCATTTTTTTGAAGGGTATCAGAACGAAAGTGGCACAGAGAGATTATGTAGGCCGCGGGCGTTCAACAGGGACGCGTCGCAAAAAACCCGCTGCAGGCCGCAGTAAGAAAAGCAAAGGCGGCTCCGGCACGTCAAAGTTGATGATCGTACTGGCCGTGGCCGTGCTGGTCACCTTTGCCGGTGGTTTATGGTTCATCTCTCATCATAAAAAAGAAGAGACTGAGGTCATTCCGAATCATAAAGCCAACGGCAACGGCCTTCCGCCTAAGCCGGAAGAGCGCTGGAAATACATCAAAGAGCTGGAAAATCGCCAAATCACCGTGCCGACGCCGACTGAACCGTCTGCTGGTGGTGGTGTGCAATCACAAACACAGCTGACGGATGAGCAGCGCCAATTGCTGGAACAGATGCAGGCTGATATGCGCCAGCAACCGACGCAGCTCAACGAAGTGCCGTGGAACGAACAAACTCCGGCACAGCGTCAGCAAACTCTGCAACGCCAGCAGCAGGTTCAGCAACAACAGCAACAGATGCAGCGCCAGCAGCAACAGTTACAGCAGCAACAACGTCAACAACAGTTGCAGCAACAGCAGGCGACGCGTCAACAACAACAGCCAGCGCCGATAACGCGTGAACCAGTGCAACAGCCGAAACCCCAGGAAACGGCAAAAGCGAAACCGGAAGAGAAAGCCGCTTCGCAGCGCTGGATGGTGCAGTGTGGATCGTTCAAAGGCACTGACCAGGCAGAGTCTGTGCGCGCAGGTCTGGCTTTTGAAGGTTTCGAGAGTCGTATCACCACCAGCGGGGGCTGGAATCGTGTGGTAATCGGGCCGTTTAAAGATCGCAGCAGCGCTGACAGCACGGTCAAACGCTTACACAGCTCCGGACACGGAAGCTGCATTCCTCTCGCTTTACCTTAAGTCATTCGCCTCGCGGCAAGTGCGTGAATCCCCTGAGCTTGCATCAGTAAGTTACAGGGGTGAACGCACCTCGCCAACGTACCGGCCATTTCAAGTAAGACAAATCTCGGGGTTGAAACCCTCCAAACCTACCCCATATCTGGTTGCATGATACTTCGCGCTCTGTGCGCGAAGTTACTTATCCACTGCAACAAGGGGTCTGCCCGTGACAACAATAGTAAGTGTACGACGCAACGGCCAAGTCGTGATTGGCGGTGATGGCCAGGCTACGCTCGGCAATACCGTGATGAAAGGCAACGTGAAGAAAGTGCGTCGTCTCTACAATGATAAAGTGATCGCTGGTTTTGCTGGCGGCACCGCAGATGCCTTCACCCTGTTTGAACTGTTCGAGCGCAAGCTGGAAATGCATCAAGGCCACCTGGTGAAAGCCGCGGTCGAACTGGCAAAAGACTGGCGTACCGATCGCATGCTGCGCCGTCTTGAAGCGCTGCTGGCGGTAGCTGATGAGAACTCCTCACTGATCATCAGCGGTAATGGTGACGTCATTCAGCCGGAAAATGATCTGATTGCTATCGGTTCTGGTGGGCCTTACGCCCAGGCAGCGGCTCGTGCCCTGCTGGAGAATACCGACATTGGTGCGCACGATATCGTTGAGAAGGCGCTGAACATCGCTGGCGATATCTGCATTTACACCAACCACAACATCAACTTTGAAGAATTACCGTCTAAGGCTAAGGACTAAACATCATGTCTGAGATGACTCCCCGCGAGATTGTCAGCGAGCTTAACCGCTTTATTATCGGCCAGGACGGCGCAAAGAAGGCCGTGGCGATTGCGCTGCGTAACCGCTGGCGCCGCATGCAGCTCGACGAAGAGCTGCGACATGAAGTGACGCCAAAAAACATCCTGATGATTGGCCCGACCGGTGTCGGTAAAACCGAAATCGCGCGTCGTCTGGCAAAACTCGCCAACGCGCCTTTCATCAAAGTCGAAGCCACGAAATTCACCGAAGTGGGTTACGTGGGGAAAGAAGTCGACTCAATTATTCGCGATCTGACCGACTCTGCCATCAAAATGGTGCGCAGTCAGGCCATCGAGAAAAACAAATACCGCGCCGAAGAGATGGCGGAAGAGCGCATTCTTGATGTGCTGATCCCACCAGCGAAAAATAACTGGGGCCAGGCTGAGCACACTGCCGAACCTTCTGCGGCCCGTCAGTCTTTCCGCAAGAAACTGCGTGAAGGCCAGCTGGATGATAAAGAGATTGAGATCGATCTGGCCGCATCCGCAGCCGGTGTTGAAATCATGGCGCCTCCAGGCATGGAAGAGATGACCAGCCAGCTGCAGTCGATGTTCCAGAACCTCGGCGGACAGAAGCAGAAAGCGCGCAAGCTGAAGATCAAAGAAGCCATGAAGCTGCTGATTGAAGAAGAAGCGGCAAAACTGGTGAATCCGGAAGAGCTGAAGCAAGACGCCATCGAAGCCGTTGAGCAGCACGGTATCGTGTTCATTGATGAAATCGATAAGATCTGTAAGCGCGGCGGCCAGAATGCGGGCGGCCCGGATGTATCACGCGAAGGTGTACAGCGCGACTTGCTGCCACTGGTGGAAGGCTGCACCGTGTCCACCAAGCACGGCATGGTGAAAACCGACCACATTCTGTTTATCGCTTCAGGCGCGTTCCAGGTCGCCAGCCCGTCAGATCTGATTCCAGAACTGCAGGGTCGCTTGCCGATTCGTGTAGAGCTGCAGGCGCTGACCGTGAATGATTTCGAACGTATTCTGACGGAGCCAAACGCTTCTGTGACCGTACAGTACAAAGCACTGATGGGCACTGAAGGCGTGAACGTTGATTTCACCGAAGACGGCATCCGTCGCATCGCCGAAGCCGCATGGCAGGTGAACGAAACGACTGAAAACATCGGTGCGCGTCGTCTGCACACGGTGCTGGAGCGTCTGATGGAAGACATCTCCTATGACGCCAGCGATCGCAACGGCGAATCCATCACCATCGATGCTGATTACGTAGGCAAGCATCTGGACGAATTGGTGGCCGACGAAGATCTCAGCCGCTTTATTCTGTAAAGGTTCCATCGTTATCCGCTGCCCGGCCACTGTGCCGGGCATTTTTTTACGCAGGATATTGATGCAGCGCTTTTTTTAGCGGGTGATGATTTTGCCAACAATCGTCAGATAGCGATATACTTACCGCTCCTGTGGCAAACAGACGATACCCTCATGAAATACGATACTTCCGAACTCTGTGACATCTACCATGAAGAAGTGAACGTGGTTGAACCGCTCTTTTCCAATTTTGGCGGACGCACCTCATTCGGTGGGCAAATCACCACAGTGAAATGTTTCGAAGACAACGGCCTGCTTTACGATCTGCTGGAAGAGAATGGCCGGGGTCGCGTGTTAGTGATTGATGGCGGCGGCTCGGTACGTCGTGCTCTGGTTGATGCGCAACTGGCGCGTCTGGCAGCGCAAAACGAGTGGGAAGGCCTGGTGATCTACGGCTCAGTGCGTCAGGTGGACGATCTGGAAGAGCTGGAAATTGGTATTCAGGCGATTGCCGCGATTCCGGTCGGTGCGGCGGGAGAAGGGATTGGCGAAAGTGACGTGCGCGTTAACTTTGGCGGCGTAACCTTCTTCTCTGGAGACCATCTTTATGCCGATAACACCGGCATCATTCTGTCGGAAGACGCCCTCGATATCGAGTAAGCCTCAACAAAAACGGGTGCCGCAGCACCCGTCATGGGTTTAAGCATAGACGCTTAAACCTCTTCCATTTTTCCCAACAGTGCACGCAGACGCTCCTGCCACACGTGCTGTTCTTCTTTCAGATGCTGGTTTTCACGCACCAGTGCATCCTGGTTGCCGGAAGCCTGGCTAGCTTCGTTGCGCAGCGTATTATTCTGATCTTTCAGTTCTTCGATTTCCATCTGTAGCAGGGTGATGGTATCAATCGCCTGCTGTACTTTGGCTTCCAGTTTCTCGAACACTTCAAATGACATCTTTATGACCTCTCCTAAATCTCTTGCAAGGCGTTGATGGTGCTGGGACTGCCTTGTTATGGTGCGTCCAGCCACGATGTCCCGATTGTATGTAGCCACACCCCGCAAGTCCAGCGACACAAGGCCTGCACGGGCAGTCTGTAACACTTTTCAGTTAATGCTTAAAAAAATGCTCACGATCGCGCATTTTTGCGCGCGGTCACGATATTGGACTTAAGTAAAGCAGGGTTAATGGCCCTTAAAGAAAGGTAAAAGACGCGAAAACGCGCATTTTTATGACGGAGTACACATATTTCGATTTCGCTATTTCTCGTTTATGCTCGTTAACGATAAATTCACATCAGCCCTACATAAGAGCTGGGTGACTCATGGATTGAGAACAAAAACTGATAAAATTTAACCTCGCTTCAGGAATGCCATTATGAGTCAGACAACGAACACACTAAAAGGTCAATGCATCGCCGAGTTTCTCGGTACCGGTTTGATCATCTTTTTTGGTGCAGGCTGTGTTGCTGCATTAAAACTGGCTGGTGCCGCATTCGGTCAGTGGGAAATCTGTATTATCTGGGGTCTTGCTGTCTCCATGGCCGTATATCTCAGTGCGGGCGTATCCGGCGCGCATTTGAATCCAGCGGTAACGGTCGCGCTGTGCCTGTTTGCTAACTTTGAAGGCCGCAAAGTGCTGCCTTACATCCTGGCGCAGGTTGCCGGTGCCTTCTGTGCGGCGGCGCTGGTTTATGGCCTCTACTACAATTTGTTCTTTGATTATGAAGCCAGCCATCAAATGGTGCGAGGCAGCGTGCAGAGCCTCGATCTGGCCGGTATCTTCTCAACCTACCCTAACCCGCACATCAGTGTCGGTCAGGCGTTCCTGGTTGAGATGGTGATTACGGCGGTACTGATGGCGGTGATCATGGCGCTGACCGATGACGGCAATGGCGTACCACGTGGTCCACTGGCTCCGCTGTTAATTGGTCTGCTGGTTGCCGTGATTGGTGGTTCAATGGGCCCGCTCACCGGCTTCGCACTCAACCCGGCGCGTGACTTCGGTCCTAAGCTGTTCGCCTTCATCGCAGGTTGGGGTGATGTGGCCTTCACCGGCGGCAAAGATATTCCTTACTTCCTGGTTCCGATTTTTGGCCCACTGGTGGGTGCTTGCCTCGGAGCCTTCGGTTACCGTTCACTGATTGGCCGTAACCTGCCGGTCAACGTGGCGGAAGCCAGCAAAACAGAAAAACCGGTCGCACGCGCTGAGCAGCGTAAAGCGTAAGTTTCATCGTTAATCATCAGGAAAATAAAATGACTACGACTGATAAAAAATACATTCTCGCGCTCGATCAGGGCACGACCAGCTCGCGTGCCGTGGTACTCGATCATGACGCGAACATCGTCGCCGTCTCGCAGCGCGAATTCACCCAGATTTACCCGAAAGCGGGCTGGGTAGAACACGACCCAATGGACATCTGGGCGTCACAAAGCTCAACGCTGGTCGAAGTGCTGGCCCATGCCGACATCCGTTCTGATGAAATTGCCGCGATTGGTATCACCAACCAACGTGAAACTGCCATCGTGTGGGATAAAGAGACCGGTAAGCCGATCTATAACGCCATCGTCTGGCAGGATCCACGTACAGCGGACTATTGTAACAAGCTGAAGAAAGAGGGTCTGGAAGAGTACATCCAGCACACCACCGGTCTGGTGATTAACCCTTACTTCTCAGGCACCAAAGTGAAGTGGATCCTCGACAACGTTGAAGGTGCGCGCGAGCGTGCAAAACGTGGCGAGCTGCTGTTTGGTACCGTTGATACCTGGCTGGTATGGAAAATGACCCAGGGGCGTGTGCACATCACCGACCACACCAACGCCTCTCGTACCATGATGTACAACATCCACAAGCTGGAGTGGGATGAGCGTATGCTGGAGATCCTCGATATTCCGCGCGAAATGCTGCCGGAAGTGAAAGGCTCTTCTGAAATCTACGGCCAGACCAACATCGGGGGTAAAGGCGGTACGCGTATTCCAATCGCGGGTATTGCAGGTGACCAACAGGCAGCCTTGTACGGCCAGCTGTGCGTACAACCGGGTATGGCGAAAAACACCTACGGTACCGGCTGCTTCATGTTGATGAACACCGGCACCGAAGCCGTGACTTCAACGCACGGTCTGCTGACTACCATTGCTTGCGGCCCGCGTGGCGAAGTGAACTACGCACTGGAAGGTGCGGTGTTCATCGGCGGTGCCTCCATTCAGTGGCTGCGTGATGAGATGAAGCTGATCAGTGATTCAACGGACTCTGAATACTTCGCCCTGAAAGTGAAAGACACCAACGGCGTCTACATGGTGCCTGCGTTTACCGGTCTGGGTGCGCCTTACTGGGATCCGTATGCCCGTGGCGCCATCTTCGGTCTGACGCGCGGTGCCAACGCAAATCACATCATCCGTGCAACCCTGGAATCGATTGCTTATCAGACACGTGACGTGCTGGAAGCGATGCAGAACGATGCAGGCACCCGTTTGCAATCTCTGCGCGTGGACGGTGGTGCGGTCGCCAACAACTTCCTGATGCAGTTCCAGTCAGACATTCTCGGTACGCGCGTTGAGCGTCCGGAAGTACGTGAAGTGACCGCGCTGGGTGCAGCTTACCTTGCTGGCCTGGCGGTGGGCTTCTGGAGCGATCTGGAGGAAGTACGTGCGAAAGCGGTCGTTGAACGTGAGTTCCGCCCAAGCATCGAAACCACCGAACGCAACGTGCGCTATGCAGGCTGGAAGAAAGCCGTGGCGCGTGCGCAAGCGTGGGAAGACGCTGAGTAATACCTTTGACCCGCGGCACCCTGCCGCGGGTTTTTCTCCCCGCCCTGCTTTCCCCTCCGTGTTACACTGCCTGCCTGTTTTTTATCAGGTGCAACCATGAAACGAGAACTCGCGATTGAATTTTCCCGTGTGACCGAAGCCGCTGCATTAGCGGGCTATCACTGGTTAGGACGCGGCGATAAAAATGCGGCCGACGGTGCAGCCGTCCACGCCATGCGCATTATGCTCAATACCATTGATATCGACGGTCAGATTGTGATTGGCGAAGGCGAAATCGACGAAGCGCCGATGCTCTATATCGGTGAAAAAGTCGGTACCGGCCGTGGGGATGCGGTGGATATCGCTGTCGATCCTATCGAAGGCACACGCATGACGGCGATGGGTCAGGCCAACGCACTGGCAGTATTAGCCGTGGGCGATAAAGGTAGCTTCCTGCACGCACCTGATATGTACATGGAAAAACTGATTGTCGGGCCCGGCGCGCGCGGTGCTATCGATCTCAACCTGCCGCTCGAAGCCAATCTGAAGAACATCGCCATCGCTCTGGATAAACCCCTCAGCCAGCTGACCGTGTCGATTCTGGCTAAGCCGCGCCATGACGCGGTGATCGCTCAGCTCCAGCAGCTCGGCGTGCGTGTGTTTGCCTTCCCGGATGGTGATGTTGCGGCCTCGATTTTGACCTGCATGCCTGACAGTGAAGTGGATGTGCTTTACGGTATCGGCGGTGCGCCAGAAGGTGTGGTGTCCGCTGCAGTGATCCGTGCAATGGATGGCGACATGCAGGCTCGCCTATTGGCGCGCCACGACGTCAAAGGCGACAGTGAAGAGAACCGTCGTTTGGGCGAGCAGGAGCTGCAACGTTGTGTTGAAATGGGCATTAAAGCCGGAGAAGTGCTGAAGCTGGAAGAGATGGCGCGTAACGATAATGTGATTTTCGCCGCCACCGGTATCACCACCGGTGACCTGCTCAAAGGCATTACACGCAAAGGCAACATCGCTACCAGCGAAACCCTGCTGGTGCGCGGTAAATCACGCACCATCCGCCGCATCCAGTCGATCCATTATCTGGATCGCAAAGACGCGGCGCTGCATCAGTTTATCCTGTAATCGCCTGTTTGCCGCTCTCCGGATGACGTGAGAGCGGCCACCAGCACAGCAGCATCACCAGCGATGTGACAAACATCAGCATGCCGAGGCTCGACTGATCGTGCTGCGGCAGTAGCGCCGACAGCCAGGCAATTACGCCAGAGCCCAAATTCTGTATGCCACCAATCAGCGCGCCCGCACTCCCTGCTAACCATGCATACGGCTCCATCGCACCGGATGTTGCCAATGGGAACAGCATCCCGGCACCAAAGAAGAACAGTGCGGCAGGCACCAGCAGTGTCCAGATATTCATGATGCCGAACCATGCCGGAATCCACATCAGCAGACCCGCCAGCAAGCAACTGTTCACGCCGTACCACATCAGCGTATGCCAGGACTTCTGCTCGCGTCCGGCAAACCACGCACCAAAAAAGGCGGCCGGGATTGGCAGGATAAACAGAATGCTGACGGTGATGCCATCCAGACCGAGCACGCCCCCCATCAACACGCCACAGCTGGCTTCAAACACAGCGATGCCTGCCAGGGCGCCCACCAGCAGCAGCAGATAGCGGATAAAATTCCCGTCGCTAAGTAAGGTGGCATAACGGCGCAGAAACGGTGTGGCAGGCGTATCCACGGGACGCGTTTCGGGTAGCCAGCGCGCCATGGAAGCTGTGACGCCGACGCACAGCAACAGCAGAAAGGCAAAACAAGCGTGCCAGCCAAACAGGTGCGTCAGTAGCGCGCCAATCACCGGTGCCAGCAGCGGGCTCACCAGAATTCCCATATTCAGCAGACTATTGGCCTGGCGCAGGGCGATACCGGAATAGAGATCGCGCGGCATAGTGCGCGCCATCACCCCCGCGACGCCAGTACCCAAACCCTGCACCGCGCTGCCCAGCACCAAAATCTGCAGTGATGGCGCAAACATGGCGATCAATGCCCCCACGGCAAAGATCGTCATACCGATAAGGATCACCGGACGACGGCCAAAGCTATCTGACAACGGACCATAGATCAGTTGTGATCCACCATAGGTCATCAAATAAGCGGCCATGACCTGCTGCATGCTGCCACTGCGTACGTTCAGGGCTTCGGCCATGTTCGCCATCGCCGGCACATAGATGGTTTGCGCCATCTGTCCGACCGCCACCAGCACGATCAGCATGAATAACAGGAAGCGGTTTTGTGTTTTATTCTTCAACATGGAACAAAATGTCTGCCTGAGAAACAAAATAAAAGCAGCACTAAAAAAGTGCTGCTGGCGATTAATGGCGGCAAAAATATCAGGATTGCGTTACAAATCGAGAGGTGAGCGCAAAGCGACTGGCACAGTGGTGTCAAGATTACGTACCGGGTCGTAACCCGACCGCTACAGTTGATGTGGAGTGCGCATGATTTGTCGCTGAGAGCCCTTTACTCTCCGCTGGGCTGGAAATCTGTGAGAGGGCTGACGATGATAGTGATACGCCTGAATAATCAATAATAAGGAGCGATCATGGCAGAGTGGATCAATGCGGAAGTGAAAGAAGTGAAAAACTGGACCGATGCACTGTTCAGCCTGCGCGTTACCGCGCCGATTGATACCTTTACCGCCGGGCAGTTTGCCAAGCTGGCGCTGGAAATTGATGGTGAACGCGTGCAACGCGCCTATTCATATGTGAATGCACCGCGCGATCCCTTACTGGAGTTCTATCTGGTCACGGTGCCAGAGGGTAAGCTCAGTCCACGTTTGCAGGCATTGCAGCCTGGCGATCAGGTGATGGTGACCAAAGAAGCCGCCGGATTCTTTGTACTCGATGAAATTCCCGACTGCAGCACGCTTTGGATGCTGGCCACTGGCACGGCGATCGGTCCTTATTTATCGATTCTGCAACAGGGCGAAGACCTGGAACGGTTTGATAACATTGTGCTGGTACATGCGGCACGTTTCGCCGATGACCTGAGCTTCCTGCCGTTGATGCAGCAGCTGCAACAGCGTTATCAGGGCAAATTGCATATTCAGACGGTGGTGAGTCGCGAAGAGATCGCCGGTTCGCTGCACGGTCGTGTTCCGCAGCTCATTGAGAGCGGTGAACTTGAACGTGCGGTGGGTTTGCCGATGACCGCTGACACCAGCCACGTGATGCTGTGTGGTAACCCGCAAATGGTGCGCGATACCCAGCAATTGCTGAAAGATACGCGTGAGATGCGTAAACATTTCAAACGCAAACCCGGCCATATGACCAGCGAGCATTACTGGTAATCCATGCGGTGTGAATTTTCCCTGTGCGGGTTTTGACTTTGGTCGGTAAAAACCGTTCTAATCGTGGGCTAAGTGAATGATTTAGGGCCGAAGCAATGAAGAACCTGCCAGTCGCGCTGCTCTTGAGCGTCGCGCTGACATTTCCCGCCTGGGCGGAGGATGCGACACCGCAGGATCGAAGCGATCACCTGCCTGCCGCCCCTTATCTATTGGCAGGTGCCCCCACCTTCGATATGACCATCGCGCAGTTCCGCGAGAAGTACAACGCAACGAATCCGGACCTGCCGTTGCAGGAATATCGTGCGATTGATAATCGAGACGATAAAAGCAACCTGACGCGCGCCGCCAGCAAGATCAATGAAACACTCTATGCTTCTACCGCGCTGGAGCAGGGCACCGGAAAAATCAAAACGCTGCAAATTACCTGGCTACCGGTTCCCGGCCCGGATATGAAAGCCGCGCAGGCACGTGCGATGGATTACATGACAGCATTATTGCGATTTTTTGTCCCAGGTTTATCGCCTGCAGATGGACGCAAAAAGCTTGATGCATTGCTCAGCGCAGGCAAAGGCGCACGCTATTTTGCCAGTACTGAAGGCGCATTGCGTTTTGTGGTCGCGGATAACGGTGACAAAGGATTAACCTTCGCGGTTGAGCCAATAAAACTGGCGCTCGCGACCCCTTGATCACCGCGGCAAAAATGACGAAAAGCAAAGCCAGCGACACGTTTGATCTCTATACTGTCTGGCAGACATCGCTGCCCGATGGCAGCGCTATTTCATGAATCGCGTTATGCGGAGGAAAGAATGCGACATCCACTGGTTATGGGTAACTGGAAACTGAATGGCAGCAAGCACATGGCAGGCGAGCTGATTGAAGGTCTGCGCAAAGAGCTGTCTGGTGTTGAAGGTTGTGGCGTAGCAATTGCTCCACCCACTCTCTATCTTGACCTGGCAAAACACGCCGTCTCCGGCAGCCACATTGCACTGGGTGCACAGAACGTTGACGTTAACCTGTCTGGCGCATTCACCGGTGAAACCTCCGCAGAAATGCTGAAAGATGTCGGCGCGAAATACATCATCATCGGCCACTCTGAGCGTCGTACTTACCACAATGAAAGCGACGAGTTCATCGCCAAGAAATTTGCTGTTCTGAAAGCAGCCGGCCTGGTACCAGTCCTGTGCATCGGTGAAACTGAAGCAGAGAACGAAGCGGGCAAGACTGAAGAAGTGTGCGCACGCCAGATCGACGCCGTGCTGGAAACCCAGGGTGCTGCCGCGTTCGAAGGCGTTGTTATCGCCTATGAGCCAGTCTGGGCAATCGGTACCGGCAAATCAGCCACTCCAGCGCAGGCCCAGGCCGTGCACAAATTCATTCGTGACCATATCGCGAAGAAAGATGCGGCGATTGCTCAGCAGGTTATCATTCAGTACGGCGGTTCTGTTAACGACAAAAATGCCGCAGAACTGTTCACCCAGCCAGATATCGATGGCGCGCTGGTTGGCGGTGCTTCACTGAAAGCCGATGCGTTCGCAGTGATCGTGAAAGCAGCTGCAGCAGCGAAAAACGCCTAAGTTTTTCGGTGTGGAACAAGGCGGCTGATGAGCCGCCTTTTTTATTGCCAGAGATTCGTACTGAGACATGTAACTCATACACTGAGGAAGATGTGATGAAACAGTTCTGGAACCCTCCAGCGTGCTTATACGTTTCATTGAAGCTTTATATTGGAAACCATGGTTAATGGTTCAAAATCTGGCATTGGTGGTCCTGCAACTCCTCCGCAGAACCGCTGTTTAGCATTAACCAGTTACGTTCCAGCGCCAGCAACGCTAAGCGCCCATCCGGTAATTCCGCCAGTGCCATCCCATATTTTCCCATCTCGCTGCGCGCATTAGGCACTTCAGTCGCCAGACGAATAAAGACACTTTGCTGCGCCAGTTCAGCCGTCGACAGTGTGCGAATCAAATAGCGATGTTTGCGCAGCGTGGCTGGTTGCCACTGTTCATTGAGCTTAGGGCTTAACGCATCAAGCCGCTGGCGCACATCAGGACGCAGACAGGAGATGTGGATGTGCAGTTGATTCTGCGTACGGCCATATTGCGCATTAATCGCCAGTGACAGCACGCTATCATCAATCGGTGCACCGCGTTTTTTGGCCAACAGACTGCGCTGCAGCCAGGCGGCGGCAAACAGATTGGGCGTGGTGGGTTCGAGAATAATCGGGCTTTCCATGCCAGTGATTTTTTCAATCGGCATCAGTAAATACTGCAGTGGACCGTTGAGGTCTTTCAGCGTGACATAACCCTGTGCCGTATTCACTTGCTGACAAGGGGCGGGATTGCCACTCTTCGCCAGATTGGGCTCGCACTTTTCACTGATGATCTGCCAGAGGGCATTGGAGTTTTTCTGGAAATGGAAGGCGCTGACGATCAGTCCGACAATCAGCACCAGCAGTAAAACGGTTAGCAACTTCAGGGTGCGACGACTTCCCTGCATGGCCGAATTCCTCTGTTCATCACCTGCCAGCATCCTCGCCTGCCGTCTGGGCAATGTCACGGACTTTTACTGCACTGTAATGCAAAACGGCCAGCATCAGGCTGACCGTTTCAGTTTGATGCGATGAGGATTACGGTTTCATGACCTGATCGTAACTACCACCATCGGCGAAGTGCGCTTTCTGCGCTTGCGTCCAGCCACCGAACTTGCTGTCGATAGTGAACAGTTTCACCGGCGCAAAGGTGCTGGCAAACTTTTTCGCGACTTCAGGATCGCGTGGACGATAAAAGTTTTCCGCTGCGATGGTCTGGCCTTCTGGTGAGTAGAGATACTTCAGGTAATCTTCGGCAACTTTACGCGTGCCCTGCTCATCCACCACCTTATCGACCACCGAAACGGTTGGTTCTGCCAGAATCGATTCGCTTGGCGTGACGATTTCGAACTTGTCTTTACCCAGCTTGTTCACTGCCAGATACGCTTCGTTTTCCCAGGCAATCAGCACATCGCCGATGCCACGTTCTACGAAGGTGTTGGTGGCGCCACGTGCACCCGAATCCTGCACTTCTACGTTCTTGAACAGCGCCTTCACATACGCCAGCGCTTTGGCCTGGTCACCGTTGTTTTGATCCAGTGCCCAGCCCCATGCGGCCAGATAGTTCCAGCGTGCGCCACCTGAGGTTTTCGGGTTCGGGGTGATCACCGATACGCCGGGTTTAATTAAATCGTTCCAGTCATGAATGCCCTTCGGGTTGCCCTTACGGACCAGGAACACGATGGTGGAAGTATAAGGGGCGGAGTTGTCTGGCAGGCGCTTAATCCAGTTTTTATCGATCCGTCCACGGTCAGCAATAGCATCCACGTCAGACTGCAGCGCCAGGGTCACGACATCAGCACGAATGCCGTTGATCACAGAGGTCGCCTGCTTCCCTGAACCGCCATGAGACTGACGGATCACCACATTGTCACCCGTTTCCTGCTTGTAGTGTGCGCTAAACGCTTTGTTGTACTGCTCATACAGCTCACGCGTTGGATCGTAAGAAACGTTTAACAGCTGGATATCCTTTGCCAAAACACTGGTGGAAGCCAGTAACAGGGTGACACCAATACTCCACTTGTTCATTGCTTGCTCTCCCGAGGTCGTTATAGAACAAGACTGACATAAACCAATTCAATGATTAAAGAATTAAAAATAAGTGGTTATAACTGGAGAGAATATAAGTGGGAATAAAAAAGGGCACGGTGGAGGCCGCGCCCTATTTTAGTTTGATTAGTAGAGTTTTTTCGCCGTATCCAGCCAGTCGCGCTTGAATGGGCGCTTCATGTTTTCAATCGCGTCAATGATGTCGTGATGCACCATCTTCTCATTCTGAATACCGACACAACGTCCGCCGTAGCCCTGCAACAGCAGTTCGATGGAGTAGGCACCCATACGTGACGCCAGGATACGGTCGTAAGCGCATGGTGCACCGCCACGCTGAATATGCCCAAGCACCGTTGCACGTGTTTCGCGTTTGGTTTCTGCTTCGATGTAATGCGCCAAATCGTCGATATCACAGATGTGTTCGGTAATGGCCACAATGGCGTGTTTTTTACCTTTGGCGATACCCGCTTTGATCTCTTCGACCAGTTCTTCACGGGTATAAGGAATTTCCGGCAGCACGATGAATTCACAACCGCCGGCGATGGAAGCAGCCAGAGTCAGATCGCCGCAGTAACGACCCATCACTTCCACGATGGAAATGCGCTGATGCGAAGAGGAGGTGTCGCGCAGACGGTCAATCGCTTCAACCACGGTTTCCAGCGCCGTGAAGTAACCGATGGTGTAATCGGTACCGGCAACGTCATTATCGATGGTGCCTGGCAGACCAATGCACGGGAAACCCATTTCCGTCAGACGTTTGGCACCCATGTAGGAACCGTCACCGCCGATGACCACCAGCGCGTCAATGCCGCGCTTCTTCATGTTCTCAATGGCAACCTGACGAACTTCCTCATTACGGAAATCCGGGAAGCGCGCAGAACCGAGGAAAGTGCCGCCACGGTTGATCATGTCGGACACGCTGTATCGGTCGAGATTGATCATACGGTCTTCATACAAACCCAGATAGCCGTCGTAGATACCAAAAACTTCAAGGCCTTCACTCAGCGCGGAACGGACAACTCCGCGGATGGCTGCGTTCATGCCTGGGGCGTCACCGCCGCTGGTCAGTACTCCGATTTTTTTGATCATGACAACCTCTGGATTGTTCAAAACTAAGGATTATTCCTGCCTGCCGACCGGTGTAAACCCGCTCACGATCGTGCGGCTTAATAGTTGCAGATAGTATATCAAAGGCTTGATGCTGAATTGATTCAGGTCAGACAAGTTTTCGCTATTTTTTTACAGAGTTGTTAGCGTTACGTCATTTTTATAACGCAACGCCATGATATTTAAACGCTAAAACTGGAAAAAGCCTTGCTGATTTTCAGGCACCACCGAACAGGGATCCTGATGGATGATAACATCCGAACCGGGAAACTTAAGCCGGAGTGCTTGCTCGATCTGATCCGCTACCTGATGCGCCTGCACCAGCGGCAGGTGGTCATCCATTTCCAGATGAAGCTGGATAAAACGGGTTGGCCCGGATTGACGCGTACGCAGTGCATGGGCACCGCGCACACCTGGCCAGTCGCTAACCAAATCGATAATCGCCTGCTTCTCTTCTTCCGGCAATGCGCGGTCCAGCAAAGATTGCACCGCTTCATAACCCATGCGCAAAGCGTTATAGAGGATGTACACCCCAATCCCCAGCGCAAAGAGCGCATCTGCCCGGACAAAACCATAGCTGCTTAACACCAAAGCCACCAGGATCGCGCCGTTCATCACCACGTCAGATTGATAGTGCAGCATATCCGCACGTATCGCCTGGCTGCGTGTCCGACGCACCACCCAGCGCTGGAAAGTCACCAGTAACAGGGTGGACAAAAGGGCGACCACAGTGACGACGATACCGACCAGCGGCGCACGTAATATATTGGGTGAGGCCAGATGCTGAATACCCGTGAGAAATAAAAACAGTGCCGAGCCGGAAATAAACATGCTTTGTGCCAGTGCGGCAAGCGACTCCGCTTTACCGTGGCCGAAGGTGTGATCAGCGTCCGCAGGCTGGAGTGAATAGCGCACCACCAGTAAATTGGTGAGCGATGCAGCGATATCCACCAGTGAATCGACCAGGGCGGCCAACATACTGACTGAGCCAGTCAGCCACCAGGCAAAAATTTTCACGATCAACAGTAATGTCGCCAGCGTCGTTGCCGCCAGCGCCGCGCGGTTGACGAGTTTCGCGTAGGAGGGATCCATGCCATGCCTCATAGAAGCGTCTGCTCAGCGCAACGCCTTTAGTCACATAATGGCTCAAGTTTATCATCGGCAAGCGTAAGCTGCGTGAAATGAATATTAAGGTGATGATGCAGCACAGGATTGGCAGATAAAAAAAACCCCCGCATCATGCGGGGGAAGACAGGGATGGTGTCTATGGCAAGGAAAACAGGGATACTATGTTACTGGTTACTGCTGGTACTACTCACTGCATGCAGCGGTGATGATGACTGCAATCCTGAGAGCTGACGCATATCGTTAAGTCGCCGCTCATAATTCTTCTGCAATGTCGCTTGCTGTGCAGGCGTTAGCAGGTGATACATCTGGTTGCGAACCCGAGCCATCTCAACTTGCAGTTCTATCTGCGCGCGGGCTTGTTTCTCTGCCTGCTGTCGGATAGCCGATTCGTTAAATTTGTCTGCAATGACAAGGTCATGCATAGTTTCAATATCCTGAACGCTCATAGCCGGGCGCTCATGTCGTGCTTGCTGCATCAGGTCTCGCATCTGTTGCCGCTGTTGTTCAGTCAGCTCAATGCCATCGAACATGTGGCTTTGCGGATTTTGCGTCATACTGCCTGTCGTCAATCCGCCGTTATGATGCATCTCGTCAATCGTCGTCGTGTCTGCTGCTTCTGCGCTGGCGTGACTGAGAACCATCGCTGAGGCAATGACGACGGCGGTTAAGTAGCGCATCGTTTACTCCCAGTTCGTTCCGTTTTGCGATTCAACGAGAGCTAGTGTACGGCGATAGCTGCAAACATCCGTCAGGGGGTGTAAAACTACGTAAAGCGTTGGATTGCAAGTCAAGGAACACGGTATTTTGCCTGCGGAGGGCAACAAAAAATGAATAAAATCCTGTTGGTTGATGACGACCGCGAATTAACTTCGCTGCTTAAAGAACTGCTTGAGATGGAAGGTTTTGAGGTGATTGTCGCCAGCGATGGCGAGCAGGCGCTTAACCTGCTGGATAACAGCGTTGACTTGTTATTACTCGACGTCATGATGCCGAAGAAGAACGGTATTGATACGTTGAAAGAATTACGACAACAGCACCAAACTCCGGTCATTATGCTGACCGCTCGTGGTAGTGAGTTGGATCGTGTTCTTGGCCTTGAGCTGGGCGCGGATGACTATCTACCAAAACCGTTTAATGACCGTGAACTGGTGGCGCGTATTCGGGCTATTTTGCGCCGTTCAAACTGGAGCGAACAACAACAGCAGCATGACAATAGTTCACCCACGCTGGAAGTGGATTGCCTGCGCCTCAACCCAGGCCGCCAGGAAGCCAGCTTCGATAGTGAAACGCTGGATCTGACGGGCACGGAATTCACTCTGCTCTATTTGCTGGCACAGCACTTAGGTCAGGTCGTGTCGCGTGAGCACCTCAGTCAGGAAGTGCTGGGTAAACGCCTGACGCCGTTTGACCGCGCGATTGATATGCACATTTCAAACCTGCGTCGTAAATTGCCGGAACGTCGTGATGGTCATCCGTGGTTTAAAACGCTACGCGGACGCGGCTATCTGATGGTTTCGGCATCATGATTGGAAGTTTGACCACCCGCATCTTCGCCATTTTCTGGCTCACCCTGGCGCTGGTGTTGATGCTGGTTTTGATGGTGCCCAAACTCGACTCACGCCAGATGACTGCACTGCTGGAAAGTGAGCAACGACAGGGCACCATGATTGAACAGCATGTTGAAGCTGAGTTATCGCAAGATCCCCCTAACGACCTGATGTGGTGGCGAAGGCTCTTTCGCGCCATCGACAAATGGGCCCCACCCGGCCAACGCTTGTTATTGGTGACCAGCGAAGGCCGGGTGATCGGGGCGCAGCATAATGAAATGCAGGTGATTCGTAACTTTATCGGCCAGTCTGATAATGCCGATCATCCGCAGAAGAAAAAGTATGGTCGTGTGGAGATGGTGGGCCCGTTCGCCGTGCAGGATGGTGAAGATAACTATCAGCTCTACCTGATCCGCCCCGCCACCAGTTCTCAACTGGACTTCGTCAATTTACTGTTCGACCGTCCGTTATTGCTGTTGATTGTCACCATGCTGATTAGCTCGCCACTGCTGTTATGGCTGGCGTGGAGCCTGGCGCGTCCAGCGCGCAAACTGAAACATGCTGCCGATGAAGTGGCGAGCGGAAACTTACGCCAGCATCCTGAACTGGAATCCGGTCCACAGGAATTCCTGGCAGCAGGTTCAAGTTTCAACCAAATGGTGAGCGCACTTGAACGCATGATGACCGCACAGCAGCGTTTGTTATCCGATATCAGTCATGAATTACGCACGCCACTGACACGTTTGCAGTTGGCTACCGCCCTACTGCGCCGTCGCAATGGTGAAGGTAAAGAACTTCAGCGTATCGAAACGGAAGCCCAGCGGCTTGATGGCATGATTAACGATTTGCTGGTGCTCTCACGCACTCAGCATAAAAATGCCTTAGTCAGTGAAGCGATGAAGGCGAACCAGCTGTGGAACGGTGTACTGGAAGATGCCAAATTTGAAGCCGAGCAGATGGGTAAAACCATGGATGTGCCGTATCCGCCTGGTCCGTGGCCACTGTACGGCAACCCGCATGCCCTGGAGAGCGCACTGGAAAACATCGTGCGTAATGCGCTGCGTTATTCCCACACGCATATCAGCGTGAGTTTCTCGGTGGATATTCAGGGTATTACCGTTCACGTTGATGACGATGGCCCAGGCGTCAGCGCTGAAGATCGCGAGCAGATTTTCCGCCCCTTCTATCGCACTGATGAAGCACGCGACCGTGAATCTGGTGGCACCGGTCTCGGACTGGCGATTGTGGAAACAGCCGTGCAACAGCATCGCGGTTGGGTGAAAGCCGATGACAGCCCATTAGGGGGGCTGCGCCTTACACTCTGGTTGCCGCTGTACTCCGCTCGTCAATAATTTGCTATGCTTCGGCCCTCGTTTCCGGGGGCCTTATGCTGAACATCGTTTTATTTGAACCAGAAATTCCGCCAAATACGGGCAATATCATCCGCTTGTGTGCCAATACAGGCTTCCAATTGCATCTGATTGAGCCGCTGGGCTTTGCCTGGGATGACAAGCGCCTGCGCCGCGCCGGGCTCGATTATCACGAATACACCTCACTCAAAAAACACGCCAATTACACTGCGTTTATCGAGTCTGAAGCACCACAGCGTCTGTTTGCACTCACCACCAAAGGCACACCTGCCCACAGCGCTGTGAGCTATCAGAAAGGGGATTATTTATTGTTTGGACCTGAGAGCCGTGGTTTGCCGGCAGAGATACTGAACGCGCTGCCAGCAGAGCAGAAGATCCGCATCCCAATGATGGCTGAAAGTCGCAGTATGAATCTGTCGAATGCGGTATCTGTGGTGGTGTATGAAGCGTGGCGCCAGCTTGATTATGCTGGCGCACTGATCAAGAGCTAAATTCCGTCGCCGTACTCGAAGCCCGCGCCGTTGAAGAGTTGGTCCATATCCATCGAAGGTTTATCGCTGGTGGGTTTGCCAACGATACGCGCAGGCACACCGGCTGCCGTGGTATGCGGCGGCACCGGTTGTAGTACCACCGAACCCGCACCAATTTTCGCGCCGCGCCCCACTTCAATGTTACCGAGAATCTTGGCACCTGCGCCAATCATCACACCTTCACGGATTTTCGGATGGCGATCGCCGCTGGTTTTTCCGGTACCGCCTAGCGTGACCGACTGCAAAATCGACACGTCATTTTCCACTACGGCGGTTTCACCAATCACGATACCGGTAGCATGATCGAGCATGATGCCGCGACCAATACGGGCTGCCGGGTGGATATCCACTGCAAAGGAGACGGAGATTTCGTTCTGCAGATAGACGGCTAACGCGCGGCGGCCCTCTTTCCAGAGCCAGTGGCCGATGCGATAAGCCTGTAATGCATGGAAGCCTTTCAGATACAGCAATGGCGTTGAATACTTATCAACGGCAGGATCGCGCTGGCGCACGGCTTGAATATCGTAAGCTGCAGAGACAATCATCTCTGGATCTTCACGATACGCTTCCTCAACGATTTCGCGTACCGCAATGGCTGGCATGATCGGGTTGGCGAGTTTGTTCGCCAGCATGTAGCTTAGTGCACTGCCAAGATTTTCGTGCTTCAGCAAAGTCGCGTGATAAAAACTGGCCAGCATGGGTTCACAATCAGCCAGCGCTCTGGCTTCAGCTTTGATGTTGTTCCAGACCAGTTCTAACTCTTCTGACGACATTGCTCTGTGCTCCCGATAAAAAAAGCGCCTGAGAGGCGCTGCAGGTGATTTAGCTGAGCATCCTGCTTCAGCTTTGGCTGTTTTCGTCCTTCCTTGCACGGCCAAGTAAACTCAATGCTGCCTCTCGCGCCGATTTTTCGCAATACAGTACCTGATAAATCTGCTCGGTTATCGGCATTTCAACACCCATTCTCGCCGCCAATGCTTTGACTTCTTTGGTGTTTCGGTACCCTTCTACAACTTGTCCGATAATGCGCTGCGCCTCATCAACGCTCTCGCCTTGTCCCAGCATCATGCCAAAACGACGATTGCGGGATTGATTATCGGTACAGGTCAGCACTAAATCGCCCAGCCCCGCCATGCCCATAAAGGTGGTGGGATCGGCTCCAAGAGCGGCGCCAAGGCGACTCATCTCCGTCAGCCCACGGGTAATCAGTGCGGTTCGTGCGTTAGCACCAAAACCGATGCCATCAGAAATACCGGCACCAATAGCAATCACGTTTTTCACCGCGCCACCCAGTTGCACGCCGATGAAGTCCGGATTGTTATAAACGCGGAAGCTTTTACCGCAGTGCAGTTTTTGCTGCAGATCCTCAGCGAACTGCGCATCAGTGGCCGCCAGCGCTATCGCTGTAGGCATACCCGCCGCAAGTTCTTTCGCGAAAGTTGGTCCGGAAACCACGGCCAGCGGAATTTGATCGCCAAGGATTTCACGCGCAACATCCTGCAAAAGACGGCCAGTCTCTTTTTCGAGACCTTTGGTTGCCCAGACAATACGTGAGTCTGCACGCAGATGCGGCTTCAACTGGGTGAGAACGTCGCCAAATACGTGGCTAGGCACCACCACCAACAGATCGCGGCTGGCATTCACCACCGTTGCCAAATCGGCTTCGGGAACAAGATTGTCAGGGAAAGGTACATCAGGCAGGAAAGCGGCATTACATCGGTCAGCCTGGAGCTGCGCCACGCTTTGCGGATTGTGGCCCCAGAGCAGAACCGGATGGCCGTTACGGGCCAGAGTAATGGCCAATGCGGTGCCGTACGAGCCGGCACCGATGACGCTAATCGAAGCGTTGAGGGTAGTCATCAGGCATCCTGACGTGGCGCTTCGCCTTCACCTTGCTGCTGCAGATAGTTCATGAACAGGGCATCAAAGTTAACTGGCGCCAGATTGAGCTGAGGGAAAGTACCACGAGACACGAGGCTGGTGATGCATTCACGTGCATACGGGAACAGAATGTTCGGGCAGTATGCACCGAGGCAATGTGCCATCTGAGTGCCTTCGATACCGCCGATAGTGAAGATACCTGCCTGCTGAACTTCGCACAGGAATGCGGTGTCTTCGCCAACGGTTGCTGTCACGGTAACGCGCAGAACAACTTCGTAGACTTCATCAGCCAGCTGAGATGAAGCGGTGTCCAGATCCAGTTTCACTTCCGGTTCCCACTCTTTCTGGAAAACCTGAGGCGCGTTTGGCGCTTCGTAAGAAACGTCTTTGGTATAAACACGTTGAATCTGGAACTGCATTTCGTTTGTGCTATGTTCTGACATGTTACTAAATCCTGTGAGTTAAATTGTCTGACCGAAAAATTATGCCTGGAGTAAGGGATCCAGTCCCTGACGCCCATCCAGCGCGTAAAGATCGTCACAGCCACCAATGTGCTGCGCATCAATAAAAATCTGGGGAACTGTCGTACGCCCGCTTCGCTGAATCATCTCTTCACGTTTCGCCGCGTTCCCATCAATAGGAATCTCCTGGAACGAAACACCTTTCTGATCCAACAATGCTTTTGCCCGGTGGCAATAAGGGCATGTGACTTTGGTGTAAATCTCAACATTAGCCATGCGGTTACCTCTGGGAATTATTTACCGCGTACCAGCGGCAGATTCTCACCACTCCAGCCGCTCACGCCATCTTTCAGCACGGAGACTTTTTCAAAACCTTCAGCGCTCAATTTAGCGGCTGACTCACCCGCGCTCTGACCAGTGGCACATACCACAATTATGGGCTGGGACTTGTGCTTTTCCAGTTCGGCAAAGCTCCCTTTTTTGATGTCAGCCGCTGCAATATTCACCGCACCTGAAATGTGCCCTTTGCGATAATCATCGCGCGAACGCACGTCTACAACCACCGCATCCTCTTTGTTGATCAGGTGGGTTGCTTCACCACGGCTGATGGTTTTTACCTTAGAGAACATTCCTTTAACGGTGGTCACAATCACCAGAACGAGTAAAACAACCCATGCCAGACTAAGGATGGTGTGATTGCTTGCAAACTGCATAATTTCTTGCATGAGGGGTAACGACTCCAGACCGGGCTAATAAGCTAAAACAAGGGTTCTGAGTATACCTGCGCCACTTAGCATGTACAGTCGCGAAGCGGGCAGAGTTACGATTTGTGCGTCATTTTCCAAAAAAAGTGTTCTAATCGCAAAATTGAGTCAAGGTTTATGCCGCTAAGCTCGGCACCGACATCTTTCGTAAAGCAAAACCCGCCCGGGATAACTGGTAAGCGGCTGTTCATCGTGGAATAATTATCGACTATGAAGGGAAAAGCGACCGTTACACACACAAGGACCTGTCACAACGGCCCAGCGCATCCGTTGTCATTTCGCTGGTCCGAAATCTCCCTGAGCTTGCTCTGCGCGGGCGCACTGTTATTGCCCGTTTACGCGCACAGTGCGGATGACAGTAAAACCCAGCTCAAGTCCATTCAGCAGGATATTGCTAACAAAGAGAAAAGCGTTAAAGCGCAGAAATTACAGCGCAGCAAACTTCTCGATCAACTGCAAAGTCAGGAAAAAGTGATTGCGCAAGCCAGCCGGCAGCTTAGGGAAACGCGCAATAGCTTGACCGCGCTCGACGGCGAAATCACACAAATTACCACCTCCATCTCTCGTCTGGAAAAACAGCAAGCTCAGCAGGAAAAACTGCTGGCTCAACAATTGGATGCGGCTTTCCGACAAGGCCAACACAATGGGTTACAGCTGCTGCTGGGTGGTGAAGAAGCACAACGCAGTGAACGCATACTTGCCTATTTCGGCTACCTTAATGCTGCACGCCAGAAAAACATCGACGATCTCAAACAAACTCAGCAACAGCTGTCCGAGCAGCGTCAGGCATTGCAAGGTAAGCAGGAACAACAAAAATCCCTGTTAGCCCAACAGCAGTCGCAGCAGGCCAAACTGGAAACCGCCAGTGCGGCACGTAAGAAAACCCTGACAGTATTGGAAAGCTCGCTGGAAAAAGATCAGGCCGATTTGGTTGAGATGCGAGAAAACGAAAGCCGTCTGCAGGATAAAATTGCCAAAGCCGAACGCGAAGCGCGTGAGCGTGCCGAACGTGAAGCACGCGAGGCAGAAAAAGTACGCCAGCGTCAGGCGCAGGCAAAAGCCAAGGGATCAAGTTATCAACCCACACAAAGCGAACGTGAGTTGATGGCGCGCACCGGTGGCCTCGGAAAGCCTGGTGGGCAGGCGGTATGGCCGGTGAATGGACGTATTGAACACCGCTTCGGTGAATCCATGCAGGGTGAACTGCGCTGGAAAGGTCTGGTGATTGATGCACCAGAAGGCACCGAAGTGAAAGCCATCGCCGATGGACGCGTACTGATGGCCGACTGGCTACAAGGCTACGGCCTGGTTGTGGTATTGGAACATGGTAAAGGCGATATGAGTCTTTATGGCTACAACCAAAGTGCGCTGGTGAGCGTGGGTACTCAGGTGAAGGCAGGACAGCCTATCGCCCTCGTGGGTACCAGTGGCGGCCGCGGCACGCCTTCGCTCTACTTTGAAATCCGACGTCAGGGACAGGCCGTCAATCCACTACCGTGGTTAGGAAGATAAGTGTTGTTTCAGCCTCAAAAGCTCTCAATTGCGTTCTGCGCACTGTTTTTCACACTATCGGCTCAGGCAGGTAAACTCTCAATTGTGATTGATGACTTCGGTTATCGTCCGGTTGAAGAGAATAAAGTGCTGCAAATGCCCGCTGCGATTTCGGTCGCTGTATTGCCGAATGCACCTCATGCTCGTGAGATGGCGACAAAAGCACATCAGGGTGGTCATGAGGTGTTGATTCACTTGCCAATGGCACCGCTCAGTAAGCAGCCGCTGGAAAAAGATACCTTAACCCCAGAGATGAGCAGCGAAGAGATCGCACGCATTGTTCGGGATGCCTCGGGTAAAGTGCCCTTCGCTGTGGGGCTGAACAACCATATGGGCAGCAAAATGACCTCCAGCCTGCCTGGCATGCAGAAAGTGATGCAGGTGCTAAATCAGTACAATTACTACTTTCTCGATAGCATGACGATTGGCAATAGCCAGTCTATTCCAGCGGCACAAGGTACGCATGTTAAGGTGCTGAAACGCCGGGTATTCCTTGACGATAGTCAGAATGAGGCATCGATTCGCGAACAGTTTACCCGTGCCGTAAAACTGGCACAGCGCGATGGTTATGCCATTGCGATTGGCCATCCGCACCCAACCACCGTCCGTGTGCTGCAACAGATGCTGCTATCACTGCCTGGCGATATTACGCTGGTCCGCCCAAGTCAGTTGCTGAATGAGCCTGTGCATCAGGGTAAAGCTCCGACGACAACCGATAAATCTCCAGCGCCGAAATTCCGTGCTCCGGGGGTGTGTAAGGTCAGTAAACCACTGCCGCCAGTGCCGCAAAGTCGAGCCGTTGAAATAGTGATTGAAAATGTGGCAGGTAGTAAGTTAATCAATCAGTTAGGTTTACTTTTTTAACGCAATCATCAACGTTTTTGAAAATTAGCGTTAGCCCCATTCGGGACTAGCGTTTTTTTCGTTATCATTACGAAATTAATTCCCGCGACTGATGTCAAATTTGCCAGGTTCTTAGGGTGAAATGGAATAATGAAAAAGCTTTGGAAAATAAACGTAATCAATAACGTACTCAGTTTACATGCCAGACTGAGCCAGATTGACAAAAACAAGACACCGCTAAGCTCAAATCATGAGTTTAAGCGCATTGTTATTTTCTCAACGACCGCATTAGGAGATCTCCTTTTTAATACTCCTGCGATCAAAGCCATAAAGCATCGCTATCCAGAGGCCAGGCTCATGCTGGTATCCAGTGATAAAAACCGTGATCTCGTTGAAAAAAGTCAATGGTTTGATGAAATAGTCATCTGGGATAATAAAATAGTTCATTCCCATCGCGTAATCAGGAGAATGAGAAAATTCAAACCTGATATGACTGTGCTACTGCATTCAACATTGGGCTATGACATTCTCTGCGCACGCCTGTCTGGCTCAAAATACATTATTAGAGATAATTTCAGAAGTGACAATACCGTCTTTAATCACTGGATAGATCATTATTCATCGGCAACAGATGTTCATATTATTCAGCGCAAACTCGACCTGATTAGTATTCTTGGATGCAATACAACAGATATCAGAATGCAATTTCCCATTGCAATTCACTCTGTAGAACGTGAAAACTATCGACCTGTAATTGGCTTTCAAATGGGGGCGTCCGGGAAAAACCGTTGCTGGCCAGTTGAACATTTTTCTGAACTAGCAGAGCGTATTTTAGAAAATAACAAAGATGCAAAAATAGTATTGACTGGTGCCACCCAGGATAAAAACATTGAAAAATCATTCTTTGATTTATTAAAAAATAAATACCATTCAAGGGTTCACTCTTATATTGGTAAGACTCGCCTACCTGAACTCTTACAGATAATTAAAAACCTTGATGTGTTGATCACAGGTGACACTGGACCACTACATATTGCTATCACGGCAGAAACGCCGACAGTGAGTCTTTATGTCAGTGCTAATCCCAGACATACAGGACCTTATCAGGATTTACACATCCATCAGACTATCAGAATTGAACCTGAATCTAATGATGATCCGCATTACCCATTAAGAAAAATAAGCGTTGATCAGGTTTATAACGTGATGATGAAAAATATTTCAGTCTAAAATTACACTACCAGATAGCAAGCGATCTGGTAGTGGTTTTTATCTAGGCCTTACGGGATGACAAAACTATCGCTAATGGCAACCAGAATAATACCCATGTTTCTCCTGGTCCACCAATCACAAACATCCCCTGAGTAACAAAAAACATCAAAGAGAAGAGATAAATTGAGGCTTCTAACCCCATGCCTTGATGATACTTTCTATACGCATGATACAAGCCAACCAGGATGAGTGATGCCATAAATAGCACACCCACCACACCGCCTTTTAAGAAGGCCGATACATAAATACTGTGTGTGGTTATAACATGTTGGCCAATACTGTTTACAAATGTCAGCTGCTTATCAAACCCCCAACCGAAATAGGGATGAATCATTGCATCTGAAATGGCATGATTCCAGATTCCAAATCTGATAAAACTCTGCGCATAAGAGGAAACAATGCGCGCATAAAAATCACTGCCATAATCGGTAAAGTAGAAGAATAATAAAATAGTAGCGATTGAAATCATGATATACAAAACATGTTTAAGGTGAACATGTTTATATTTAGCAAGTAAGACAGCTAAAGAAACCATTAAAGCCAATAATGGACCTCGACTTTGCGTCAAGATCAAGCCAATAAAGAGCAACGATGCAGGTATGTAAATCCAGTGTCGGCCTGACTCACGGGCAATAATCAGTGCACTTAAAATACCAAGAGCAAAATATCCACCGAGATCAATGACATTTTTTGGCGCGGCAAAAAAACCGTTTTCAAGTCTATTAGTCAGTAGCGTGCTTTTGTCTACCAACATAAATGTCAAAACAAGGACAATAAAACACCCGTAAAAAATGCATCCATAAACCTTCAGCAAACCATAACGCTTAATACAGTAATCAAACATACAAACGAAAAAAAGAAGATAAACGGTATGCTTCAGAGTTGAAATTATATTCTCTGGAACACTTGTCCATAAGTTCGTAATACTGTAATAAATGAGGAATAGTGCAATAACGCCTATTGACCTCCAGGGATATGGCTCGGGAAGACTAAGCTTTTTTCGCTGGAAAAACAAAAATATCATCATCGTTGTAATCGACAGATGAAATAAATTATTTACTTTTCCAACACCTGTAAATATGGTCATTAAAAATAAAAATGCCATAAAAGAAATAGATGCAATAAATTCTAAACTTTCAGTTTTTTTTAAAAATGACATCTGGCGTCGCCTTCTCGAAAATTTCCTCTGTCAGTCCACTATTCATAGACAAATTGTAAACCTTTATCCCTGCATGATTAAGCTCGATGCTGGCATTCAAGAATGCGGGCTTTATAACTTGAGTAAAGTTTTCCCCTAAAAAGCTTTTCTGCTTATTATTTTCATTTTCATAAAATCGTGGGGATGAAAAATTATTCATATCAACCCCTGCTAACAGTATACGATTTGAACTGAGCCATACGGCTATTTGCAACGCCCAATAGGCCACTGTACCCGCATCAAAAATACCTTGTCTGATATCCCATGAAAAACCTGATAATGGATCAGTTGGATAGACTGATAATCCTTTATTATCATTGAAATTCAAAGCATACTCAGCAGGTACTACTGATTTTCGAAATATCTTATAACTCAGATCTTCAATAATAGCCAAACGACACTTTATCTTATCGACTCCAATGCAATTCAACATATCATTGAGGCAATGAACTGTTGTAAAGAGCGTCAACTCAGGGTCGCCCAGTACTTTTCCGACAATATCAAAACGATTCTCAACAAAACCGCGATCGACAATAACATAATATGAAAATACGACTTTATCTCGTAGGTGATAAGCGCCATTAACACCAATAAATGTCGTTTCTGAAAGTAATTCAAAATCAAGATCATTCACTGACGGGCCAGTTGCCAGTATCGTCATATCATTGGTAACGGTTTTACGTAATGAATCTAATGCTTCAATTTTTATTTCATTTTTTCGCCAGACTAGCCGTTCAATATGGTCTTCTGCTCCACGTTGAATTCTGATATGAGGCCAAAAATTTTCATTGTGCCGATAAGCTCGTTCATGGGTATAACGATAGATTTGTTTAAATATTGATCCCATTCAAAGCAATTCCCGCAATTTTTCCATTACGCTCACGGCGGATATAGCCTGCATTCTGCCACCTGCACCGCGTAGCTCATGCTGATTCTTCCCATACCCCCCAATCAGCCCCGGATCAGTTGGACCAAACAGCGTAATATTCGGGCGGTCCAGCGCGGCGGTCAGGTGACTCAAACCCGTGTCGACCGAAACGACAGCGCGTGCCCCCGCCAACTGCTGTGCCACTTGCTCCAGCGCTAATTTTGGCAGCACCTCAACGTGGTTAAAACCTTCCGCCATTCTTAATGCACGCTGATGCTCATGTTCAGCACCCCAAGGCAGTTTCACTCGCAGACCTGTCGGCTGTACCCGTTCAATAAGTTCGCGCCAGTGCGCCTCTGGCCAATGTTTGTTATCGCGGGTGGTCGCATGCAAAAACACCAGGTATTGATGCGCATCGTTGGGCAGCGTAGAAAGGAAATGTCCCGCAATGGCATAATCACCCTGGGTCTCCGGTTTCGCATAATCCAGGCTTTTCGCAAATAGCTCACGCGTGCGTTCAACCGCGTGTTGCTGTTTATTAATTTCATGGCGTTTGTCATACCACCAGCTGGCAAAGGGTTCCCGCGCGCTGCGGCTGTCTTGCCCATGCTTTACGCCTTTAGCCAGTCGCGTCACCAGCGCGGCGCTTTTGATCAACCCCTGGGCATCAATCACCACATCATACTGGCGCGATTGCAGGTCTCGCTTAAACAGAACGCGCTCTTCACGCTGCTGGCTACCAAACCAATGTTTACGCCAGCGACGAATCGCCACCGGCAGCACTTTATCTACTGCCGGATGCCAGCTGGGGATCTGTGCAAAATTTTCTTCGACGACCCAGTCAAAACGGATGCCAGGAATGGCCTGCATCGCATCAGTGAGCGCCGGTAACGTGTGCAGCACGTCCCCCATTGAGGAGGTTTTTACAATCAAAACGTGCATGGCTACTCCTGCACCGGATGCAGCAGCGTGCTAAGTTCCTGATGAACTCGAGCAGGCTGAATATCAATGAGACTTTGGTGATAACCCTCTTCGGCATCACCTTTACGTACTTTGTGATAGCCAGAGATCAAACGAATTACGCGTGCCTGATGAGAGAGCGGCGGAGTGAAATCCGGGCTACTTGGGCCATATAAGGCGACCAAAGGACGATTCAGTGCGGCGGCAATGTGCATCAACCCGGAATCATTACTGACGATAGCCGCGCAATGTGCAATTAAGATAACCGCTTGTTCTAATTGCGTATCGCCGGCCAGATTTTTGCAGTGCGCTCGTGCTGATTCCGATAACGTCTGAACAATAGTGTCACCGGTTTCGCGATCTTTTGCGGAACCGAACAACACCACCTGGTACCCTTCGGCAATCAGTTGCTCGGCAAGCGCCGCGTAATGGTAGTGCGGCCAGCGCTTGGCTGGGCCAAATTCAGCGCCAGGGCAGAACCCTATAGCAGGACGATCGGCCGACAAAGAAAATTGCGCTGCTGTCATGCGCTTTTCATCTTCATCGACACGCAACTGCGGCCACAGTAAGGGCTGCGGCAACTGTTGTGCGGAGGCGATGGGTTTGTCGTAGCCCAGTGCAACATAGCGCTCCACCATCAGCGGAAACGCGGCTTTATCCAGCACACGCACATCGTTCAACACGCCATAGCGCATCTCACCACGCCAGCCGACACGACGCTTAATACCTGCAAAGAACGGCACCAGCGCTGATTTGAACGAATTTGGCAGCACATAAGCACGGTCATAATTGCTGACCTGAAGGGATTTGCCCAAACGCCGCCTTTCACCCAGTGCCAAAGCGCCATGGCCCAGTGGCATCGCCAGCGCCTGATTGACTTCCGGCATCCGTGACAGCAGTGGCCGGCACCAGGCCGGCGCCATCACATCAATGACCGCATCCGGGTGCTCAGCCTTGAGCGTGCGATAGAGACTTTGCGACATCATCATATCGCCGACCCAGGAAGGGCCAATGACCAGAATTTTCATCGCTGGTGCCGGTTTCCTTATGCTTTACGATTGAGCCAGGTCATGTATTCACCCACGCCCTGAGCAACGGTTTTAAATGGCTTGTCATAACCCGCTGCGCGCAGATTGGTCAGGTCCGCCTGAGTGAATGCCTGATAGCGGCCTTTCAGTTTCTCAGGGAACGGGATGTATTCAATCTGGCCTTGCTGATGGAACTTCAGTACTGCATCGGCGACTTCCTGGAAGGATTCCGCACGGCCAGTACCACAGTTGTAGATACCAGACACACCGTTTTCCCAGCACCACAGGTTTACCGCAACGACATCGTCAACATGGATGAAATCGCGGCGGAAGTCGTCGCTACCTTCAAACAGCTTTGGATTTTCACCGTTGCTGATCTGCGTGTTGAGGTGGAATGCCACGCTCGCCATACCGCCTTTGTGACCTTCGCGAGGGCCGTAGACGTTGAAGTAGCGGAAGCCACACACCGGAGAATCGGCTTCTGGCAGAATCTGACGCACGTAATGGTCGAACAGCATTTTTGAGTAGCCATAAACGTTTAACGGCTGCTCGTACTGGCGCTCTTCGATGAAGTTTTCATTACGCCCACCGTAGGTGGCTGCGGATGAGGCGTACAGGAAAGGAATTTCACGTTCAAGGCAGAAATGCAGCAAGTCTTTGGAGTACTGATAGTTGTTATCCATCATGTACTTGCCGTCCCACTCGGTGGTCGCCGAGCAGGCACCTTCGTGGAACACCGCTTCGATTGGACCCAGATCTTCGCCGGACATGATGTAAGAGAGGAACTCTTCTTTGTCCATGTAATCCGCGATATCCAGATCTGCGAGGTTCACGAATTTGGTGCCATCTTTCAGATTATCCACCACCAGAATATCGGTAAGACCGCGATCGTTCAGCGCTTTAACAATGTTGCTGCCAATCATGCCAGCGCCACCGGTTACGATAATCATATGCTTTGCCTTTAAAGAGTTGGGGTGAAACAGGAGGTTTCACGCACGAATGCCTAACATCATAACATTTCAGCCCGAGACAGGCAGCCAGATGACTCCGTAACCGCTGCACAATTTGCATCCATCGCGTGAACTATGCTGCAAAACAAAGATTTCTCTGGCGGAAATGTCGGCACGATGCATCCTGATCAGTAATATGTTCCAAAATTTTGCTATCTGAGGAGCAGAATCATGTCCAGTCAGTTTTATTCGCAAATCCGTCAACAGCTTGTGACAACACGTAGCGATGGATTGTTCAAACAAGAACGTACCATCACGTCGGCGCAGCAGGCTGAGATCCATGTCGCTAATAGCCCTCCGGTGATTAACTTCTGCGCCAACAACTATCTCGGTCTGGCGAATCACCCCGCGCTTATTCAGGCCGCCAAAGAAGGCATGGATTCCCACGGCTTCGGCATGGCATCCGTGCGCTTTATCTGCGGCACGCAAGATATTCATCAGCAGTTGGAACAAAAGCTGGCGGCCTTTCTCGGCATGGAAGATGCCATCCTGTTTTCCTCTTGCTTCGATGCCAATGGCGGTCTGTTTGAAACGTTGCTCAGTGCGGAAGATGCCATCATCTCTGATGCACTCAATCATGCCTCAATTATCGATGGCGTACGCCTGTGTAAAGCCCAGCGCTATCGGTATGCCAACAACAATATGTCTGAGTTACGTGCTCGGTTAGAGGAAGCGCGTGATAAAGGTGCACGCCATATTCTGATCGCCACAGACGGTGTGTTCTCGATGGATGGCGTGATTGCCAATCTGCAAGGCATTTGCGATTTGGCCGACGAATTTGACGCATTGGTGATGGTTGATGATTCCCACGCGGTCGGTTTTGTCGGAGCGACTGGACGTGGCACCCATGAATACTGCGGCGTAATGGATCGCGTAGATATCCTGACTGGCACATTAGGCAAAGCGCTAGGTGGTGCTTCAGGTGGCTATGTGGCTGCGAAAAAAGAGGTGGTTGAATGGCTACGCCAGCGTTCACGCCCTTACCTATTTTCCAACTCCCTGGCACCTGCCATCGTCGCCGCCTCGCTGCGGGTGTTAGACCTGCTCAGTGAAGGCGATGGGTTACGCCAGCGCCTTTGGGATAACGCCCGATTCTTCCGCGAGAAGATGACCGCAGCCGGCTTTACGCTGGCGGGTGCTGACCACGCCATCATCCCGGTGATGCTTGGCGATGCAAAAGTGGCTCAGCAGTTTGCCAGCCTGCTGCAAAAAGAGGGTATCTATGTCACCGGCTTCTTTTACCCGGTGGTGCCGCAGGGTCAGGCGCGCATTCGCACTCAGATATCTGCAGGCCATACGCAGGCACAGTTGGAACATGCCGTTGCCGCCTTTACGCGCATTGGTCAACAGTTGGGCGTGATTGCAGGAGCCGCAAAATGAAAGCACTAGCCAAGTTAAGAGCTGAAGAAGGCATCTGGATGGTGAAAGATGCGCCGATTCCGGAACCTGGTCACAACGACCTGCTGATTAAAATTCGTAAAACTGCAATTTGCGGCACCGATGTTCACATTTACAACTGGGATGATTGGTCGCGTAAAACCATTCCCGTTCCGATGATCACTGGCCATGAATATGTCGGCGAAGTCGTCGGTATGGGCGAAGAGGTAAGAGGCTTTACCCTTGGCGATCGTGTGTCCGGCGAAGGTCATATCACCTGCGGTCACTGCCGAAATTGCCGCGCCGGTCGCACTCACTTGTGCCGCAATACCGTGGGTGTCGGCGTCAATCGTCAGGGCTGTTTCGCCGAGTACCTGGTCATCCCTGCATTTAACGCTTTCAAGATTCCCGACAATATCTCTGACGAGCTGGCAGCGATTTTCGATCCCTTTGGCAACGCCGTGCATACCGCGCTCTCGTTTGATCTGGTCGGCGAGGACGTGCTGATCTCTGGTGCTGGTCCTATTGGTATTATGGCTGCAGCGGTGTGCAAACATGTGGGCGCACGCAATGTGGTCATCACCGATATCAATGATTATCGCCTCGGCCTGGCACGCCAGATGGGCGTGACACGCGCCGTAAATGTGGCGCAGGAAAATCTGCGCGATGTGATGGCTGAGTTGGGTATGACCGAAGGTTTCGATGTCGGGCTGGAGATGTCTGGCGCGCCTCCCGCGTTTCGCACCCTGCTGGAGGTGATGAACCATGGCGGGCGAATCGCCCTACTGGGCATTCCGCCGGGCGAGATGGCGATCGATTGGAATCTGGTGATCTTCAAAGGACTGTTCATCAAAGGCATCTATGGCCGCGAGATGTTTGAAACCTGGTACAAAATGGCAGCGTTGATTCAATCCGGCCTCGATTTAACGCCCATTATCACACATCGCTACCACATCGATGAATTCCAGCAGGGATTTGACGAGATGCGATCCGGGCGTTCAGGAAAAGTGGTATTGAGCTGGGATTAAGGATTCACAGGGAGGCTTTTGGGCCTCCCATGGCTTCACTTAATCAGCGCCAGATATTGCTGACAGATTGCCGCCGTATCAAATTCGGCAAAGGCATCCGCTGCTAACAACGGCGGGTGCTGATAAATGTCACACATTGCTGTTGCCAGCGATTCAGGATTGAGATCTGCCAGGCCGCGCGCTAAATCACCTTGCAACAGCCACATCGGGCCACCCGGACAACGCGTACTGACAACAGGCGTGCCACACAATATGGCTTCGATCAGCACATTACCAAAACCCTCGCTATCCGAACTGACAATCAGCATTGCCGCCCGGCTGATCCATGCATAAGGATTTTGTGTAAAGCCCTGGAAAATAACACGATTGGCAATCCCTAACGCTTGTGCCTGGGCTTCTAAAGCGGCTTTACGCTGTGCCGATCCCTGCCCCAATAACACCAACGGCAACTGAATATTGCTTAATGCGTAAGCCTTTAACAGGCGGTCATGCCGTTTGGTTTCGTGGAAGCGCCCGACATGCACCAGAAAACCAGACTCAGGCACTTCGGCGGGCTCTGCTGCCAACTGCCGAATCAGTGCAATATCGAACGGATTGCCAATTACCGCTTCGCCTGTGAGCTTCACAGCAAAGGCCTCTTTCAAATCCTCCAGCACGGCGGGTGAAACGCCGACTACGTTACGCCCCTGATAAACCTGCTGGATTTTACGCGCCTTTAACCAGCGTGATAATCCGGTGCGATGCCCAAGATAGGAGGCTGAAAACACGCCATGCAGGCAGAACCAGATTTTCTTCGCATCCAGCGCGCGACTTCGACGCACGATACGGTCGGTTTTGTGCAAATGAGACACCACAAGATCAAATTCACCTGCCGTTTTCTCCGCCTGTTGTACTGCTTCGTCCAGCAAACGGGCTCGACGACTCAGCTCGGTGAGTTTGCGCCAGGGTCGACGATTGGTGTCCAGAATGACCTGATAATCCACTCCCTTCGGCAAGGGGTACTCGCACACTTGTCGCAGGGAAAACAGTGATACACGGTGCCCCTGTGCCAGCATACCGGTGACCAGCGTCAGAACCACTTTTTCAGCGCCGCCGCCCGGCAATCCATCTATCACCATGAGTATGCGTTTTGACAAAATATTCTACCTGTCTGAATGAAATAACATGTGATTGCGTGCAGTCCTGGCCAGGATAGTAGCGCAGATCCTTCGTGCTTTTCGCCTGTTTCCTGCCCGGGCAAATAGTTTTGCGTCACTGAATGGCTCAGCGTAACATTGCGATTTTATTGGCTTCAGGCGGCGAACATGACCCGGCACGCGTTCCTTATTACCATTGACACTGAAGGCGACAACCTTTGGCGCAATCACCGTTCAATCACCACCGAAAATACCGGCTATCTGCCACGTTTTCAGGACCTGTGCGAGCGTTATGGTTTTAAACCCACCTGGCTGACCAACTATGAAATGGCGATGGATCCTGCTTTCGTGGAATTCGGCAAAGATGTCATCGCGCGCAAACAAGGTGAGATTGGCATGCATCTGCATGCATGGAACAGTCCGCCAGAAGCGCCACTCACCGATGATGACTGGCGTTGGCAGCCTTTCCTGGTCGAATACCCGGATACCGTGCTGCGCGATAAAGTCGTTTATATGACTGATCTGTTGGAAGAAAAGTTCCAGACGAAAATGCTGAGCCATCGTGCAGGGCGCTGGGCATTTGATGAACGCTATGCCGCCATTCTCACCGAACTAGGCTATCAGGTGGATTGTTCCGTTACCCCGCGCGTGAACTGGTCCTTCACACGCGGCGCACCACAGGGTAAAGGCGGCACAAACTATACAGATTTTCCGTTCAAACCTTATTTCATCGATCCGCAGGATATCTCACGCAGCGGCAACTCTTCACTGCTCGAAATCCCTATGAGTATTCAATACAAATACTCGCCTTTGATGAATACCTTCAAACAAAGTCTGTATCGACTGCGCGGCAAGCAAAAAAGCCCCGCCGTACATTGGCTGCGCCCGTCCGGCGGTAATCTTGCGGATATGCAACGTGTGGTCGAAATGTCGCTGGCAGAAGGCAATAATTACACGGAATTTATGCTGCACAGCTCTGAGTTCATGCCAGACGGCAGCCCAACGTTTAAAAACGAACGCGATATCGAACAGCTTTATGAGGATCTAGAGGCGCTCTTCAGTTGGTTAGCGCCCCGTTTCGTTGGCCAGACTCTGTCGGAATATCACGACAGTTTTAAGCTACAGCAGTAGTTTTAAGCTACAGCAGTCCGTACGTTAAGTTTCTGCCATGCCTGCCAGACCGTTTCCGGTGAGATATCACGACATTCTCCGGAATCGGTCTGCATAATCTGGTACTCACCCGACCATGGATGCCACAACGTCGCATTGGTATCGCCAAAGAACACCACCTGCTTTTTATGCAGCCCGGCGGCAAGATGCATCTGCCCCCCATCGCTACACAAAATTTGCTCGCAGCTATCAAAACCTGCGATGACTTCGCGCACTGATGCGGTGGGATAGCGCGCTACGCGCGGTGAATTGACCAACTGCATCAACTCATCAGCACGTGCCGCATCGCCTTTGTCATGGGCATCCAACGTGCCTTGAGGCGACCAAAACACCAGCACGCGCGCCTGCTCATCTTCCAGCAGCTTATTGATAAAAGCCGCATAACTGGCTATAGGCCAGCGACGCTTTGGGCTGCGGCTGCTGATGTGCACACCATATACCCTGCCTGGTGAGGCGAAGCTTTGTGCAACCCGCGCTTTCGCGGTTTCACGTTCTGCATCGGCGAGATAAAGATTCACAGATGGCACTTCAGGCAGGCTGTCAGTCAACGCAGAGAGATAAGAAAAGGTATGTTCGACCTGATGGCTGCCCTGAAAATCGCTTTTATGGAACGGATGATCCAGCTGAACGTCGGGCAAAGCAGCGCCAATAATATTGTGCGCGCCGGCCATTTTCGCCAGGCGTAAGCTGTATTTGCACGGCACCGGATTAGCCAAAATCGTGGCATCAAAGCGCGTTTTACGCAGTGCCAGCATGATTTTTACGCGCTGCCAGTAAACACCGAGTGTGGTTTCGTTCTTACCGCGATGTTTGGCTTTTTTGTAGACATACAGACGGTCAACGTGAGGATTATGGCTCACCACATCCTGAGCAATCTTATTAACCAGTAGGGTGATTTTTGCGTCAGGAAAAGTGCGTTTCAAACCTTCCAGCAGTGGAGTGGTACACACCATATCGCCAATGTTATCGCGTCGGATAACAAGGATGTTTTTCATACTGATGCCCAGGGTAAAAAGGATTGATGCCAAACATTCCGGCCAGAACCGTTCCTAAAAGCGCAAAAATGCCAGCGAGCTAACTACTTTTGACCATTAATGTCCAAAAAGTTCTGAATTTCTTAGCAATAATTAACGTTATAAAATCGTAAATAATTCATAAAACCATAAATAACAATGTCGCTTGATAATCCCGCACTTTCCATCATTACACCCATGTTCAACGCTGGCGCGATGTTCGAGACGTTTATGCAGTCTCTACTGGCGCAGTCGCTGACAGATCTCGAGATCATCATTGTCGATGATGGTTCCACCGATGGTTCAGGCGAACGAGCTGAGGCTTATACGCATCAATATTCTCAGGTGCGGGTTATTCACCAGGCTAATGGTGGCGTCTCACGGGCACGCAATGCCGGATTAGCCGTCGCAAAAGGCAAGTACGTCACATTCCCGGATGCAGACGACACCATGAGCCCAACCATGTATCAAATACTGGTTGAGATGGCCGAGCGAGACAATCTCGATGCCGCGCAGTGTAATGCGGAGTGGTTTTTCAAAGCCAGCCAGACGACCAAACCGTTGATTCCCCTGGATCGCTTAACCAGCACCGATGTATTGAGCGGCCCAGAATGGCTGAACACCGCACTGCAGACGCATCGATATATGCACGTGGTATGGCTGGGTATTTATCGCCGTGAACTGATTGAACAAAACAATCTCACTTTCGAACCGGGGTTACATCATCAGGATATTCCCTGGACCACAGAGTTCATGTTCAACGCCAGACGCGTGCGCTACACCGATCAAATGCTCTACCGCTACTACCTGCACGATGCTTCCATCAGCAACCGCAAACGCACCGGTCAACGAAATGTCGAGTATCAACGCCATTACCTGAAAATCGCGCAGATGCTGGAAGAGATCAATGCACGCTATTGCGATAAAGTTAAAATCTATCCCGCATTCCATTATCAAATTACGCGTGAAGCGCTCAGCGTCTGCCATTCCATTCGCCGTGAACCGGAAGAGAGCGCACGGCAGGCGATGATTGCGGATCTGTTTGCCACGCAAACCCATAAACGTATGCTGCGGAATGCACGCGGCGCGCGGCAGTGGTATCAACTGCTGTTATGGCTGAGTCGGATTTATCGCTGGCGTAACAAATAAGCGTCGCGGCTGGCTTTCGCCCTATAGGGGTTTGCCCTACAATCAGCTCACTGAAATTTGAGATCATTTGAGTATGGCAAGCCCGATTCCAGCCCAATTTGCACCGAAAAACATTCTGCTGATCAAGCTGCGCCATCACGGCGATATGCTGCTGACCACGCCCGTTATCAATGCGCTGCGCCAGCGCTATCCGGACGCCAACATTGACGTCCTGTTATACAAAGAGACGCGGCCGATGCTGGAAGCGCACCCCGCTATTCGCCAGTTGCACATCATTGACCGCAACTGGAAAAAAGAGGGCGGCTGGCAGAAGTTTCGCCATGAGATGGCGCTGCTTTCAGCTGTACGTGCCTGCCATTATGACGTGGTCATTAACCTCGCCGATCAATGGCGCAGCGCGATTATCACACGTTTTTCAGCTGCGCCGGTGCGCATTGGTTTTGCCTACGCCAAACGTGATCACGCTCTGTGGCGTTGGTGCCATAACTATCTGGTTTCGACAAAAACACATAATCAATTGCACACCGTCGAGCAGAATATGGCGGCGCTTGAACCGCTAGGTATCAGCGCAGAAGGTGCAAAAGCCTCAATGCACTTTAGTGCGGCAGATAAACAGAAAGTGCAGGATGCATTGGTTCAGCAAAAGGTCAGCGGGCCGTTTATCGTGTTACAGCCAACATCGCGTTGGGTATTCAAATGCTGGGAAGATGAAAAGGTCGCGCAGCTGATTGATACGCTCGCCGCCGATGGTCATACCATCGTGCTGACTGCCGCACCTGACAAGCATGAGCAAGCGATGATCGCTCACATTCAGGCGCTGTGCCATAGCCAGAATGTGGTTTCACTTGCCGGGCAGCTTTCATTGCCGCAACTGGCGGCATTGATTGATGCCGCGCAGCTGTTTATCGGTGTGGATTCTGCCCCCATGCACATGGCCGCCGCACTCGATACGCCCTGTCTTGCGCTGTTTGGCCCCACCAAACTGCAACACTGGCGTCCGTGGGGTGAAAACAATCGCGTGATCTGGGCCGGTGATTACGCACCGCTGCCTTCGCCAGACGACATCGATACCAAAACAGAACAGCGCTATCTCTCAGCCATTCCGGTGGATGATGTGGTGGCCGCCGCCAGGAGTTTTTTGCATGACTAAGTTACGCCTGGCGATTGTCCGGCAGAAATATCGTCCGGATGGCGGTGCCGAGCGTTTCATCTCGCGGGCGTTGGAAGCACTGGACAGCGAGCAGCTCGATCTGAATATCATCACACGCAGCTGGCAGGGCACACCCAATCCAGCCTGGCATCTGCACATCTGCAATCCCGCCAAATTTGGACGCGTATCGCGCGAACGCGGTTTTGCCCACGCGGCACGTGCATGTTGGGAACGTGAGAAGTTCGATATCGTGCAGAGCCACGAACGCATTGCGGGCTGCGATATTTTCCGCGCCGGTGATGGCGTGCATCGCGTATGGCTGGAACAGCGTGCGCGCATCGTCTCACCCTGGCAGCGTTTGAGCGCCAGCCTGAGTCCTTACCATCGTTATGTTCTGCAGGCTGAAGCAGAGATGTTCAATGCAGCATCACTGAAAGCGGTGATCTGTAACTCAGAGATGGTGAAACAGGATATTTTGCGTCATTTCACGCTAGATGCCAGCAAGATTCACGTGATTCATAACGCCATCGACAGCCAACGTTTCCAGCCAGCAACTGAAGCTCAGCGCTACGCCATACGCCAGCAATTGACGCTGCCACAGGATGCCACGGTGATGATCTACGTGGGTTCAGGCTTTGAGCGCAAAGGCTTGAAAGCCGCCATTGAAGCACTCGCCCACAGCGATCGCTATCTGGTTGTGGTTGGCCAGGACAAACAACTTTCACGCTATCAGCAGCTGGCTAACCAGCTTAATTGCCTTGATCGCTTGCGCTTTGTTGGCGTGCAGCAGGATGTGCAGCCCTATTATCACGCCGCTGACGCCTTACTGTTGCCCACGCTTTATGATCCTTTTCCGAATGTGGTGCTTGAAGCGATGGCCTGCGGTTTGGCCGTGATTACCAGCACCGGCTGTGGCGGCGCAGAATTTATTCAAGCCGGTCAGGAAGGCTTCGTTTGTGATGCATTAGATATCAAGGCATTAAATGACGCCATTGTCGCCACACCTGCACTTTCGCAGAATTCTGCCATGGGTGAAGCCGCACGCCGCAGAATCGAACCTTTTGGTCCACAGCGGCTGGCGCAGTCCCTGACTTCACTCTATCAGCAGGTGCTGAAGACCAGCTGACGAAGTGGTATGAGCAGGCGGTCAGTTTCTGATAACATGCCGCCTTTCATGTGTTTTTTGACGCGAATCTGTCGTAACGATAACTATGACAACTCTATACACAGCCCTGCTCTATTTAATACAGCCACTGATCTGGCTGCGCCTGTGGCTGCGCGGTCGAAAAGCACCGGCCTATCGTAAACGCTGGTCAGAACGCTACGGCTACTGTGTGGGAAAAGTTGAACCGCACGGCATTGTGCTGCATTCGGTTTCTGTGGGTGAAACACTGGCCGCCGTGCCGCTGGTACGCGCATTGCGCCATCGCTATCCTACTCTGCCGATCACCGTGACTACCATGACGCCAACCGGTTCCGAACGCGCTCAGTCCGCGTTTGGTAAAGATGTGCATCATGTCTATCTGCCCTATGATTTGCCCGGTTCGATTAACCGTTTCCTTGATACCGTTGAACCTCGTCTGGTGATCATCATGGAGACCGAGTTGTGGCCGAACATCATCCGTATTCTGCACCAGCGCCAAATTCCGCTGGTGATCGCCAATGCCCGTCTGTCAGAGCGCTCGGCCAAAGGCTATAAAAAGCTCGGTGGCTTTATGCGCGATTTGCTGCAGCGTATTACGCTGATTGCGGCGCAGAACAACGAGGATGCTGAGCGTTTCCTGAGCCTGGGCCTCAAGCGTACGCATCTCGCCGTCACCGGTAGCCTGAAATTTGATATCTCTGTAACGCCGGAATTGGCGGCCCGTGCGGTCACGTTGCGCCGTCAATGGGCATCGCGCCGCCCGGTGTGGATCGCCACCAGTACACATGAGGGTGAAGAGACCATCATCCTTGATGCGCATCGTCGCCTGTTGCAGCAATTTCCCGATCTGTTGCTGATTCTGGTGCCACGCCATCCTGAACGTTTCAAAGATGCCTGCGAGCTGACGCAAAAGCGCGGTTTCAGTTTCACTCTGCGCAGCAGCGGTGAAATTCCGTCTGGTGCAACGCAGGTGGTGATTGGCGACACCATGGGTGAATTGATGCTGCTTTACGGCATTGCGGATATCGCCTTTGTCGGCGGCAGTCTGGTAGAACGCGGTGGTCATAATCCGCTGGAACCCGCTGCGCATGCCATTCCGGTGCTGATGGGTCCGCATATCTGGAACTTCAAAGATATCTGCGCCAAATTGCAGCAGGCTGAAGGCCTGATCACCGTCACGGACGTGGTTTCGCTGGAGAAACAGGTGGCCAATCTGCTGCAGGATGATGATTACCGCCGCTATTACGGCCGCCACGCAGTCGAAGTGCTGCATCAAAATCAGGGCGCATTGCAGCGTCTGCTACAGTTACTCGAACCACATTTGCCGCCACGAGCTCATTAACGCATGCCACAACGCCAACGTCTTTCCGTGGTGATGATCGCCAAAAACGAAGCTGAATTGCTGCCGGAGGCGCTGGCCTCAGTGAGCTGGGCAGATGAGATTGTGCTGCTGGATTCAGGCAGCCAGGATAACACCGTAGCAGTGGCCCGCGCGCACGGCGCGCAGGTGCATCAGGCTGAAGGCTGGGCGGGCTTCGGCAAGCAGCGCCAGCGTGCACAAGCCCATGCAAGCGGCGATATGATTCTGATGCTGGATGCCGATGAGCGTGTCACGCCCGAGTTACGCCGCGCGATTGAAAACGTACTGGAGCAACCACCCTCTGATACTGTTTATTGCCTGGGACGCAGCAATTTGTTCCTTGGCCGCTTTATGCGCCATAGTGGCTGGTATCCGGATCGCGTGATGCGCCTCTATCCTCGCGTACTCAATTACAATGACAATCTGGTGCACGAATCGCTGGAAACTCAGGGCGCACCGGTGGTGACGTTACCAGGCGATCTCCAGCATCTCACCTGCCGCGATTTGATTGCTTTCCAACGTAAACAGATGAATTATGCCGAAGCCTGGGCGCAAGAACGTTTTCAGCGAGGCAAGCGTTGTGGCATCTTCTCGATTTTCAGCCACACGTTAGGCGCATTCCTTAAGACGTTGCTGCTGCGCGCCGGATTCCTCGACGGCAAGCAGGGCTGGATTCTGGCCGTCGTCAACGCGCAATACACCTTTAACAAATACTCAGCGCTCTGGGCGCTGCATCACACCTCAACACAAGGTCGCGTATGAGCACCAAAGCGATTTATCCCGGCACGTTCGATCCCATCACGTTGGGCCATGTGGATATTGTGACGCGCGCGGCGCAGATGTTTGATCGCATCGTGGTTGCTATTGCCGCCAGCCCCAGCAAAAAGCCGCTGTTTACACTCGATGAGCGCGTGGATTTGGCACGGCAGGCCACTCAGCACTTAGCCAATGTTGAGGTGCTGGGTTTTAGCGATTTGATGGCGAACTTCGCCAAAGCGCAAAATGCCAATGTGCTGGTGCGAGGACTGCGTGCGGTGTCAGATTTCGAATATGAACTGCAGCTGGCACAGATGAACCGTCATTTGCTACCTACACTGGAGAGCGTGTTTCTGATGCCGTCCGAAGGATTCTCATTCGTGTCATCATCGCTGGTGAAGGAAGTGGCGCGTCATAAAGGTGATGTGCAGGCATTTCTGCCTGCCGTGGTGCATCAGGCATTGCTGACAAAACTGGCGCAGCCCTGATTAATGCTGGCAGCGAGGGCACCAGAAGGTGCTGCGCTGGCCATGTTTGCCGCTGACGATTGGCGTACCGCAGGCTCGGCAGGGTTCGCCCGCCCGACCGTACACCTGCAATTCCTGGGCAAAGTAGCCGGGCTTGCCATCGGTTTGCAGAAAATCACGCAGCGTGGTGCCACCCTGCTCAATCGAACGCAGCAAGACGGCCTTGATTGTCGCCACCATCAACTCCGCTTCATCACGACTCAAACTCATCGCCGGTCGATCGGGTAAGATCCCGGCGGTAAACAGTGATTCACTGGCATAAATGTTGCCCACGCCAACCACCACTTTGTTATCCATCAGCCACTGTTTAATGACCGTGCGCTTTCCACGTGACTTCTCAAACAGATAAGCACCATCGAATTCGCTGCTGAGCGGTTCAGGACCGAGATGTGCCAGTACGCTGCTGCCTTCAAGCTCAGAGGCCCACAGCCATGCACCAAAGCGACGTGGGTCGGTGTAACGCAGCACCTTGCCGTTACTCATCACCAAATCGACGTGGTCGTGCTTAGCCGCGGGTTGCTCACCCGGTAACATGCGTAAACTGCCAGACATGCCGAGGTGAATGATGATCCAGCCGTGGGGTAATTCCAGCAGCAGATATTTTGCGCGCCGTTGCACGCTCAACACTGGTTGGTCGCTCAGCGCATGAATTTCGTGCGAGACCGGCCAGCGCAGGCGTGAATTACGCACAATCGCATGCAAAATCGTTGCGCCCACCATATGTGGCTCAATACCACGTCGGCTGGTTTCTACCTCTGGTAATTCAGGCATGTCATCTCCTCAACAAATCGCAGAAACAAAAAACCCGGCCGAAGCCGGGTTTTTCGCAAGAACACCAAAATTACTTAATTTTGGCTTCTTTGTAGATCACGTGCTGACGTACAACCGGATCGAACTTTTTCAGTTCCAGTTTCTCTGGTTTAGTACGTTTGTTCTTCGTGGTGGTATAGAAGTGACCTGTACCAGCAGAGGAAACCAGCTTGATCTTCTCACGAATACCTTTAGCCATGATTCAATTCCTTAGTACTTAGTACTTCTCACCACGGGCGCGGATTTCGGTCAGAACCGTATCAATGCCCTTTTTATCAATAACACGCATACCTTTAGCAGATACACGCAGAGTAACGAAGCGCTTTTCGCTCTCAACCCAGAAACGGTGAGAGTGCAGGTTCGGCAGGAAACGGCGTTTCGTCGCGTTCATTGCGTGGGAACGGTTGTTACCCGTTACCGGACGCTTTCCAGTTACCTGGCAGACTCGTGACATTTCTATTCTCCAAAAATCAAATCAGCTCGAGCTTTAAAAACTAGGTTTTGGCCGCCTCGTCAGGCCTTAGCCCGCCCAAGCGAGTTCCATGTGAACCCGCTAAGCTGGCCCAAACGCCAAACCCGAGATTCTCAAAGGTGGCGTAGTATACGCCGCTCAGCCCAAGTGCTCAAGTCCCGAACAAATAAAGATCCCGATGGATCGCGCGGAAATGCATCATTTCTGCGCAATCGGATGGTTATTTTACAGCCAACCGCGCTCAGCGAAGGAGGTATAATCGCCGTGACCGATCACCAAATGATCAAGTAAGCGAATATTCAGCAGCGCGCAAGCCTGCCCGACTTTACCGGTAATATCACGATCGGCGCGACTGGGCTCGGCTATGCCGGAAGGATGATTATGCGCCAAAATCACGGCGGCCGCGTTGAGTTTTAACGCTTCGCGCACAATTTCACGTGGATGCACTTCGACACTGGCAATACTGCCGGTAAACATCTTTTGCGCCTGCAAAACCCGATGCTGATTATCCAGGAATAGCGCCATAAAAACCTCTCGCTCCTGATGCGCCAGCACGCTTTGCAAGTAATGCCTTGTCACCTGTGGATTCTCCATCACATTTTCTCGCGCCAGCTGACTGGCGAAAAAACGTCGCCCCAGTTCAGCCACTGCATGCAGTTGGGTAATTTTGGCCGTGCCTACGCCTTTAATCACGCTCAGTTCTGTTTCATTTGCGGTCATGATGCGATATAGCGAGCCAAACTCGTTAAGCATTTGTCGCGCCAGCGCCATCACCGGAATACCGTGGCTGCCGGTGCGCAAAAAAATCGCTAACAGTTCTGCATCGCTCAATGATTCTGCGCCTGTGATGGCCAGTTTTTCTCGTGGGGCCAGTTCCGTCATGACATTCTCCTTCCTGGGTCAGGGCGATTGTGCGTATTTGCCAGGAGGCATACCAGCAAGCCGGTCGCGATTTCAGAGCCATCTCGCAAAGGGCGCAGGCCGTGAAAAGGCGGTCGATGGATTTTGTGATAAAGTTGCCTGCATCTGCCGCATCACAGCGGCAATCCGTTTTGAGTTGAGGCAAAGAACATGACGGGATTAGCCGGAAAAAAAATTCTGCTCGGCGTCAGCGGCGGTATTGCTGCTTATAAAACACCCGAGTTGGTTCGTCGTCTGCGCGATCGTGGCGCAGAGGTGCGTGTCATGATGACTGATGCAGCGAAAGCCTTTATCACTCCGCTCAGCTTACAAGCCGTTTCCGGATATCCGGTGCTGGATGATTTACTCGACCCTGCCGCTGAAGCCGCTATGGGCCATATCGAGCTGGCGAAATGGGCTGATCTGATTGTGCTGGCCCCCGCGACCGCCGATTTGATTGCACGCATCACGGCAGGGATGGCTAACGATTTGGTGACAACCGCCTGCCTCGCCAGCGCAGCACCTCTGGCGTTCGTGCCGGCCATGAATCAGCAGATGTACCGTGCGTCTATCACCCAGGAGAATCTTCAGCGTCTGGATCAGCGAGGCGTTCTGATTTGGGGGCCGGACAGCGGCAGCCAGGCCTGCGGCGATGTAGGTCCCGGCCGCATGCTTGATCCGCTGGCAATTGTCGCTCATGCGCTGGAGTGGGCCGCGCCCGTCAACGATCTGCAACATCTCAACATTATGATCACCGCGGGCCCAACCCGTGAGGCGCTGGACCCGGTTCGTTACATTAGCAATCACAGCTCCGGTAAAATGGGATTCGCCATTGCCGCCGCCGCCGCAAAACGTGGCGCAACGGTGACACTGGTGGCGGGCCCGGTCACACTGCCTACGCCCGCTGGCGTCACGCGCGTTGATGTGGGGAGTGCACTGGAAATGGAAGCGGCGGTGATGGCGCAAATCAGCCAACAACATATTTTCATTGCCAGCGCTGCCGTGGCAGACTACCGGGCGGCAAACATTGCCGCAGAGAAAATCAAAAAACAGGGTGGCGATGATAACGTCACGCTGCAGTTGGTGAAGAACCCGGATATTGTCGCAGGCGTAGCGGCATTACAGAAACATCGCCCTTATGTGGTGGGATTTGCTGCCGAAACCCAGAATGTGGAAGAATACGCGCGGCAAAAACGGGTGCGAAAAAATCTGGATCTGATCTGCGCGAACGATGTGGCGCAGGCAGGACAGGGATTCAATAGCGACACCAATGCTCTTCACCTTTTTTGGCAGGAAGGAGAAAAAGTCTTACCGCTCAGTGATAAGACGCTCCTTGGCCAACAATTAATAGACGAGATTGTCAGCCGTTATGATGAAAAAAATCGACGTTAAAATTCTGGATGCGCGCGTGGGTAACGAATTCCCACTGCCAACTTATGCCACCTCGGGTTCTGCGGGTCTCGATCTGCGTGCTTGCCTTGATGGTGCACTGGAGATCTCCCCAGGCATGACCACGCTGGTGCCAACTGGTCTGGCGATTCACATTGCTGACCCTGCGCTGGCCGCTGTGATTTTGCCCCGCTCAGGTCTGGGCCATAAGCATGGAATCGTGCTGGGCAACCTGGTGGGCTTAATCGACTCCGATTATCAGGGCCAACTGATGGTCTCCGTCTGGAACCGTGGTCAGGATAGCTTTACGCTGCAGCCTGGCGACCGTTTGGCACAACTGGTCTTTGTTCCGGTGGTACAAGCCGAATTCAACCTGGTGGAAGATTTTGACACCAGCGATCGCGGCGCCGGCGGTTTTGGCCACTCTGGTCGTCAGTAACACGCGACACTTTTCGCAAGCCATCTTTTTATCTCTCGTCGCTATGGGCCAAACTGCTTGTGGCTGACGAGGCAGTATTGCCTGTTTTTGGTGAATTTCAGGGGTCTTGAAGGTCATGGCAGAAAAAAAAGCCGCGAAACGGAATCGTCGCGAAGAGATTTTGCAGGCGCTAGCGCAAATGCTGGAGTCGGGCGATGGCAGTCAGCGAATCACCACCGCCAAGCTGGCAGCCAATGTAGGCGTTTCGGAAGCGGCACTCTACCGCCACTTCCCGAGCAAAACGCGTATGTTCGACAGCCTGATCGAGTTTATTGAAGACAGTCTGATTACCCGCATCAATCTAATCCTGAAAGATGAGAAAGAAACACTCGCACGACTGCGTTTAATCGTGCAGCTGATTCTGGGATTTGGTGAGCGTAATCCGGGGCTGACACGCATTTTGACTGGCCACGCGCTGATGTTTGAACAGGATCGCCTGCAAGGGCGTATCAATCAGTTGTTCGAACGCATTGAGGTGCAGCTGCGTCAGGTGATGCGAGAAAAGAAAATGCGTGATGGGGAAGGCTTCCAGACTGATGAAACGCTGCTGGCGAGCCAGTTGCTGGCGTTCTGCGAAGGGTTGCTTTCCCGCTATGTGCGATCTGAATTCCGCTATCGCCCAACCACTGATTTTGACAGCCGCTGGCCACTGATTGCGGCACAGTTAGTTTAGCGATTCATCAGGCGCGCCCATGATTGGGCGCGCGATAAAATACCTTGGTTCATCATCCGGTCGCCAGCGATGGCGGCCGTGATAAAGCCGCGGTGTTAAATACCGTACTCTTTACGATACGCCCGCACTTTCGCCAGATGGTCTGCCATTTCCGGCTTCTCTTCCAGATAATCAATCAGTTCCGCGAGCGTAATGATCGCCGTGACCTTGCACTGATAGTCACGTTCCACTTCCTGAATGGCGGAGATATCACCACGGCCGCGCTCCTGGCGATCCAGCGAAATCATGACGCCCGCCAATGTGGCATTGTGCGCGCTGATGATATCCATCGATTCACGAATGGCGGTACCCGCGGTGATCACATCATCCACCAGCATCACCTTACCCTGCAGCGGGCTACCGACCAGCAAGCCGCCTTCACCGTGGTCCTTGGCTTCTTTACGGTTGAAGCAATAAGGCACATCGCGATCATGATGATCGGCCAGTGCGACGGCCGTGGTGGTGGCAATCGGAATCCCTTTGTAGGCCGGGCCAAACAGCAGATCAAAATCAACGCCGCCATCCACCAGCGCCTGCGCATAGAAACGTCCCAGCAGCGCTAAGTCACGGCCGGTATTGAATAAACCGGCATTAAAGAAGTATGGGCTTTTACGACCCGATTTCAGGGTGAACTCACCAAACTTCAGCACCCCTTTGTTCAGGGCGAATTCAATAAACTGACGCTGCCAGGCTTTCATTTCTCACTCCTCAAATAAAGAAAAGGCGACTCTATGGTCGCCTGTTATATCAATTTGTTAGCGCTGCTTTTTGCGCCTGAATCAACTGCTCAATGCCGCCTCGCGCCAGCGCCAGCAGCTGCAGTAATTCCTCATGGCTGAACGGCTCGCCTTCGGCGGTGCCCTGCACTTCAATCATGCGGCCATCTTCAGTCATGACGACGTTCATATCGGTTTCAGCCGCAGAATCTTCCACGTACTCCAGATCGCACAGCGCTTCACCGCCAACGATACCGACCGAAATCGCCGCCACCATGCCTTTTAACGGGCTGGCTTTTAACTTGCCCGCCGCAACCAGCGCATTCAACGCATCGGCTAACGCGACGCATGCACCGGTAATCGACGCAGTACGCGTGCCACCGTCGGCCTGAATCACGTCGCAGTCCAGTGTGATGGTGAACTCGCCCAACGCATCCAAATCCACTGCGGCACGCAGCGAGCGAGCAATCAGACGTTGAATTTCCAGCGTACGGCCACCTTGCTTACCTTTGGCCGCTTCGCGCGCCATACGGCTGTGGGTGGAACGCGGCAACATGCCGTATTCCGCAGTGACCCAGCCCTGACCTTTACCTTTGAGGAAACGTGGCACACCCTCTTCAACGGTGGCGGTGCACAGCACTTTGGTTTCACCGAACTCAACCAGCACGGATCCTTCTGCATGTTTGGTGTAGTGACGAGTGAGGGTGACGGGACGCACTTCAGATGCGTTACGGCCTGCTGGACGCATGGTTTCTCTCCGGCTTACTTAGGTTTGGCTGCGCATTATACGGACTTCGTGCGCGGCTGTCCTGCCTACATGCGGCACTTTTCCCGGATGAAATTTCGCCTCAGCTGTGGCTAAATGCGCCCTTTCCTCTCATAAAAAGACAAATGATGACAGCAATACTCCATTTCCTGCTGGCGCTGGTGGTGATCTTCGCCCTTGCGCTATTGGTCAGTCATGACCGCAAACTGATTCGCCCACGTTTTATTATTCAATTGCTGGTGGTTGAAGCGGCACTGGGTTGGTTCTTCCTGCATTCTGCGGGCGGCCAGTCTGTGGTGACCGCTGTCGGCGGCTTCTTCGAAACCTTATTGACCTTTGCTGCGCAAGGTACCGATTTTGTGTTCGGCAATATGGCGAAACAGGGACTGGCGTTTATTTTCCTCGGCGTGCTCTGTCCAATTGTGTTCATTTCCGCCCTGATCGGCATCTTGCAGCACTGGCGTATTCTGCCGTTGTTGATTCGTCTGGTCGGTACCCTGCTGTCGAAGGTGAACGGGATGGGCAAACTTGAATCATTCAATGCCGTGAGTACGCTGATTCTGGGTCAATCGGAGAACTTCATCGCCTATAAAGGTATCCTCGGCGATATCTCCGCACCGCGCATGTACACCATGGCCGCAACTGCGATGTCGACGGTGTCGCTATCGATTGTCGGTGCTTACATGTCGATGATTGATGCAAAATATGTGGTTGCCGCACTGCTGCTGAATATGTTCAGTACCTTCATTATCCTGTCGATCATCAACCCGACACGCCCGGAAAATGAAGAACGCATTGCACTGGATAAGCTGCACGAAGACCAGAGCTTCTTTGAGATGCTGGGCGAATACATCCTGGCAGGTTTTAAAGTGGCGATGATTATTCTGGCGATGCTGATTGGATTTATCGCCCTGATCGCCGCCATTAACGCTCTGTTTGCCGCGGTATTTGGCTACAGCTTCCAGCAACTGCTTGGCTATGTCTTCTATCCGTTTGCGTGGTTGATTGGCATTCCTTCTGCCGATGCCCTGCAAGCGGCAAGCATCATGGCGACCAAACTGGTAGCCAATGAATTCGTGGCCATGATTGAGCTGAAGAAAGTCGCTGCGGGAATGTCACCGCGCGGTCTCGGCATTCTGTCCGTGTTTTTAGTGTCTTTTGCTAACTTTGCCTCAATTGGCATCGTGGCGGGAGCGATTAAAGGACTGAATGAGCGCCAGGGCAATGTGGTATCGCGCTTTGGCTGGAAGCTGGTTTATGGTTCCACACTAGTGAGCCTGCTGTCAGCCGCGTTTGCAGGATTGTTCATTTAATCACAGCGGAGCGGCCTGCTAGCCGCTCTTTACAGGGGCGCGCCCATCAAAGCGGCCCTGTTCTGCTTTAGAACGCGACACACACCAGCGAATCGACACGCATCACCGACTCCTGATCGAAGCGCGTTTTATAAATGTCGCGCAGCGCATTGATGCTGTCAGAACTTGCACGGCCCGGCTGATGTATCAGCATTAACGCTTTGCTGTTTTCACGCGCCAGCTTTCCACCCTCTCCCAGCCACTGACCTTTACCGTCATACACTGAAAGCCCATCTTTGAATCGTGGCGTGACATCATTATCAACAAATTGCTGCCATTCGCTGCTGCTGATGACGCCGCCTTTCGGCTTGTTCATCCCAAACCACAGGGTGGTTTGCATCATGATGTCTCCTGAGCCGCACACGGCAACAGGGGCGGTATTGGGTAGAATTTGTTCACGAGGTGCAGCGGGTGTCTGGCATCCGGCCAGAAAGAAGACGATAGCCAACGGCATCGCCAATTTATTCAGCATCATAGCCTCAGACTGTTTAAGTATCACACTGGACATCATAGGGTGTGAATGATGGATACGTCATCCTTTTCACTGAAAGTTGCGCGCGGCGTTAGCTCATTGCGCTTATGCCTATCATGGTTTGGCTGCCATCACTATAATGCGATGAACATTCCTGAAAATGAGTACAAGCTTATGATCCGCAGCATGACCGCTTACGCCCGCCGTGAAGCAAAGGGCCACTGGGGCAGCGCAGCCTGGGAAATCCGTTCGGTAAACCAACGCTATCTGGAAACCTACATCCGTCTGCCGGAACAATTTCGTAGCCTGGAGCCGGTGATTCGCGAGCGTATCCGTAATCGCCTGACGCGCGGTAAAATCGAGTGCAACCTGCGCTTTGATGCCGACCCCAGTGCACAAGGTGAGCTGCAACTGAATGAGGCGTTGGCGAAACAGCTGGTGCGATCCGCCAACTGGGTGAAGATGCAGACCGACGAAGGCGCGATCAATCCGCTGGATATTCTGCGCTGGCCTGGCGTGATGTCAGCTCAGGAACAGGATCTGGATGCTATCAATACCGAACTGCTGACCGCACTCGACGGCACACTGGATGACTTCATCATTGCTCGTGAAAGCGAAGGCACTGCGCTCAAAACCCTGATTGAGCAGCGTTTAGAAGGCGTGTCGCTGGAAGTCAGCAAGGTGCGTGCGCAGATGCCGGAAGTGGTGAAGTGGCAGCGTGAACGTCTGGTCAGCAAACTGGAAGAAGCGGAAGTACAGCTGGAAAATACGCGCCTTGAGCAAGAACTCGTCATGATGGCGCAGCGCATTGATGTGGCGGAAGAGCTGGATCGTCTGGATGCGCACGTCAAAGAGACCTACAACATCCTGAAGAAGAAAGAAGCGGTTGGTCGCCGTCTCGACTTTATGATGCAAGAGTTCAATCGTGAGTCGAACACACTGGCCTCTAAGTCGATCAATGCCGATATCACGGCGTCAGCTATTGAGCTGAAGGTATTGATTGAGCAGATGCGCGAGCAGATTCAGAACATCGAATAACACCTCATTCGGCTGGTGTTAAAAAAAGCCCGGTGATCCGGGCTTTTTTGCCCGCTCAGCATGCCCAGTGCGTTTCGTTTATCCTTTAGACCAATTTGCAGACTTTGCAATGTAAAGATTGTGAAAGCTTTGATGATGATGCATGTCAATGGCTGACCAAACATGACTGTGAATCAACCTTAGGGACTTTCACAGTAAGAAATTATGTTGTTGTTTTTCATCAATTATTTATTTTCATTCCATGAATCTTCCGTTGAAAATACGCTTCCTCAATGAAACCTCTCCATCCTAAAGATTGCAGAGATTACGTTTCTTTGAGGGCACTATTTGCTAATCTACTGGTCGTAATTAACACAGCCGTACCGCCAGGAATTCATGGACACCCTTCTTTGTGCGATACACCCACTCTTTCCCTGAAGGCGTTATGAAGAAAAACGGGCAGTTCAATTCTAAACTTTTGCATCCCCGCTACTGGTTTACCTGGTTTGGGCTGGGTGTGCTGTGGCTGCTGGTGCAGCTTCCCTATCCTATTTTAATTCGGCTTGGCGCCTCTGCCGGCAAGCTGTCGCGTCACTTTCTGAAGCGTCGTGAGCGCATTACCCGCCGCAATATTGAACTCTGCTTCCCGCATATCAATGAGGAAGATAAAGAGGTATTGATCGCCGGTAATTTTGAATCCCTTGGTATGGCGCTGGCAGAAACCGGTATTGCCTGGTTCTGGTCGGATGCGCGCGTCCGCCGTTATTTCCAGGTTGAAGGCCTGCACAACCTGCAAAATGCGCAGCAAAACCATCGCGGCGTGATGGCGATTGGTGTGCATTTCATGTCGCTTGAGCTGGGTGGCCGCATTACCGGACTGTGCCAGCCAATGATGGCGATGTATCGCCCTCACAATAATCAGGCAATGGAGTGGGCGCAGACAAAAGGTCGTATGCGATCGAATAAGGCGATGATTGATCGTCGCGATCTGCGCGGTATGGTGCAGGCATTGAAACAGGGCGAAGCCGTCTGGTTCGCGCCAGATCAGGATTACGGCCCGAAAGGCAGCGTGTTCGCTCCGCTGTTTGCTGTCGAAAAAGCGGCTACCACCAATGGCACCTTCGTATTATCGCGTCTGGCTAAACCGGCCATGCTAACGATAGTGCTGATCCGCAACAGCGATAAGAGCGGTTATCAGCTCATCATTCAACCGGAGTTGCAAAACTATCCGTATGAAGATGAAGCGGCTGCCGCGGCTTACATGAATAAAGTGATCGAGAAAGAGATCCTGCGCGCACCTGAGCAGTACTTATGGCTGCACCGCCGCTTTAAAACTCGCCCACCGGGTGAAGCGTCACTTTACGTCTAATCTGTTGATGCAGCAGGCCTTCGCCTGCTGCCCCTTCTGCACTGCTCACATTTACCAACCATTCTTAACGAAAAACAGGTTTGTCAAAAATTGCACAGACTCATGTAATGGTCTGCTCTCTTCTATTCTGACCAAAAACATGAACCTGCTACTTACCACCAAACCACGCGCGCTGCTGGCGCTTGCCGTGGCCAGCGCTCTGCTGACCGGTTGTGCCAATCCGCACGGCTTACATCCTCATAACTCTCTGCTTGATGCCAACTCACTGCAAGCCAAAGCATCCCTTAGCGGCGCGCATTTCAGCGCAGCAAACTGGCCAAAAACCGAATGGTGGCAGGGATTTAACGATCCACAACTGAATCGGCTCATTGCCGATGCTATGACTTCAAGCCCGGATTTGCAGGTGGTGAACGCGCAGGCAGACAAAGCTAATGCGCAGGTCATTGCCGCCGAGGCTGAGCGCTATCCCGATGTGGATCTTAATGCCGGGATCACGCGTTCCCGTGTGGCAAAAGTCGACGACCCGCTTCTGCAAGGTAAAAGCTACAGCACGCTGCGCACGGCCAATATCGGCATGAGCTACACCTTTGACCTGTGGGGCGGCAAGAAAGATGCAGCAGAAGCCGCGCTAGGTCAGGCGCGCGCCAGTGAGTTGGATCGCCAGGCCAGCCAGTTGACGCTCGCCGTCAACGTGACGCGCGCCTGGAATAACCTCAACCTGGCCTGGTCGAACGCTGAACTGGCAAAACAGAATGCCGACCGTTCCAGTGGCATCGCCAAAATTCAGCAGCAGTATGTCAGCGCCGGTTTGACGTCCGACTATCAATACAAGCAGGCGTTATCGCAGCAAAAAACCGCTGAAGCCACCCTGACCGAAGCCAAACAGAATGTCACCGATGCTGGCATTCAACTTTCCACGCTAATTGGTAAAGGGCCGGATTACTGGCACCAACTGAAAGCGGCGAAAATGGATGTCCCCATTGCCGCCACGCTGCCGGGTAATATTCCGGCGGAGCTACTGGGTCGTCGCCCGGATGTGGTGGCAGCACGCTGGCGCGTAGAAGCAGCATCAAAACAAATTGCCGCAACGAAAACCGAGTTCTATCCCAACATCAACCTGGTGGCGGAAGCCGGTACCCGTTCACTGCTCGGCGATGCATTTTTCGGTGCACCCAGCCGGTTCTTTAACGTGGGTCCAAGTCTGTCTCTGCCGATCTTCGATGCCGGCAAGCGCCGCGCCGATTTAGCGGAAAGTGACGCTAACTATGATCTGGCTGTCGCGCAGTACAACAAGCTGCTGATTGGTTCCCTGGGGAATATCAGCGATACCATTACGCAACTGCAGTCGATTCAGGATCAGCTGGCGCAGCAGCAGAGCGCGAATCAACTCATTCATAGCGCATGGGATGATTTAAACCGTGAATACACCGCAGGATTGCGTCCGTACCTTGATGTGCTAACCATCCAGAACCAACTCATCGAGTCCGATCAGAAACTGGTGGCATTGCAGGCGCAGCAGATCAATCTGGCAGTGGTATTAATTGAAGACCTGGGCGGCGGATTCCAGAACACTGACACTTCAGTGAAGGGATAAGCTGACGGCTGGCATTCTGCTGCACATTGATGAATGATAGTCCGCACCTGGAATACTCTGCGGACTATCATGATGGAACAGAATGCCAATGCCGGCTGGTTACGCCCGCTTATCGCTGACCGACTGACACCTTACCTCGAAATTGATGCGACGCGCCTGCAACACAATCTGCAACACATGCAGCAAAAAGCCGATGCCGCAGGTGTCACGCTGCGTCCACATATCAAAACGCATAAAAGTGTCTGGATTGCCGATCAGCAACGCCAGTTAGGTGCGCGTGGTATTACCGTGTCAAAACCTAGTGAGGGTGTTGCCTTTATCCTCGGTGGGGAGCGCGATTTGCTGCTGGCTTATCCCGTTGTTCACGCCGATACACTCACTGAATTACTGGCTGTCGCCGTGCAATATCAGGCGCGTGTCACCTGTATTGCCGACTGTACTCTCGGCGTCACGGCAATCGCTCAAGCGCATCGCCAGCAGCCCACGTGTGAATTGTCTATCGCCATTAAAGTCGATGTGGGGTTGCATCGCGTGGGAGTGGATCCGCACAGCGGTGAGGCCGTGGCATTGGCGCAGCAGATTAAAGCAGCGGGATTGCCTTTTGCCGGACTGGTTTCGCACGCCGGCCATGCTTACGGCGCGGGTCATGCCGAGGCTATCGCTGAAGTTGCACAGCAAGAAATCATGTTAATGAACCAGGTTCAGCAGCAATTGATCGCTGCAGGCTTTGCGCGTTGCCGCATTTCTGTTGGCTCCACGCCTTCAGCCCTGGCCGCGCCGGTGGCTGAAGGCAGCGACGAAATTCGTCCTGGAAATTATGCGCTGCTGGATCTTACCGCCTGGCGCCTGGGGCTGTGCACGCCCGATGCACTGGCACTCAGCGTGGTAACGCGTGTAGTGGCGGTGAATCCGCATTTCGCGATTATTGATGCCGGCTCCAAGATGCTCAGCTCTGATAAGGGTCCGCACGGCACTAACGCCAGCGGTTTCGGTATCGCCGTTGATGAGCAGGGCAACCAATACGAAGTTCTGAAACTTTCGGAAGAGCATGGCTTTCTGCAATACGGAGATCATGCTCCGGCGCTTGGGGCTCTGCTACGCATCTTCCCCAATCACAGCTGCGCGGTAGTGGCTCAATCTGACCGCTTCGTTTTACGCCATCAGGACGGTACAGCAGAGATGAAGGATATTCAGGGACGCGGCAAGTTTATCTGATCGCAGGATTTTTACTGGAAACCTCTGTTGCAGCACACTTCCACTATCCTGCCATTTGCAGCGGAATCCCCTTCAGTTAAGGTACTCTTTGCTGTAGGCAGTCTCATCATTCTGTAGGGTACGGCCTTAAGACCGCCATTTTACTGTGGCGGCCATCATTCATCTCCAGAAGCCACCCTTACGGATTCCCTGCCTTTCATTCGCCTAACGGAGGTTCCATGCTGCCATCTCAGACAGTCACGCTGACCATTCCCCGCAACTGGTTAGATTTATATGAAACCATCTGGAAACCTGAATGCTTTGCCAAATGGGCCAGTGGGCTAAGTGCCAGTACGCTCACGCAAGAGGGTAACTACTGGAAAGCCAAAGGACCTGAAGGTTCAGTGAAAATCCGCTTCACGCCACACAACCCCTTTGGCGTCATGGATCATTGGATCGATACCGGCAGCGGTAAGGAGATTTATATGCCGATGCGCGTGATTGCTAACGAAAAGGGAGCCGAAGTGGTGATGGTGGTTTATCGCCAACCCCTTATGTCTGATGAAAAATTTGCTCAGGACGTTGACTGGGTAAAACGCGACCTGGATCAACTTCTCCACCTGTTAACTCATTAGAATCAATGCATTATAAAAATCGTACTGCTTTAACTTTCGCTGGAAGCAATCAATAAAAAAGTCATCTTTTTCTACGCAATAGCGTTTAACTGTTTAACGATAATACCTGTTGCTTTTCGTGCTAATCACCAGTCTGGCTAAAGTCTTCTCACCAGGAAAACTCCTGGTGAGAGCACGCCTCCTAAGTCTTAGCCCCTCTGATTTATCAGTGTTTTTTCTTACTTATTCAAATGGCTTGTTTAATCGCCGATCAAAATATCTAACAGGACTTATTAATCGCTCATCCGTCCCCTTATCTATTCTGATGCAAAGTCTGAAACCATTTATTTCTGAAGTTCATTTATAGGAGTTTTCTTATGGTGTTAATTTAATTAAAACACGGTATAACTCATTCACACACAGCAATACCCGATAATAACAACAGCAGGGAAATAACATGGATCGCTCAACCTATCCTTTGTTGTCTGAAAAAGAATTTGTTGAGATTGCCAGTAGGATACTGGCCGGGGAATATAATAATTCAAAGGGATTTTATAATGATCTTGCGGATTTCCTCCGAACAGGAGGAGATACCGCTGAGACAATGAAATATTTACGCGCCAGGGGCATCTCTTTAAATTCAGAACATCATTTAATTGAATGCATCTTTACGTGGCAAACTCTGAAAGGCATTTCAGGGCTGCGTCAGGACACGCTGCATTGATGTGATCTGTACTCTGGGCAGGCGCCCGGGTGAACCCTTAATTGCATTGGTACATGTACCATAACGAGCAGAACATGGCGATAAGAGAAAAAAGTTTGGCCAGCGCCAAATGGTCAATTTTGTCATCCATAAAAATCGTCGGCATTGGTGTTTTACAACTTTCACTTCTGGCACAAATACTTCAGGCAAACGAGTTAGATTTACTCGCCATTGCCATTGTGATGTTATTGATTATTGATACGCTTGCCGACCGTGGATTTGGCAATTCAGTTATCAGAAATATAAATCTTAATAACAGCGAACTATCCATTCTCTACTGGGGAAATGTATTAAGTGGCATGATGATATTCGCCGTGCTGTTTATTGGTAGTGATTTATATAGCCGAATCATGAACCAACCGGAAATGGCGATTATGCTGGAAATGATTTCGGTGATTTTCATCATTATTCCACAAGGGCAACATTATCGCGCCATATTACAGCGTGAGAAACAATTCTCGCGTATCGCCTTCACAGAAACCTCATCGGTGCTGGTTGGTCTGGGTGTCACACTGTTTACCGTATGGCTGACCCCTTCAGTGTTGTGCGCTATATGGGGCTACCTGGCCATGGTATCCATCAGAATGCTGGTCTACTGCTACTACGGTCGTTCCTGGTTCCAGCCAGAATACCGTTTTAGCCTGAAAAGTTTCGCTAACGTGCGAGCAAGAAACGGATAATAAAAACAAGTCTGTATGGTGGGCTCTGGGCATCTGAGAAGATGCGTTCGCGTGCTGGTCGCCAGCACGCTTTTTTCTTTATTGATACGGTTAACATCTCTTCTTCCCCCGTCTTCTTACCCCTCAGACCTGCACGATCACACAGATCACATCACATTTTTTAATGCGAAAGCGTAACGCACTCCTGATTTATCAAGCGGGTTAAGCCTGTTAGCATGAGCGGCATCAAAACAGCTAATCCGATGACGTCTGCTTTAGAAATACTCAGTGGTCGATAGCTGAGGAAATCTTTAGGCTGGCCGCCGATCTTATGGAGTGCTCTATGTTATTAACCGTTCTCTACATTATTGGCATCACCGCCGAAGCCATGACCGGTGCGCTGGCCGCTGGTCGCCGCAAAATGGATCTGTTTGGCGTCATCATCATTGCGTCCGTCACTGCAATCGGAGGCGGCTCGGTGCGTGACATCCTGCTCGGGCATTATCCGTTGAGTTGGGTTAAAAACCCGGAGTACATCATGATCGTGGCCGCCGCGGCGGTGGTGACCACTTTTGTTGCCCCTTTAATGAATCATCTGCGTAAAGTGTTTCTGGTACTGGATGCGCTTGGCCTGGTGGTGTTCTCCATTATTGGCGCGCAGGTCGCGCTGGATTCTGGTCATGCCTCGATCATTGCCGCTATTGCCGCCGTGATCACGGGGGTTTTTGGTGGCGTGCTGCGTGATATGTTCTGCAATCGCATCCCGCTGGTGTTCCAAAAAGAGCTCTATGCCGGTATCGCATTTGCCGCAGGTTGGATCTACATTCTGCTGCTCAAAACGCCGCTTCCCCATGAAGCCGTGGTGATCATTACGCTGCTGGCCGGCTTCATTGGCCGTTTATTAGCGCTGCGCTTCCGCCTTGGTCTGCCGATCTTCAACTATCCCCACCCCGAACATTAAAGGTGCAGCAGGAATTTCCTGCTGCTGTAAAAAGCGGATCAGTTGCTGTAATTCCTCATCCTGCAGCATGCTAACAATCCGCTCTGCCAGTGTGCGCCCGATGCCGGGTAGCTGCTGCCACTCATCTGCCGAGCGAGCCAGCAACGCTGTCCAGTCGTTATCCGCTAAGGCCTGCAACGCGGTTCGGGGAAGCGGTAGACCTAATGCGCTCAACCAGCGCCGAAAGGGTTGCTGACGTGTCTGTTGGAAACGTTGCCAAATCTCTTGTGCCCGCGCAGAGGACATCCCGCTGTCCTGCGCGATCTCTTCTGGCGTTAACGTCAGCCAGGAGAAAAGATGGGTGATGGCACCACTGTTCAGTAACCGCTGCCAGCTACTACGTTGCACGCCAGGGATGTTCAGCACCGATTTCTGACTGAGCCAGGTGAGGCGTGATAAGAACTGCAGCCGACAATCCTGGTTGAAGTGCAAACAAGACAGCGGATTAAATTCGCCCTGCTGTGGTGTTAAAGGATAATCTCGCCCTCTCACCCGCCAAATGACTCGCTCTAAGCGAGGAATACCCTGACCGGCTAACGTGACTATCACTTGATCACCTGCGATGACATCCAGCTCCCGCCATCGCCGCAGCGATCCAAGATTCACTCTGCGCACGGTTTTATCATCCAGCTGAACGGGAGTGAGGTTCAGCACCACGGCAATTTTCCCCGTGCGCCCAACGTTGAAATCCACGGACAGCACTTCACTGCTGACTTCAACCGGCTGATATTTCCACGCGGCGGACCAATGCCCCTGACCAGGCTGCCAGTCCCGCCCGGCACCGACGGGTGATTGATGGATCACGACGCCATCGGTGACGAACGGCAAAGATGCACGGAACCAGCGATCGCGCCACACCTCCGCCTCCTCTTCGTTCTCGATTGGGTGGCTCCAGTCCTGCGCCAGAGCGAATCCCCAGCGTGATAACTGCGCCAGTCGAGCGGGCATCTGGATTGGACCATCGGGCCATGCCCAGATAAAAATGCCGAGATCTGCCAGCAGCGGAGGAGCTTCATGACGCATCATCGCACCCGCCACCTGCGCTCTGGCATTTCGCCCTCCGTCACGTGCTTGCTGATGATCGGTCATAAGCAGAAACAGCTCGCCTTGCAGCACCACCTCTTCACGATCGGTTTCAATGTGAGTAGGAATCGCCGGAATATGGCGGGCTTTGGTTATCCACTCTTCCCCACGCAGGCCATCGCCGCGACTCACCAGGGAAACCAATTGCCCGCGTCGATACACCAGCGTTACCGCCACGCCATCGACTTTCGGCTGTATCCACAGTGGCGATTTATCCTGCATCCAGTAAGCCACCGCCAACTTGTCACGCAGTTTCCGTACCCCTGTGTGTGCCACCGGGTGTCGGGTACTACCGTCCGTTGTGGGCTGCGCTTGATAAGCCCGTTGATCCGGCGTGAAGCAGCGCTGCCAATGCAGTAAGCGTTGCTGCAGGCTGTCATAGTCCCCATCGCTAACCAGGCTCGTGCCCTCGCGATAGTAGGCATCATCCCAGTGCCGTAGCTGGCTATGTAAATGAACCATCTCTTGTTCGGCGCGCACCGGTGACCAGTTAGGGCACAGCGCTTCAGCCCCGCAAGCCGCGGTGAAAAACCAGCAACACAACCACCACCATCCTTTCATCGTTGCTCTCCTTTTTGTCTATTGGAGAGTGCGATGAGGGCAATGACCAGTGCTGAAGGTGGTAGAGAGCAAACGTATTCCCGGTTTTTTAAGCCGTTTGCAGCGGCTTACCGCGTTATCTGGCACGGGTTCACAGAAAAAGAATTACCTTAGCCCAACGGCAAACGCTGCGTGGCACCGTTAAGCCGTGTATACTGTGCAGGAAATCGACTCCGCTCTTTACTCAATTCAAGATAACCATGGCTCAAGGCACGCTTTATATTGTTTCCGCCCCCAGTGGCGCGGGTAAATCCAGTCTGATTCAGGCTTTATTGAAGACACAGCCGCTGTACGATACGCAGGTGTCTGTTTCCCATACCACTCGCGGCGTGCGTCCCGGTGAAGTTCATGGTGAACACTATTTCTTTGTCTCCAAGCCTGAATTTGAGACCATGATTGCCGCTGAAGACTTCCTCGAACATGCGGAAGTGTTTGGCAATTATTACGGTACCTCGCGCGCCGCGATTGAGCGCGTGCTGGCGACCGGTGTCGATGTATTTCTGGATATCGACTGGCAAGGTGCTCAGCAAATTCGTCAGAAAATGCCTGCCGCACGCAGCATTTTTGTGCTGCCGCCGTCGACTGAAGAGTTAGATCGTCGCCTGCGTGGCCGTGGTCAGGATAGCGAAGAGGTTATCGCCCGCCGTATGGCTCAGGCCGTGGCGGAAATGAGTCACTACGCAGAATACGATTATCTGATCGTGAATGATGATTTCGACCTGGCACTGACCGACCTGAAACACATTATTCGCGCAGAACGTCTGCGTATGAGTCGCCAAAAATCGCGACATGATGCTTTAATCAGCAAACTATTGGCAGTCTGAAGTCACTTTCAGTATTATGCCCAGTCATTTCTTCATCATCTGTGGAGTAGCACACCTATGGCACGCGTAACCGTTCAGGACGCAGTAGAGAAAATTGGTAACCGTTTTGACCTGGTGTTGGTCGCTGCACGTCGTGCACGTCAGATGCAGGTAGGCGGTAAAGATCCGCTGGTTCCGGAAGAGAACGATAAAGCCACCGTTATCGCCCTGCGCGAAATCGAAGAAGGCCTGATCACTACCCAGATTCTGGATGTGCGTGATCGTCAGGAGCAGCAAGAGCAGGAAGCCGCTGAGTTACAAGCCGTTACCGCTATCGCTGAAGGTCGTCGTTAACAGCACTTCGCAGGTCAACCTTGTATCTGTTTGAAAGCCTCAATCAACTGATTGAAAAATACTTGCCTGAGGAGCAAATCAAGCGCCTCAAGCAAGCTTATCTCGTCGCGCGTGATGCCCACGAGGGTCAGACACGCTCCAGCGGTGAACTTTACATCACCCATCCTGTTGCCGTTGCCTGCATTCTGGCCGAGATGAAACTCGACCATGAAACGCTGATGGCAGCGCTGCTGCATGACGTGATCGAAGATACACCCGCCACTTACCAGGATATGGAACAGCTGTTTGGCAAAAGCGTGGCCGAACTGGTGGAAGGCGTGTCGAAACTCGACAAGCTGAAGTTCCGCGACAAGAAAGAAGCGCAGGCTGAAAACTTCCGCAAAATGATCATGGCGATGGTGCAGGATATCCGCGTCATTCTGATCAAGCTGGCTGACCGCACGCACAACATGCGCACGCTCGGTGCGTTGCGACCGGATAAGAAACGTCGTATCGCACTCGAAACGCTGGAGATTTACAGTCCTCTGGCGCACCGACTTGGTATTCATCACCTGAAAACAGAGTTGGAAGAACTCGGCTTTGAAGCCCTCTATCCAAATCGTTTCCGCGTGATCAAAGAGGTGGTGAAAGCGGCACGCGGTAATCGTAAAGAGATGATTCAGAAGATCCTTTCTGAAATCGACGGGCGCTTACAGGAAGCAGGCATTCCCTGCCGTGTCAGTGGCCGCGAGAAGCATCTCTATTCGATCTACCGCAAAATGCACCTGAAAGAGCAGCGATTCCACTCGATCATGGATATTTATGCCTTTCGCGTTATCGTGAAAGACCTGGATACCTGTTATCGCGTGCTCGGTCAGATGCACAGCCTGTACAAACCGCGTCCTGGACGCGTCAAAGATTACATCGCTATTCCCAAGGCCAACGGCTATCAATCACTGCATACATCAATGATTGGCCCGCACGGCGTGCCCGTTGAAGTGCAAATCCGTACCGAAGATATGGATCAGATGGCGGAGATGGGGGTAGCGGCACACTGGGCTTATAAAGAGGCCGGTGAAAGCGGCACGACCGCACAGATTCGCGCCCAGCGCTGGCTGCAAAGCCTGCTGGAGCTGCAACAAAGCGCCGGTAGCTCGTTTGAATTTATCGAGAGCGTGAAATCCGATCTCTTCCCGGATGAGATCTACGTCTTCACGCCGGAAGGCCGTATCGTCGAACTGCCTGCTGGCGCCACACCGGTAGACTTCGCTTACGCCGTGCACACCGATATTGGCCATGCCTGTGTGGGCGCCCGCGTCGATCGCCAGCCTTATCCGCTGTCGCAATCGCTAACCAGCGGCCAAACCATCGAAATCATCACTGCGCCAGGTGCCCGTCCTAATGCGGCATGGCTCAACTTTGTGGTGAGCTCGAAAGCACGCGCCAAAATTCGTCAGCTACTAAAAAACCTCAAACGCGAAGACTCCGTCAACCTTGGCCGTCGTCTGTTGAGCCATGCGCTCGGCGGCAGCAAGAAGCTGGCAGAGATCCCGCCGGAAAATATTCAGCACGAGCTGGAGCGCATGAAGCTGACCAGCATTGACGATTTGCTGGCGGAGATCGGCCTCGGCAACGCCATGAGCGTGGTCGTGGCGAAAAACCTGCTGCAGTCGGGTGCTGAGCAGCCGCAAAGCAACAGCAAACGCAAAAAGCTGCCGATCAAAGGTGCTGATGGCGTATTGATTACCTTTGCCAAGTGCTGTCGTCCGATTCCTGGCGATCCGATTGTTGCGCACGTCAGCCCGGGCAAAGGTCTGGTGGTGCATCACGAATCCTGTCGTAACATCCGTGGCTATCAGAAAGAGCCCGAGAAGTTCATGCCGGTTGAGTGGGACAAGGTTATCGACCAGGAGTTTGTCGCGGAAATTAAGGTTGATATGTTCAACCATCAGGGCGCACTGGCGAACCTGACGGCAGCTATCAACACAGCGGGATCCAACATCCAAAGTCTTAACACGGAAGAGCGCGACGGCCGTGTTTACAGCGCCTTTATCCGTCTCACCGCGAACGACCGCGTCCATCTGGCCAATATTATGCGTAAAATCCGCGTAATGCCGGATGTGATTAAAGTTCACCGTAACCGTAATTAGTGCATGAACGCTCAACGTTTTGCTCGTATCCAGGAAATGCTGGCCATGCGCCAGCACGACCTCACCGTCTGCATGGAGCAGGTCCATAAGCCGCATAATGTCTCGGCGGTGATTCGTACTGCTGACGCGGTCGGCATCCATGAAGTGCACGCCGTCTGGCCTAGCGTGCGCATGCGCACCATGGTATCTGCTTCAGCGGGCAGCAACAGTTGGGTGAAAGTGCAGACGCATCGTCATATCGCAGAAGCCGTGCGTCACTTGAAAGATCAGGGGATGCAGGTGCTGGCGACCAATCTGTCGGCCAATGCAGTGGATTTTCGCGAGATCGATTACACCAAACCGACCTGCATTCTGATGGGGCAGGAAAAAACAGGCATCACCGCTGAAGCGCTGGCGCTCGCCGATCAAGACATCATTGTGCCGATGGTGGGCATGGTGCAGTCGCTCAACGTGTCCGTCGCCTCCGCGCTGATTCTGTATGAAGCGCAGCGTCAACGGCAGAACGCCGGCATGTATAAACGTCAGCACAGCCTGCTTGATGCCGATGAACAGCAGCGTTTGCTGTTTGAAGGTGGTTATCCGGTGCTTGCACGCGTGGCGAAGCAAAAAGGTCTGCCTTATCCGCATATCAACGCCCAGGGCGAGGTGGAAGCCGATGCCGACTGGTGGGCCACCATGCAATCCACAGGTAAAAAATGAAAGGCCGTCTGCTGGATGCCATACCGCTCAGTACCCTGACCGGCGTCGGCGCCAGTCAGGCGGGAAAACTGGCTAAACTCAGCCTGTTCACTATTCAGGATTTGCTGCTGCATCTGCCGCTGCGCTACGAAGATCGCACCCAACTCTACAAGATTAATGACCTGCTGCCGGGCGTCTGGTCCACGGTGGAAGGTGAAGTGCTACACAGTGAGATCACCTTTGGCCGCCGCCGCATGCTGGTGTGCCAGATCAGTGATGGCAGCGGCGTGCTGACCATGCGCTTCTTCAATTTCAATGCCGGGATGAAAAACAGTCTGGCGCCAGGCCGCCGCGTCACCGCTTATGGCGAAATCAAACGTGGTCAGCGCGGTGCTGAAATTATTCATCCCGAGTATCGCGTGCAGGGCGAACAGGGCGGCGTCGAGCTACAGGAAACCCTGACACCGGTCTATCCCACCACTGAAGGCATTCGTCAGGCCACGCTGCGCAATCTCACCGATCAAGCGCTGACGTTGCTGGAAAGCTGCCCGATTGCCGAGTTGCTGCCGTCAGAACTGAGCGGTGGCTTGATGAGTTTGCCGGATGCCCTGCGCACGCTGCATCGTCCGCCGCCCGATTTACGTCTGAGCGAGCTGGAAACCGGTCGCCATCCCGCACAAAAGCGCTTAATCCTTGAAGAGCTGCTGGCGCACAACCTCAGCATGCTGGCGGTTCGTGCCGGCGCTCAACGTCATCATGCGTTGCCGATGCCTGCTAAGCATAATCTGGTGAATCAATTGCTGGCCGCGCTGCCCTTCTCACCCACCGGCGCGCAAAAACGCGTGGTTGAGGAGATCGAGCGCGATTTAGCCAACGACTTCCCAATGATGCGTCTGGTGCAGGGCGATGTGGGATCGGGCAAAACGCTGGTCGCGGCGCTGGCGGCGCTGAATGTCATTGCGCATGGCAAACAGGTGGCGCTGATGGCGCCGACCGAGCTGCTAGCCGAGCAGCATGCCAACAATTTCCGCCAGTGGTTTGCGCCGCTGGGCATTGAAGTGGGTTGGCTGGCTGGCAAGCAAAAAGGCAAAGCACGTGAAGCCCAGCAGGAAGCGATTGCCAGCGGACAGGTAGCGATGGTGGTCGGCACGCATGCGCTGTTCCAGGAGCAGGTCAAATTCAACGGCATGGCGCTGGTGATCATTGATGAGCAACATCGCTTCGGCGTGCATCAACGTCTTGCGCTATGGGAAAAAGGTGAAGAGCAGGGTTTCCATCCGCATCAGCTGATTATGACCGCCACGCCGATTCCGCGTACCCTGGCGATGACCGCCTATGCCGATCTCGACACCTCCACCATCGACGAATTACCGCCTGGCCGCACACCGGTCACCACAGTGGCCATTCCTGACAGTCGCCGCGGCGATATTATTGAGCGGGTGAAAAACGCCTGCCATGAAGGTCGCCAGGCTTACTGGGTCTGTACGCTGATTGAAGAGTCAGATGTACTGGAAGCACAAGCGGCGGAAGCCACCTGGGAAGAGTTGAAACTCGCGCTGCCTGGCTTGCAGGTTGGGCTGGTGCACGGCCGCATGAAACCGGCAGAAAAACAGGCGGTCATGGCGGCCTTCAAAGCCAACGAGATTCAGTTACTGGTCGCGACGACGGTGATTGAAGTCGGGGTAGACGTGCCCAACGCCAGCCTGATGATCATCGAAAACCCGGAACGTTTGGGCCTGGCTCAGCTGCATCAGCTGCGCGGCCGCGTGGGCCGTGGCGCAGTCGCCTCGCATTGCGTGCTGCTGTATAAAGCGCCGCTCAGCAAAACCGCGCAGAAGCGTTTGCAGGTACTGCGCGACAGCAACGATGGCTTCGTCATCGCTCAGCACGACCTGGAAATTCGCGGTCCTGGTGAATTACTTGGTACGCGCCAGACCGGTAATGCGGAGTTTAAGGTTGCAGACTTACTGCGCGATCAGGGCATGATCCCGGAAGTGCAACGCGTGGCACGCCATATCCACCAGCACTATCCAGAACAGGCGCAGGCGTTGATTGAACGCTGGCTGCCAGAGACCGAGCGCTACAGCAATGCTTAAAAGTGGGCAAAAGACAGCGTGTTAAAGAGCCAACACGACACGATGCCCGCCCTTACTCACTACGATCGATCGCCATAAAATCCCCGACAAATTTCTGCAACAGACGCGCCAGCTCGGTGCGCTCGCTATCCTGCCAGTTCTCAAACAGATGCTGATAAATCTGCGCCCGTGCGGCATCGATTTTATCCGTCATCGCTTTGCCAGTGGCGGTAATGACCGCTTCGTTTACGCGTTTGTCTTTGGCATTTTTCTGTCGTTGCGCTAACCCCAGCTCTTCCAGTTTCGCCACCTGACGGCTCACGGTGGTGTAATCGCGTCCGGCGCGCTCTGCCAGTTCCACCACGCCAATCGGTCCAAAGCGGCCAATCTGAATCAGCAGCGGAAATAGCGCACGATCGAGTTGAATATTGGACTCTTTTATTAGTAATTCATCACGTTGCGGGCGATTAAAAGTACCCACAATCATCAGCAGCGCATTATGCAGATCGTCGAACTCTGCACTATTATGTGTATTTTGCACACTTTTCATTGACGTCATCCCGAGGCAGAACTAATGTGTGCATATTACACATATATTCCGATTATCTGAAGGAGAAAGCATGAAAGCAGCTATCGTTTCTGCAGCGGGCGAACAGCCGGTTTACGCTGATTTCCCTGAACCGCAAGCCGATGAACAACATGTTATTGTCAGCGTTAAAGCAGCTGCCGTCAGTCAACTGGCGAAAGCACGCGCTTCTGGCAAACACTACAGCGCCACCACGCATTACCCTTTTATCACCGGCATTGACGGCACCGGTACACTCAGCAACGGCGATCCGGTCTATTTTCTCGCCTTTGATGCGCCCTGGGGCAGCATGGCGGAAAGAACCCTGGTTCCAGCCACTGCCATTGTGCCTCTGCCCGCCTCACTCGATCCGGTGCTGGCAGCCGCCATCGCCAATCCGGGCATGTCCTCCTGGGCAGCATTGACGCGCCGGGCGCAGTTGCAGCCAGGTGAAACGGTGCTGATCAATGGCGCCACCGGCACCTCAGGTGGACTAGCGGTACGCATTGCCCGCCATCTCGGCGCGGGCAAAATCATCGCCACTGGTCGCAATCGTGAAGTACTGGATCAACTGCGTGCCCAGGGCGCGGACATCACCCTGACGCTGGATGAGTTGCCCGGCGCACTGCCCGCACTGATGAAAGAAGGTATCGATATCGTGCTGGATTACCTGTGGGGCCAGAGTGCACTTGATATCATGCAGGCGGCTGTCGCGGGTGGAGAGAAATCGGTGCGCTTCGTGCAAATCGGCTCGCTGAGTGGCCAGGAGATCACCCTGCACAGCAAGCTGTTGCGCTCATCGGGTCTGACATTAATGGGCAGCGGTCTGGGTAGCGTATCCGATGCGGATCTGATCGCCTGCATCAGCGAAATGTTGAATGCCGCGGCGGAGAGTGATTTTTCGGTCGCTTTCCAGATGCGCCCGTTGCGTGAAGTGACTCAGGCATGGCAGGAAGATGATAGCCGCAGCCGTACCGTGTTTACGCTTTAAATCAATGCAAGTGAAAAGGGGCATTGCAAACGATTGCTTTCACACCGCAACCGTTTAAAATCGCCCCTTTGTTGTCATTGAGAACGCGCACCATGTCCGTCAATACCGCTGAATCTCATCAGTCAGCCCGTCCAAAGAGTGAACTGATTTACCGCCTCGAAGATCGTCCACCGTTGCCACAAACGCTGTTTGCTGCCTGTCAGCATCTGCTGGCGATGTTCGTTGCTGTGATTACCCCTGCACTGTTGATCTGCCAGGCGCTGGGCTTACCGGCTCAGGATACGCAGCACATTATCAGCATGTCGCTATTTGCATCGGGTGTGGCTTCGATCCTGCAAATCAAAACCTGGGGACCGGTGGGTTCGGGTTTGCTCTCCATTCAGGGCACCAGCTTTAACTTTGTGACACCGCTGATTATGGGTGGCATGGCGCTGAAAAATGGCGGTGCCGATGTCCCGACCATGATGGCCGCGCTGTTCGGTACGTTGATGGTGGCGTCCTGTACCGAAATGGTGCTGTCACGCGTTCTGCATCTGGCGCGTCGTATTATTACCCCGCTGGTTTCCGGCATTGTGGTGATGATTATTGGCCTGTCACTGATTCAGGTCGGCCTGACCTCGATTGGCGGTGGCTTCGCGGCGATGAGCGATCACACTTTCGGCGCACCAAAGAACCTGCTGCTGGCTGGCGCGGTATTGGTGGTGATTATCCTGCTCAACCGTCAGCGCAATCCCTACCTGCGTGTGGCTTCACTGGTGATCGCGATGGCGGTCGGTTATGCGTTGGCATGGGCGCTGGATATGCTACCTGCCACCAGCGCGCCCACCGATCAACCGCTGGTGGCGGTACCGACACCGCTCTATTACGGTCTCGGTTTTGACTGGAACCTGCTGATCCCGTTGATGCTGGTGTTTATGGTGACCTCGCTGGAAACCATCGGCGATATCACTGCCACCTCGGATGTGTCAGAGCAACCGGTGAGCGGCCCACTGTATATGAAGCGCTTAAAAGGCGGCGTGCTGGCTAATGGCCTCAACTCATTTGTATCCGCATTGTTCAATACGTTTCCGAACTCCTGCTTTGGGCAGAACAATGGCGTGATCCAATTGACCGGCGTTGCCAGCCGTTATGTGGGCTTTGTCGTGGCACTGATGCTGATCGTGCTTGGCCTTTTCCCGGCGGTGAGTGGTTTTGTGCAGCACATTCCTGAGCCAGTGCTGGGTGGTGCCACCATCGTGATGTTTGGCACGATTGCGGCATCGGGTGTACGCATCGTTTCGCGCGAGCCGCTGAACCGTCGCGCCATTATGATCATCGCACTGTCGCTGGCCGTTGGCCTGGGTGTTTCACAGCAACCGCTGATTCTGCAATTCGCCCCGGACTGGCTGAAAACCCTGCTTTCCTCAGGCATTGCTGCCGGTGGTATCACCGCAATCGTGCTTAACCTCGTCTTTCCACAGGAAAAGTAACCCTTAAGGCAGGCTACGGCCTGCCTGTTATTTATCCGCTTTTACATCCAGGCTGTTGAGCTGTAACGGTAATTCAGGCATAACAACCTCTTACCGGATAAATATCGGGATGGATGGATGCGATGAAATTTTTAGGCAAGTTTTTCCTTACCTTACTGCTGCTGATTCTGCTGGGGCTGGTTGTCCTGTATGTCTTGCTACAGACACAGTGGGGCGCAGGTTGGTTTAGCCGTTGGGTAAGTGATAAGACCGCCTGGCATCTTTCCCTCAGCAAGATAGAGCACAACTTCTCTTCTCCCTCGCACATCATGCTGGATGATTTCAGCTTTGGGCACGATGGTCAGCCAGCGGTGTTGGTGGCCAAGCGCGTCGATCTTGGACTGGCGCTGGTGCAATTCAGTGACTGGCTGCATTTTGATAGCATCGACGTGCGTGATGGCGAGATTAACCTCGCGAATCAGACGCCCGATACCACGCTGCCTATCCAGGCCAATCGCCTGCAACTGAACAACGTGCGCATTGATAGCCCGCACAGCATGCTGCCGATGATCGCTGAACGGGTTAATGGCGGAATTATCCCGTGGAAACCGACCCCGACGGATATGCTGGGCAGCGATGCACAGTTCCAGATGAGCGCAGGCAAGCTGACGCTGAATGGTGTTCCAGGCAACAATGTGCTGCTGCAGGGAAGTGTGAAGCAGCACCGCATGATATTCAGCAATATTGGGGCCGATCTCGCGCGTGGTTCGATGACCGGCAACGCCGAGCGCGACGCACAGGGTAACTGGAAGATTGATCAGCTACGTCTTAACGATATCCGCCTGCAGACCCATCAAAATCTGAGTGATTTCCTCAATCCTCTGCGCGACGTGCCGTCAGTGAGCATCAATCGCCTGGATATGACCGATGCCCGACTGCAAGGGCCCGATTGGGCTGTCACCGACCTCGATTTAACCCTGAAGAACATCACGCTGCGTGGAGATGACTGGCAAAGCGATGATGGCTCACTGTCGATGAATGCCGGTAACTTCATTAATGGTGGCTTTGAGCTTAACGATCCGATTGTGAATGCCAACTTCTCGGCGCAGGGCATTGAATTGGCCCAGTTCAGTTCACGGTGGGCCAATGGCGTGATCCGTGCCAGCGGCAACTGGACGCGCAGCGATAAACGCCTGACGCTGAATGATTTAGCCATTGCCGGGCTGGAATATACCTTACCGCAGAACTGGCGCGACCGCTGGCAGCAAGCGTTGCCATCATGGCTGGATAGCGTGCTGGTGACACACGCTACAGCCAATCGTAATCTGGTGATCGACATCAACCCTGCTTTCCCATTCCAGATGACCGCGCTGGATGGTAACGCCGATAACCTGCTACTGGCACGCCAGCATCAGTGGGGAATCTGGGGCGGTAAAGCGAGCTTTAACGCGGCGGAAGCAACGTTTAATCGCACCGATCTGCGCCATCCCTCCATTGCCTTTAATGCTAACGATCAGCAGATTCAGGTGACGGAAATGAGCGCCTTCAACGGTAACGGTTTGCTGGAAGGGACGGCGAGTGTTGGCCAGGATGCACAGCGTCCATTGACGCTGAATCTTAAAGGTCAGGCGGTGCCCGCCAATGTGTTGCAGAACTGGGGCTGGCCTGCGTTGCCTCTTAGCGGCAACAGTAATCTTTTGTTACAGGTGAAAGGTTCATTGAGTGCTGCCGCGCCATTGCGCCAAAGTGTTGAGGGTAATGTGTCCGTGACCACCGATACACAATCGGTGCAGCAGACGATGCATGCGGGTCAGGTTCAATAGATTGTCAGCAAACGGTAGCGATGCGAGGAATGCCGCGTATCAGTAGCGACACCCTGTCGCTCACCGATGCGCCATTCTTCGCGCTGCTACCGATTAAGGTTGAAGATGGCTAAAACGTAATCTGCACGCATTAATTAATGCGTGCACCCGAGCCACCCTCTTCTAATGCACCCTCTGCATCGGCTGGCAGTACGATATATACCCCTTCAAACACCGCACCCAGCTCATCGTCACCAAACAGTTCCACTTCCATCTGCACGCGTGCTTTACGACCACGCGCCAGACGGTCAAGGTCGCCACTCAGTGATCCCAGGTCGGCAATTGCACCCGGACGCCCACTAATGGGCTTACTGTAACGAATATGAGCATCGGCAAGGATGATAGTGCCGCCGAGATGCCGCTCGCGCAGTAATAGCCAAATCAGCCCCCAGCCTGTGAGCGTAGCCAGTGAGAACAAACTGCCAGCAAATAATGTGTGGTGCGGGTTCTGGTTGCCGGTTTCTGGCATGGTAGTAACGAACTTCTGCCCGGTATATTGCAGAATGCGCACGCCCATTTTCTCACTGAGCGGAATATGCTCGTACCAGGCCTGCTGCAACTGACCACACCAGTCAGCGCGGTGCAGAATGTCATCCAGTGTTACCACCGGTTTGATCATCAGGAAATGGCGCACCGGCGTGGTTTGTGGCGCGGTGATTTCTCCCTGATTGACATAGCCCAGCTTGGCGAAGAACTCCACGGCGTCTTCACGCGCGCTACAGGTCACGCGCTTCGCCCCCTCCTGACGCGCAACGGATTCCAGCGTCATCGCCACCAGCGTCCCTAATCCTTTGCCCTGCACCGAAGGGTGTACGGCCAGGAAGCGGATGGCCGCTTCGTTTTCCGCATTGATATAGAGACGGCCAACCGCAACAGGATCGCCCTGCTCATCGACCACCATCTGATGATGCGCCAGCGCATCCCAGGCATCACGTTCAGAGCCCTGCGGCTGACGCAGCGGCTTACGTAACATTTCCCAGCGGAACTGATAATAAGTATCCAGTTCTTCCGCCGTTTGCGGCACACGAAGATGATACATAAAGTGATTCTCTCGTTCGGAGCTTGCGTGGCTGATCCCTGGCCGCTCGGCTGAAAACCTCACACCTGCAACCAGAAGGTCACTGGGCCATCATTCACCAGCGAAACCTGCATGTTGGCAGCAAAACGACCGTTCGCCGTGGTCACACCCTGTGCCCGGCAACAATCGCTGAAATAGTGATAGAGACGCTCGGCTTCCGCCGGTTCGGCACCACCCGAGAATGAGGGACGCATGCCTTTGTTGGTGTCGGCGGCAAGTGTGAATTGCGAAACCACCAGCACGCTGCCACCGGCCTGCTGTACGTTCAGGTTCATTTTGTCGTTCTCATCACCGAAGATGCGATAACCCAGCACGCGTTCAGATAAGCGCTGTGCCTTTTGCTCATCATCGCCCTTCTCCACCCCTAATAACACCAGCAAACCGGCGCCAATCTCGCCCACCGTCGCGTCATCCACCACGACGCTGGCGCGACTGACGCGCTGAATCAAAGCAATCATGTTTCCTCTCGTTCTTTTTCGCGTTCCTGCTGTTTTAGCTGGCGATAGTCATCCAGGGTGACGGTGATTTCCGCGCCTAACAACACAATACACCAGGTCCAGTAAACCCATAAAAACAGAATCGGGATGACTGCCAGTACGCCGTAAATTAATTGATACGAAGGGAACATCGTAACATAGAGCGCAAACCCTTTTTTGCCCAGCTCAAACAACAGCCCGGCGACAATCGCGCCGACCAGTGCATCACGCGTTGGCACACGGCGCGTTGGGACGATGCTGTAGAGCAACCAGAACGCGAGGATGGCGAGCACCAGAGGGAAGATGCGTAACACCTGATCGATAAGGCTGGTGACGCCGGTGACGTTGACCCAGCGTAGCGATAACAAGTAAGAGCTGATGGCCAGACTGGCACCCGCCAGTATCGGGCCGAGCGTCAGGATCATCCAGTAGACGGCAAAGGAGTAAACCATTGGCCGTGGTTTAGTACTGCGCCAGATCGCGTTGAGTGCGCTGTCCACCGAGTGCATCAGCAACAGCGCGGTCACGATCAATCCGACAATCCCTACCGCTGTCATTTTATTGACGTTGGCCACAAACTGGTCGAGATAGCGCTGGATAACATCACCGGCTGCCGGCATAAAGTTGCTGAAGATGAAATGCTTAAGCTGGACGCTGATCTCCGAAAACATCGGGAAAGCGGCAAAAAGCGCAAACACCACGGCGATCAGCGGCACCAAAGCCAGCAATGAGACGTAGGCCAGATTCCCGGCCTGCGTCGTCATGTTGTCTTCATCAACTCGGCGCCAGAGCAGTTTAACCCACAGGAAAAACGCGTGTGCCGAGTGACGCAAATGGTTACGTGTTACCACTCAGCGACGGCTCGCGAACCAGTCCGGCACGGTTTTCGCGTCTTCCACCAGCACGCTCTCTATACCTAGCGCGCGCGCGGCATCGATGTTGGCGCGATTATCATCAAAGAACACCGCTTGATCGGCGGTATAGCCTTCGTGCTCAAGCACATATTGATAGATACGCGCTTCTGGCTTACGCATGCCTATGTCTTGCGACATATAGACGTGATCGGCGGCCTGTTGCACTTCCGGATACTGCGTTGGCCAGAACTCAAAGTGCAACTGATTGGTGTTGGACAGGATTACCACGCGCTCACCGTTGGCGCGCAGTGTGTTCATGATCGCCAGCGTTTCCGGACGCACCCCGACAAACACCGCCTGCCAGCCCGCGGTGAATTGCGGATAGCTTAAGGCGATATCCAGTTGATCACAGATACGCGCCGCAAACTCGGGATCGCTGATCTCACCACGTTCGTGTTTCTCGAACGCCTCATCCATCTGGAAGCGACTTTGTAAGGTCGCCAGCGGCACACGTCCCAGGTCACTCCAGACGCCGAGCACGCGATTAAAATCGATATCAACAATCACATTGCCTAAATCAAAGATGTACAGCATGACGCCTCTCCTTCTATTCCCTGGATCATTCACTTTAGCGGCAAAAAGCATGACTGAACAGGTACGATGAGGGGGAAATAAGCGTTCTGGAATCGGGGACAACTTTCACAAAGCGAGCGTTGCAGCGGGTTGCAGGCACAAAAAAGCCCCGCGATGCGGGGCTTAAATATCAGACTGTTTCGCTTACTCTTTACCGCCGCGAGACGCACGCTTACGGTCGTTCTCGGTCAGGTGACGTTTACGAATACGGACTGACTGCGGAGTCACTTCTACCAGTTCGTCATCATCGATGAACTCGATAGCCTGCTCCAGCGTCATTTTCTGCGGTGGAACCAGAGTGGTCGCTTCATCAGTACCTGACGCACGCATGTTGGTCAGTTTCTTACCGGTCAGGCAGTTAACTGTCAGGTCGTTAGAACGGCTGTGAATACCGATGATCTGGCCTTCATAAACCTCAGCACCGTGACCCAGGAACAGCTTACCGCGATCCTGCAGGCTGAACAGTGCGAATGCGACTGCTTTACCCTGGCCGTTAGAGATCAGTACACCGTTCTGACGCTGGCCCACTTCGCCTGGACGCACATCGTCGTAGTGGCTGAAGGTGGAGTACAGCAGGCCAGTACCTGAAGTCATGGTCATGAATTCGTTACGGAAGCCGATCAGGCCGCGGCTTGGGATCATGTAGTCGAGACGTACACGGCCTTTGCCATCTGGATCCATATTTTTCAGATCGCCTTTACGCTCACCCATCGCCTGCATCACAGAACCCTGGTGGGTTTCTTCGATGTCGAGGGTCACGTTTTCGAATGGCTCTTGTTTACGGCCTTCGAATTCGCGGAAGATAACTTTCGGACGGGATACCGCCAGTTCGAAACCTTCACGACGCATGTTCTCGATCAGAACAGACAAGTGCAGCTCACCACGACCAGACACACGGAATGCGTCTGAATCTTCGGTTTCTTCAACACGCAGTGCCACGTTGTGCACCAGCTCTTTGTTCAGACGCTCCAGGATCTGGCGCGAAGTCACATACTTACCTTCTTTACCGCAGAAAGGTGAAGTGTTGACGTTAAAGAACATGGTTACGGTTGGCTCATCAACGCTCAGGGCTGGCAGCGCTTCAACCTTCTGCGTGTCGCAGATGGTGTCAGAGATGTTCAGCTCGCCCAGACCGGTTACAGCGATGATATCGCCTGCTTCAGCCTCGGCGCTCTCGATACGTTCCAGACCCAGATGGCCCAGTACTTTACCGACTTTACCGTTACGGGTTTTGCCTTCGCTATCAATGATAGTGACTTGCTGGTTCGGCTTGATTTTACCGCGCTTGATGCGGCCAATGCCGATAACGCCCAGGTAGTTGTTGTAGTCCAGCTGCGAGATCTGCATCTGCAGTGGGGCTTCAACTTCAACCTGTGGTGGAGAAACACGATCCACAATCGCCTGGTACAGCGGGGTCATGTCGTCTGCCATGTCGTTGTGATCCAGACCGGCGATACCATTCAGCGCTGACGCATAAATGATAGGGAAGTCCAGCTGCTCGTCAGTCGCGTCGAGGTTAACGAACAGGTCAAACACCTGATCAACAACCCAATCAGGACGCGCGCCCGGACGGTCAACTTTGTTGATGACTACAATCGGCTTCAAACCATGAGCAAAGGCTTTTTTGGTTACGAAGCGGGTTTGCGGCATAGGGCCATCCATCGCATCTACAACCAGCAGCACCGAATCCACCATGGACATAACACGTTCCACTTCACCACCGAAGTCGGCGTGTCCTGGGGTATCAACGATGTTGATACGGTAGTCGTTCCATTTGATGGCGGTGTTTTTTGCGAGGATGGTAATCCCACGCTCTTTCTCCAAATCGTTGGAGTCCATTACGCGCTCAGTCGCTTCGGTACGAGCATCAAACGTACCAGACTGTTGTAACAGCTTGTCAACCAGGGTGGTCTTACCATGGTCAACGTGCGCGATGATGGCGATGTTACGCAAATTTTCGATCACAGCTTTGCCTCAGGCATTATAGAAATAACGCGGTATTGTACACGGATTAAGCGAAAGACTGAACATGATCACAGTATTCCCTTAAAGTTTATCTTAGTGCTGTTTTTTAGCACCAATAACGGTGCATTAATCTGCACTGCGATGGGGTTTTGCACCTTTTTGGGGCGAAAATTAATCTATGAAGCACCAAATTAGTGCGCATCATCCATACTGGTGCAGTGACCGACTCACGAAAGAGCGCGTCACAGCGCCATTTTTACCATTGTAATAAAGTTGGCACAGAATTCGCTTTATATCTTTCAAGCGAAAACGACAGTTATACAACGGTTGAAAAGAGCTTGCCGAGATCTTGGTTAGGGGTGGTCAGTAAGCGTGACACATTCCAGGCAACGAAGTTCTCTCACCATGACGATTATGACCATTTCCAGGAGAGTTTAAGTATGTCCGCTGAACACGTCCTCTCGATGATGAACGAGCACGAAGTTAAGTTTGTTGACCTGCGTTTTACCGATACCAAAGGTAAAGAACAGCACGTTACTATCCCTGCTCACCAGGTTAACGCTGACTTCTTCGAAGAAGGCAAAATGTTCGATGGCTCATCCATCGGTGGCTGGAAAGGCATTAACGAATCAGACATGGTGCTGATGCCGGATGCGACCACTGCAGTTATGGATCCTTTCTTCGAAGATCCAACGCTGATCATCCGTTGTGACATCCTCGAGCCAGGCACGCTGCAGGGCTACGACCGTGACCCACGCTCCATTGCTAAACGTGCAGAAGAGTTCCTGCGTTCTTCAGGCATCGCGGATACCGTGCTGTTTGGACCAGAGCCAGAGTTCTTCCTGTTCGATGACATTCGTTTCGGTTCTTCTACTTCAGGTTCACACGTGGCTATCGATGATATCGAAGCGGCATGGAACACCGGTAAAGAATACGAAGGCGGTAACAAAGGTCACCGTCCAGGTCTGAAAGGCGGTTACTTCCCGGTTCCACCAGTCGATTCATCTCAGGACATCCGTTCTGCTATGTGTCTGACCATGGAGCAGATGGGCCTGGTGGTTGAAGCTCACCACCACGAAGTTGCTACTGCTGGTCAGAACGAAGTGGCTACCCGCTTCAACACCATGACCAAAAAAGCTGACGAAATTCAGATCTACAAATACGTGGTGCACAACGTTGCTCACGCGTACGGCAAAACTGCAACCTTCATGCCTAAGCCAATGTTCGGCGATAACGGTTCTGGTATGCACTGCCACATGTCCCTGTCAAAAGGCGGCGTGAACCTGTTCTCTGGCGACAAGTACGGCGGCCTGTCTGAAACTGCTCTGTTCTACATCGGCGGTATCATCAAGCACGCTAAAGCGATCAACGCCCTGGCTAACCCAACCACCAACTCTTACAAGCGTCTGGTCCCGGGTTACGAAGCACCTGTTATGCTGGCTTACTCAGCACGTAACCGTTCAGCTTCAATCCGTATCCCAGTGGTTGCGAGCCCGAAAGCGCGTCGTATCGAAGCACGCTTCCCGGATCCAGCGGCTAACCCGTACCTGGCCTTCACCGCGCTGCTGATGGCGGGTCTTGATGGTGTTATCAACAAGATCCACCCTGGCGATGCGATGGACAAAAACCTGTATGACCTGCCACCGGAAGAAGAAGCTGAGATTCCAAAAGTTGCAGGTTCTCTGGAAGAAGCATTGAACGCACTGAACGAAGACCGCGAGTTCCTGACCCGTGGCGGCGTGTTCACTGATGACGCTATCGACGCGTATATCGAACTGCGTAAGCCAGAAGTTGACCGCGTGCGCATGACTCCGCACCCAGTTGAGTTCGAACTGTACTACAGCGTTTAATTTAAAAAATTTCAGCGCATTTCACGCCGCTGATTGGCGGCGTAAATAACCTGAACGTTTTTTTGTTGCCGTGGAAACTTTAGCCCATCTCCGGATGGGCTTTTTTCACCGCGAATTCATCGTTCGAATGATAGTTTTCAGTCCCAAAAGGCTATAATGCACTAAATTAGTGCAGAGGAACGCTGTATGGCAACTGGCACATTGCCCGACGCGGGGCAGATTCTTAACTCTCTAATCAACAGTATTTTGCTGGTCGATAACGATCTGGTTATCCATTATGCCAACCCGGCAGCGCAGCAATTACTGGCACAAAGCTCACGCAAATTGTTCGGCACGCCATTACCGGAATTAACCGGCTATTTTTCGCTGAATATTGAGGTGATGAGCGAGAGTCTTGGAGCAGGCCAGGGCTTTACCGACAGCGAAGTGACGTTAGTGGTCGATGGCCGCGCGCACATTATGTCGCTGACCGCACAGCGTCTACCCGATGGTCTTATCTTGCTGGAAATGGCGCCGATGGATAATCAACGCCGTCTCAGCCAGGAACAGCTGCAACATGCTCAGCAGGTCGCTGCACGTGATTTAGTGCGCGGACTGGCGCATGAAATTAAAAACCCGCTCGGAGGTTTACGCGGCGCTGCGCAGTTATTAACGCGTGCTCTGCCCGATCCTTCGCTGCATGAATATACCCGGATTATTATCGAACAGGCGGACCGACTGCGTAATCTGGTTGATCGTTTACTGGGGCCCCAACAGCCCGGTATGCACGTCACACAAAGCATTCATCAGGTGGCGGAGCGCGTGGTGAATCTGGTATCGATGGAGCTGCCGGACAATGTCTCGCTGGTGCGTGATTACGACCCGAGCCTGCCCGAGCTGCCACACGATCCCGATCAGATTGAGCAGGTGCTACTCAACGTAGTGCGTAATGCGTTGCAGGCGCTGGGTGACGAAGGTGGCACTATCGTGATCCGCACCCGTACCGCGTTTCAGCTGACGCTGCACGGCACCCGTTATCGCCTGGTGGCACGTATTGATATCGAAGATGATGGCCCTGGGATTCCTGCTCAGCTACAGGACACGCTGTTCTATCCGATGGTGAGTGGTCGTGAAGGAGGCACCGGTTTAGGTCTCTCCATCGCCCGCAGTCTGATCGATCAGCATTCAGGAAAAATAGAATTTAACAGTTGGCCAGGACACACCGAATTCTCGGTTTACCTGCCTATTCGCCAGTGAGGTTTCTATGCAACGAGGGATAGTCTGGATCGTCGATGACGATAGCTCCATCCGCTGGGTGCTTGAACGTGCGCTCACTGGAGCCGGTTTGAGCTGCGCGACATTTGACAGCGGCAATGAGGTGCTGGATGCACTCTCAAGTAAAACCCCAGATGTATTGTTATCGGATATTCGCATGCCGGGCATGGATGGACTGGCGCTGCTGAAACAAATTAAACAGCGTCACCCAATGCTACCGGTCATCATAATGACCGCGCATTCGGATCTTGATGCCGCCGTCAGCGCATATCAACAAGGCGCGTTCGATTATCTGCCCAAGCCGTTTGATATTGATGAAGCGGTCGCGCTGGTTGAACGTGCGATCAGTCACTATCAGGAACAGCAGCAGCCGCGTAATCAACCGGTGAGCGGCCCGACAACCGACATCATTGGCGAAGCGCCGGCGATGCAGGATGTGTTTCGCATCATCGGCCGTTTGTCGCGATCTTCCATCAGCGTGCTGATTAATGGTGAATCGGGTACCGGTAAAGAGTTAGTGGCGCATGCTCTGCATCGTCACAGCCCGCGTGCCAAATCACCGTTTATCGCGCTGAATATGGCGGCAATCCCGAAAGACCTGATCGAATCCGAATTGTTCGGGCATGAGAAAGGGGCCTTTACCGGGGCGAATCAGATCCGTCAGGGCCGTTTTGAACAGGCCGATGGGGGCACGCTGTTTCTTGATGAAATAGGTGATATGCCGCTCGACGTGCAAACCCGCTTGCTGCGCGTGTTGGCCGATGGCCAGTTCTATCGCGTGGGCGGCTACGCACCGGTGAAAGTGGATGTGCGTATTATCGCGGCAACCCACCAAAACCTTGAGTTGCGCGTGCAGGAAGGCAAGTTCCGTGAGGATCTGTTCCATCGCCTGAACGTGATTCGTGTGCACTTACCGCCGCTGCGTGAGCGTCGCGAAGATATCCCACGTCTGGCGCGCTACTTCCTGCAAGTCGCCGCGCGTGAGTTGGGCGTCGAAGCGAAGATTCTGCATCCGGAAACCGAAACCGCGCTGACGCGCCTGCATTGGTCCGGTAACGTACGCCAGCTGGAAAATACCTGCCGCTGGTTAACCGTGATGGCTGCAGGCCAGGAAGTACTGATTCAGGATCTGCCGCCGGAGCTGTTTGAGTCGAGCACGCCGGACAATCCAGTGCAGTCTCTGCCGGATAGCTGGGCCACCTTGCTGGCACAATGGGCGGACCGCGCGCTGCGTTCCGGTCATCAAAACCTGCTCTCTGAAGCGCAGCCGGAGATGGAGCGCACGCTGCTCACCACCGCCCTGCGTCACACTCAGGGACACAAGCAGGAAGCCGCACGTTTGTTGGGTTGGGGTCGTAATACCCTGACGCGTAAACTGAAAGAGCTCGGAATGGAATAAGTGAGAATCAGGGGAGCGCGATGCTCCCCTGAATTTTTATATCACCCGCGAGAATTGCTGCATGCGAGCCTTTTGGCGCAAATAACGATCGAAGCACATGCAGATGTTACGAATCAGTAAACGCCCAATTCCTGTGACATGCAGACTACGCCCACGCCGTTCCAGCAAACCATCCGCCATCAAAGGTGCCAGTAACGCTAAATCTTCCGCAAAATAGGTTTCGAAGGTGATCGGCCACTGCGCTTCAATCGCCGCGAAATCTAATGAGAAATGACAAATCAGCGTTTTGATGACATCACGGCGCAGACAGTCATCGTCGCTTAGTGTCAAACCACGCCATAGCGCGTTCCCGCTCTGCTCCACGCTGGCATAGTATTCTTTCAATTCTTTTTGGTTCTGAGCATAACTGTCTCCCAGCATACTGATCGCTGAGACGCCGAATCCCACCAGCTCAGTCTCGCCTTGCGTGGTGTACCCCTGAAAATTGCGGTGCAGTTCACCCGCACGTTGCGCAATGGCCAGCTCATCATCCGGTTTGGCAAAGTGATCCATCCCGATGAACTGATAGCCTGCATCCGTTAGGGTGCCAATGGTTTGCTGCAGGATTTGCAGCTTCTGTTCCGCACCAGGTAGCTCTTCATCTTTGATTTTGCGTTGTGCAGCAAACAGCGTCGGCATGTGCGCGTAATTGAATACGCTGAGACGATCGGGATTAAGCGCGATGACTCGCTGTAAGGTGAAGGCAAAGCTTTCGGGCGTCTGGAGCGGCAGGCCGTAAATCAGATCCAGGCTGACTGAGCGGAATCCTCGCGCACGCGCGCGCTCGACCAGCCCGAAGATAGTCTCTTCATCCTGCACGCGATTGACACGCTCCTGCACCGCCTTATTGAAGTCCTGCACACCCATACTCAGGCGATTAAAACCTTCAGCACGCAGATGATCGATCATCGCCAGCTCAATTTCGCGTGGATCGACTTCGATCGACATCTCAACGTCATCAGCAATCTCAAAATGGCCACGCAGCAGCGCCACCAGACGGCTGACCTGAGCTTGATTGAGAAAGGTTGGCGTACCACCGCCCCAGTGCAATTGCGTGACGCGGCGTCCGGCAAACAGCGGCGCACGCTGGCGGATTTCCTGCTCCAGCACATCCAGATAGCGATCGGCCTTGTGCAGCTGGCGCGTCACAATCTTATTACAGCCGCAGAAGTAGCAAAGGCGATGGCAGAACGGAATATGGACATACAGCGACAGGGAACGTTGAGGATAGCGTTCAACCGCAAACTGGAAGCTTGCCTCGCCAAAGTTCTCATTGAACTCCAGCGCAGTGGGATATGAGGTGTAGCGCGGACCCGCGTAATTGTATTTTTCAATCAGCCGCTGGTCCCATTCAATCTGCTGCGATGACATGCTCACTCCTTACGGTGCCGTCGTTTGAGGGAGGGTCGCGTTGCAGAAGAGGAGAGATAGCGGTGAGCCGTACGCCGGCGTAAACGCGACTTCAGACGCGACAGGCGACGAAGTTTAAACAATAACCACAGGAGATAACATGTCAGCAGCAGCGCTAAAATTGATCCAGGCCAAAGCATCAGCGAATACCTGTTTAGCGCGGCATGCGCAAATGCGCATGCCGATCAAAAATGACTTAGTTGCCTTTTAACAAGCGCATCATATCGACTTCGGCTTGTTCATCTTCAGCACCGTCATCATCCAACGCGATACCGAGGGTTTCCATCAGTTCGTCAATGCGATCCAGCGTCTGATCGAGCCATGCCTGATCTTCAGCGCTGAGTGTCTCACCACTTTCCAGACGATCCAGTAAGGTGTCGAGGCGTTCATCATTTTCCAGCTTCGCCAGCTCTTCTTCCGGTGTCAGACGAACCTTCTCCGCTTTCGGCCTGGCTTTCGCTACCGGCTTTTTCTCCGGTACGGTTTTACCATCGGCCACCAGCGCAACCGGTTTTTTACTGCCAGTACGTGGATCGGCATTTTTCTGACCCTGGCCTTTGCCAGCGCCTTTGGTTTCCGGGTTAGCACGGCTGCCCGCTTTATGGCCGCTGTGCTTTTTATCGCGTTTACGATCGCGTGCTTCCTGGTTCAGTTCTTCACGCGATTTGCGTTTGGCTTTAGCAGCAGGTTTGCCACGCTGGGCTGGTGCAGGTTGCTTCATGGTGTCCGGTCTCGGCGATTTTTCTTCAGTATAGAATTGCGGCGAAATCTAGCAGAAAGATGACAAAGAAAAAAGGCGATAGCCTATGCTATCGCCTTATTTCGCACCTTCTACTGAAGGAATAACGGTATAAATCCTTTACAGCTCTCAACGTCCCGGTTGCTCCTTCGCCTCATCGCTCCTGCGAGTAATCCTTTTCCTTGTCCGACTCATACCTGAATCACATCCTGCCATGCTCCTGGTCATCCCCGACACTCCTGAGCGCATCATCCTGATGGGTGCTGCCGTGCACTGACACCAAATGTAGACCAATCAGTAAAATGAACAAGTGAGACATGTCTTTAATTTAGAGCGGTAATTTTCAATATCTATTTATCTTATTGAAAATATTACGCTATCCAACATATGAACATTCTATTAATCGGTAATGACTGGCAGTAATTATCGTCGATCTCTTACAAAGTGGCGCGTTAAGACGCTATCGGGCACTTTTGCGCCATAACAGGTATAATCAGCCCAATTGAACGAATCACTTTGCTGGAGCTTTACTTTGTCTGCTTTGAATTATCACATGACCCACTTCGTGCTCAGCGCCCCGGATATTCGCCATTTACCGGCAGATGTGGGCATTGAGGTCGCGTTTGCCGGACGCTCTAACGCAGGCAAATCCAGCGCGCTGAATACCATCACCAACCAGAAAAGCCTGGCGCGTACCAGTAAAACGCCAGGTCGTACTCAGCTCATCAACCTGTTCCAGGTCGTCGAGGGGAAAACCCTGGTCGACTTACCGGGTTATGGCTACGCCGAAGTCCCGGAAGAGATGAAACGGAAATGGCAGCGTGCGCTGTCTGAATATTTGCAGAAGCGCCAGGCACTGAAAGGCCTGGTGGTGCTGATGGATATTCGCCATCCACTGAAAGACCTCGATCAGAATATGATTGAATGGGCAGTCCAGAGCGGCATCCCTGTACTGGTGCTGTTAACCAAAGCAGATAAGCTGGCATCTGGTGCACGTAAAGCGCAGCTCAAACTGGTGCGTGAGGCAGCATTAAGTTTTATGGGTGATGTGCAGGTAGAGATGTTCTCGTCACTCAAGAAGATCGGCGTTGATATCGTTCGTCAGAAACTGGATAGCTGGTTCAGTGAACTGGAACCGGCGCAGGAAGATGAAGAAGCCCCTTCTGAGTAATGTGAAGCGCGGGTTTACGACCCGCTTTTCAGAAAAAGCCCAATAAAAAACGCCCCAGTCATAAATGACTGGGGCGGCTAAATATTCAGCCAAATCCGATTACGTGAAGTAAAAGGTCTGAAAGATAGAACATCTTACCTCTGTACCCTACGCGATGAACTTTACCTGATTTTTCCTGACCAACAAAGGGTTTTTTGTTGTTAAGTTTCAGGATTCCACATCTTTTTTACCGGGTCCGTCACACTTTGGCTTAAGGCGTGTAGTTTAATTACTAAAAAAATGCTTAGCCGATAGGCAGTTACAAAATGCGCATTTAACAAGCGGCTTTACATCGTTGCTGAACCGATTAAGTAAACTTTTTTCTTATGGCGATGTCAGCGGCATAGATATACCGCCGACAACGTTCCTTAGTGCGCCTGGTCCCAGTTATCGCCCGTTCCCACTTCAACCTGCAGCGGTACATCAAGTTTCATGCTGCTCTCCATCAGTTGGCGGATCGTCGCACTCGCACTCTCTACCGCGTCTTTGTGGATTTCAAACACCAGTTCATCGTGTACCTGCATGATCATCTTCACAGCGTCATCCTGCTGTTGCAGTAACCAGCCATCTACAGCGATCATCGCGCGTTTGATAATGTCCGCTGCGGTGCCCTGCATCGGGGCGTTAATCGCCGCGCGCTCTGCCGCCTTACGACGAATGGCGTTGCTGGAGCTGATGTCCGGAAGCCACAGGCGGCGACCATCCAGTGTCTCCACGTAGCCCTTATCGGCCGCCTGGGTGCGAGTCTCTTCCATGTAACGCAGTACGCCCGGATAACGCTCAAAGTAGAGATCCATATACTTTTTCGCTTCGCCAGCACCGATATTCAACTGGCGCGACAGACCGAAGGCACTCATGCCATAAATCAGACCAAAGTTAATTGCCTTGGCACTGCGGCGTTGCTCACCTGAAACCTTGCTCAGCGCAACACCAAAGACTTCTGACGCTGTCGCGCGGTGAATGTCTTCACCCTGCGCAAACGCATCCAGCAGGCCTTTATCCTGCGACAGATGCGCCATGATGCGCAGTTCAATTTGCGAGTAGTCAGCCGCAACGATGCGATTATCTTTACCTGCGATAAAAGCCTGGCGAATACGACGGCCTTCATCGTTGCGCACTGGGATATTTTGCAGGTTGGGATCGGTAGATGAGAGACGTCCGGTGGCCGTGACCGCCTGATGATAAGAAGTATGCACGCGGCCGGTAACCGGATTGATCATCAAAGGCAATTTGTCGGTATAAGTCGACTTCAGCTTAGACAGGCCACGATGCTCCAGAATCACTTTGGGCAGCGGATAGTCCAGCGCCAGTTCAGCCAGCACTTCTTCGCTGGTTGACGGTGCGCCACCCGGCGTTTTTTTAGTGGGCTTGATACCCTGCTTTTCAAACAGAATGGTTTGCAGCTGTTTGGTGGAGGAGAGATTAAACGGCTCGCCTGCCAGTTCGTGCGCTTTCAACTCCAGTTCCGCCAGACGTGCGGTCAGCTCCTGCGAATGTTTGGCCAGGATGTTTTGATCGATCAATACGCCGTTGCGTTCAATGCGTGAAATCACGGTCACCAGCGGCATCTCGATATCGGTGAAGACCTGCTTCGGACCCGCTTCCTGCTCCAGCTTCGGCCACATCTGCAGATGCAACTGCAGCGTGACATCTGCGTCTTCTGCAGCGTAATGAGCGGCCTGCTCGATAGCAATCTGGTTGAAGGTCAGCTGATTTTTTCCTTTACCGGCAATCTCTTCGAAGGTGACGGTTTTATGGTTCAGCCAGCGCGAAGCCAGGCTATCCATATCATGTTTGCCGCCGACGCTGCTCAGGCAATAAGATTCCAGCATGGTGTCGAATTTAATGCCGTTCAGCTCAATATCGTAGTTCTTCAGCACGCCACGATCGTATTTGAGGTTCTGGCCGACTTTTGCAGATTTAGCGTCTTCCAGTAGCGGTTTTAGCTTTTTCAACACGTCGCTGCGGTCGAGTTGTTCTGGCGCATCAAGATAGTCATGGGCCACCGGAAGATAAGCGGCTTCACCGGGCGCAACCGCAAAGGAGAGGCCGACAATGTTGGCACTCCAGCTATCCAGAGAATCGGTTTCCAGATCGAAGGCAAAGAGTTCTGCTTTATTCAGTTTTTGCAGCCATTCGTCGAAGGTTGCCTCATCCAAAATGGTGACGTAGCCGTCAGATGACAGCACGCTAGCGGTTTCCGCCACCGCAGCCACAGGTTCAGTCGCCAGCGATTTCTGCGCCTGCACATTGCTCTTTTTGCCCTGCAACCAGGTGCCGTCCTGTAAATCTGTGATCCAGCGTTTGAATTCATAACGGCCGAAAAGATTTTGCAGCTTTTCAACGTCCGGTTCGTTAACGGTGAGTTGCTCACAACCCAGTTCCAGTTCTACATCCGTTTTGATGGTCGCCAGCTGATAGGACAGGAATGCGACTTCGCGATTCTGCTCTAGCTTCGCTGCCATGGTCTTCGCGCCACGGAACGAAAGATCCGCCACTTTATCCAGGTTGTCGTAAATCGACTGCATACCGCCCAGGCCCTGCAGCAGCGCCTGTGCCGTTTTCTCACCCACGCCAGGCACACCCGGAATGTTATCCGAGCTGTCACCCATCATGGCAAGGAAATCGATAATCAATGAAGGCGGCACACCGTATTTTTGCTCAACCTCTTCCGGGCCCAACACGGTGTTGGTCATGGTATTAATCAACGTAATGCCCGGCGTGACCAGCTGCGCCATATCCTTATCACCGGTACTGATCAGCACTGCACGGCCCTGCTTTTCTGCTTCCAGTGCCAGAGTACCAATCACATCATCAGCCTCAACGCCGGTCACCGCCAGCAGCGGTAATCCCATCGCTTTGACCATCTCGTGCAGCGGCTCGATCTGTGCACGCAGATCGTCGGGCATTGGCGGACGATGCGATTTGTAGTGCTCGAATAATTCATCGCGGAAAGTTTTGCCTTTCGCATCGAAGACCACGGCCACATGGCTCGGCTGATACTGCATCAGCAAACTTTTCAGCATGTTGAGCACACCGTACATCGCGCCCGTGGGCTCGCCTGCACTGTTGGTCAGCGGCGGAAAGGCATGATACGCCCGGTAGAGATAAGAGGATCCGTCTACCAGAATCAGGGGATTTTCTGCAATTTGCGCCATAGGTTCGTATTTTCTTCGTTGCGATAATGAGGGCTATAAGGATGCCACAACCAGAGAGGAATGTTGAATCAGAGCAGAGATGTCAGGATCTTTTTCGTTGTTACGCGGAGTGGATCGCAAGGATCGGTCTGTGGATAACTTTGTGCGTAAAATTCATAACGTATTGTTATTTACGCTTATTGCAATCATTTTACAGATAAAAGTTATTGTTTTTCAATTTGTTATTAACTTACCGTGATGAAGCGCGCCTTTTTGAAAAGGTGATCGTCCATGTGGATATTAAGCGGAGGGTTAACGGGGATATCATTATTACGTCATGGGAAAGGGAGTAAAAACGCCGACATCGCCGGCGTTTATTTGCGCTTAATTACTTCTTCTCAACCAGGAATTTCACTACGTTGGCATAATCGGCAACGAAATTGTCCATAGAGCTGGTGTCCAGGCCGCCGTTGTTCACCATGTATTTGCCGTTAACGAAGATAGCTGGCACGCCCTGCAGATTAAGATCGGCTGCCGCTTTCTGCTGCTGGGCGACCAACGCTTTTACCGCAAAGCTATTCCAGGCTGCATCATAATCTTCTGATGAGATGCCAGCAGCCTGGATGAAGGTGGATTTCAGGCTCGCCGCATCGGTAATGGTTTGGGTTTTCTGAATACCGTCAAAGATCGGTGCAGTGACTTTGCTTTCCACGCCCAGCGCCATCGCGACCGCCCAGGCTTGAGTCACAACAGGACCGAAGTCTCCGCCGAGGAAATCAACGTGATATTTAGTCACTTTAGTGTCTGCTGGCAGGTTCTTTTTCACGGCATCACTCACGTGATAGACGCGTTCGAACTGGTAGCAGTGCGGGCAGAAGAAGGAGAAGAACTCCAATACCTGTGGCTCACCAGCAACCGGCTTTGGCAGCGTGACGAATTGTTTGCCGTCATTGAACTGTGCCGCTGAGGCGCCAAATGCCAGCATTAAACCTACCAGCGCAAACATAATCTTTTTCATCGTGAAAAAATCTCCTGAGTACTTCATTAAAATTGCGGGCTAAGCTGCAACGGGGGTTGATGTAACAGCCTCTCCTGCTCGATAAATAGTGCAATCTGTCGGCGCCAGAAATCCTCATCGGTCATCCAGGGAAAGGCGCGCGGAAAAGCCGGGTCCTGCCAGCGGCGTACCACCCAGGCCAAATAATAAACCATGCGCATAGCGCGTAAAGGCTCAATCAGTGACAATTCATGTAAATCAAAGTCACTGAATTCATTATAACCTTCCAGCAGAATATCCCACTGAATCAGCTGTTCCTGACGATCGCCGTTTACCAGCATCCACAGATCCTGCACTGCAGGCCCGTTGCGTGCATCGTCAAGATCGACAAACATCGGGCCATCGCGCCATAGGATATTACCTGGATGGCAGTCGCCATGCAGCCTGAGCGGCTGCCATTTATCATGCCAGCGCTGCTGTAGGGTGCCGATAAGTTTATCAACGGCGTTCAGCAGCGCATCCTTCAGGGCAGCCGGTACCAGCGTACTTTGCTCCAGCTTCTGGCGAGGTTGTAAGACATACTCTTCCAGGCCGAAGGTTGGACGCTGTTGAAACAAGCTCTGGCGGCCTGTTTGATGGATGCGACCAAGAAAGCGGCCCACCCACTCCATCTGTTCTTCATTATCGGTTTCATACTGTCGCCCACCCAGGCTTGGGAAAACGGCAAACATAAAACCAGCATGGTGATTCAGCGTACTGCCCTGCAGTGCCAGTGGTGCTGCAACAGGCACTTCATCGGCCAGCAGATCATGCGTGAACTGGTGCTCTTCCAGAATTTGTTGCGCACTCCAGCGTTGTGGCCGATAGAACTTAGCCACAAAGCGACGTTTGTCGTCATCACTAAACTGATAGACACGGTTTTCGTAGCTATTGAGGGCGGTTAAGCCGGATTCGACACGCAGACCCGCATCCCAAAGTGCATCCAGGATGACATCGGGGTCCAGCGTCTGGAAATTAAAGGCGGCTTCGCTCATCATTTTGCCTGTGTGTTACCGTTGCAAGGAATGCGCAAGGATAACACTACTCATCATCCTTAATCACACCGCGTGCACGTAATAGCGCGGTTTTGAAGTCCACTTCATAATCCTTTTTCAGTCCGGGAATTTCCGCATCGCAGCCAGCGTCACGCATTTTGAGATGGTAAATCAATATGTCATCGGTTAATTCACTTAATGGGCCACTGAAGCCTGATTCCTGCGCCAGTTTCTGTAAAAATGCCAGCAGGTTAAGGTCAGACTCCTTTTGCCAGGCCGGTTGCAGGAGTTCGAACAATTCATTAAGTCGGTGATATTTCATCATTGATTCCTCTATGCAGTGATAGGCTGCCGTTATGCAAGTATCGTCCAGTATGATCAAGGAGACGAAAATGACCGCATTTACCGGCGTGATCCTCGCAGGTGGGCAAGGCAGTCGTATGGGCGGCCTGGATAAAGGGCTGCTGGAATTGCAGGGCAAACCGCTTTATCAGCACGTTTTGCAGCGTTTGATGCCACAGGTCAATATTGTGTTGATAAGCGCCAACCGTAACATTGATCGTTATCAGGCTAGCGGTTGTCAGGTCGTTACTGATTCGATGCCAGATTACCCCGGTCCGTTGGCAGGCATGTTAAGTGGCTTGCAGCACAGTAAGACCGAGTGGGTCGCCTTTTGTGCTTGTGATACGCCCTGGTTACCGGAGGACTTCGTTGCACGATTATGGCAGCAGCGCGGTGCGGCACCTGCGGTGTGGGTACGATCAACGCAGCGTGATCATCCTGCATTGGCACTGGTCAATCGATCACTGGCCGACGATCTGGAAGCCTGGCTGCTTCGTGGTGAGCGGCGTTTAATGCAGTTTCTGCGTGAACATGGTGGGCATGCCGTGACGTTCACAGATTCTGAGGCAGCTTTCCGCAACATTAATACGCCCGACGATTTAGTTGATGGGGAAAAGCAGTGATGAGCGTGCCTTTACTGGCGATCGTTGCGTGGAGTGGCACCGGAAAAACCACTTTGCTGCAACAGGTGATACCGCTGCTTAAGGCTCGCGGTATTCGTTCTGGGTTAATCAAACATACCCATCATCAAATGGACATTGATACGCCGGGAAAAGATAGCTATCTGCTGCGAAAAGCAGGTGCCGATCAGGTGATTGTTGCCAGTACTCAGCGCTGGGCATTGATGTGTGAAACCCCTGATCAGACGTTGAATCTGGCGGAACTGGTCGCGCGGATGGACAGTTCCGCGCTGGATCTGGTGCTGGTTGAGGGCTTTAAAGATGAGCCAGTACCCAAAATCGCGCTGTGGCGGCGTGGTGTCAAAGGGGAATTTGCTGATTTACTGGATGAATACGTGGTTGCGCTGGCCAGCGATGAGAACTTAACGATCGACCGCCCACTTCTCGATATTAATCAGCCGGTTAAGGTTGCTGATTTTATTGAAAAATGGCTGAGAAAAGGTCAGTAACCCCGGGGTTTTATGATCGTCTGGCTAAACTTCAGGCGTCAGTTTCAGATGTAAAACAACCCTGATTTCGCCGATCTGCAGATGTAAAAAAACCCTGAACTTTCGTTCAGGGTTTCTTCACTTATTTGATGCCTGGCAGTTCCCTACTCTCGCATGGGGAGACCCCACACTACCATCGGCGCTACGGCGTTTCACTTCTGAGTTCGGCATGGGGTCAGGTGGGACCACCGCGCTACAGCCGCCAGGCAAATTCTGTTATTCACGCCGTGACATCCGTCACCACGCGAACCAATCCGTTTGAACAAAGCTGAAAATCTACTCGCGTCTCTTCAAAAACGCCTCTGGCGTTGTAAGGTTAAGCCTCACGGGTCATTAGTACCGGTTAGCTCAAT
>NZ_OBEC01000004.1:86586-419275 GCF_900215395.1 Pantoea sp. GL120224-02 | reverse complement strand
ACTGGAAACAGAATGACCACGATCAACAACCTGTTTGACTGCTTCAATTTTAAACTCTTCAGGATAACGCTTACCGCTCATGGGCACCTCTCTTTAAGTCATCTTAAATGACTCTGAGGTGTCTGTTAAATCCGTGGCGATTCACCTCACAGCTGGCGTAAAACGAGTTCACGTCTGCCAGGCCAAACATTGGCATCGTTACCTCCGACGCGCACGCGTGCTGTTGAACCACCAGGTGACCACGCCGAGCAGCTGCAACTCTTCCGGATAAATCACCTGGTAGGCCGGATTCATCGGTAGCAGCGCGAGCCGGGGCTGCAGCTGCAGGCGTTTAACCGTAAATTCACCTTCCACCTCAGCGATAACAATGTCACCGTGCGACGCCTCCTCGGCCCGGTCAACCACCATGACGTCGCCGTCATAAAGCCCAAGGCCCTCCATGCTGCTGCCGCTGGCGCGCACGAAGAACGTGGAGGCGCGCCGGCGGATGCAGAGCTCGTTCAGGTCCAGCTCTTTTTCGACATAATCTGCGGCGGGGGAGGGGAACCCTGCCGCACACGGCTCGGCATAGAGTGGCACGCGCACGCGCGGTGTGAAAACGGGGAGCCAGAGCAGCGTCAGGCCAGAGCTGTACACTGCCGGTTTTACTGGAAACTCCTAGCAGACTTTGCGGGGTTAAGGGTGTGTGCTGTATGTAAATAACGCATAAATCCTCCTCTTAATAATACTGTGTTTATGTACAGTATTATTGAGCGGCATTTATCTGGCAAGAGAAAGCCTGACGCGCTGTCAGGGAATAGCGTTTATCTGGCTGAGGCGGCAGCAAAAATATTATTTCAGGCAGGATCCCTTTACAGGGCTTATGATGATATCGGGTCAGGTGCCGCGGGGAGGCGCCTCCTGACTGTACACAGACAGCCCGGCGTTCCGCCGCCGGGCTTCATTCTGCCGCACTGCCGGTTTAAGTTCATCGCCAGCCTCCCACAGCGGCTGAATCCACTGATTTAAGCCTCGGTGATGAAGGGGGATCGTTCGGGCCCGGCCTGGTACGAAGCAGTGCGCTTCGCATTCACCCCGTTCATTCTGCTCACGTTCGCCTGAGCACTCTGGCACCAGACGAAAAAAAGCCTGCAGAGCAGGCTGTTGTCAGACGGTTGAAGCGTTTCGGGCGTTAAATGCGGCAGGGTTAACTATTCATCATCAATGTCGTGCGGATAGCCCACCACGATCTCAAGCGCACCGCGCAGGACGTCAAGCCTGACTACGTCTGAAGTAATCTCCAGCTCCGCTATAAGGGCTAGGATGATGTCTTTTCGCAGCACGCGTCCACCCAGGGCTCTGAGGCCTTCGAGTACGGCGCAGATAACTTCTGTTTCAGGGGCCAGCTGGTCGCCACGTTCACTGAGCGCCCGCAGGATGTCTTGTTCTGTTGTGTTCTGTTGCATAACCCATCGTCCGGGATAAACAAGGTTGAGGTCGCCAGTGACGACCCGTTTCTGCAGGCTCCATCCTGCCTCCGCGGCCTGACGGAGAATGCTGGTATTCAGTGCTGACGGGTGCCCGGAGGCGGCCTGTCTTCGGTCAGGAACAGCAGTTCGGGATTCAGCAGCAGGCGCGTCGCCGGCAATGCGGCAATAACTTCATCCAGCGCCATCCGGAGTGCTTCAGCCCTTTCCGGGCGGGTCTCGCCGGCCGCCATCTCCATCAGCCTGACCGCCAGCGTTGTACCGGACACCGGCGCGTTCTCGCTGAGCAATCCGGCCACAGCCTCACCAATAGCAATATCCATTATTTTTTCGCTTTTATTTCTGTACATACCGCTTTCCGGGTGTCAGTAGAGGGGCACCTTCCTGTACCGGCCGCCGCTTACGCGGCTGGCTGATGTTCAATCCGGTCAGGCCGCACCGGATTTGATATCCACAATGAAATGAAACCTGCGGTCACTGCAGCAGATGGGCTTCAGACCGCCTGCTCGCGGCCAAAAAGCAGGCCGATTAGCGTACGGTAGTGCTGCTCTTCTTCCGCTCCGCCCGCCAGCTCCAGCCGGCGAACCAGTTTCGCGCAGATGGCCGGCCGGTTCAGGGCGGCGCCGCTGCGAAGAATTTCAACCACAATCTGCCCCAGCGTTTCCTGCTGCGAGGGATGCTTTGCTTCGGTAAAGTAACGGGCAATGTCTCCCGCAGTTTCAGGTTTAAGGCTGTTCTGGCGCATGATTATTCTCTCGTAAAAGGGACGGTTAAAATGTGTTCGGGTGCTAATGCGCGGAAAGTTATACAAAAAAATAAAAGCTGTACAGATATATGTTGCAGGATGTGATGCTTTTTTTTTGCAAAAAATGCTTATGCTTATAAAACAGAGGGGTATAGGACGGGATGCGTAGCTGAAGTGGTGCGGAGGTGTCGTCCCTGACAGTTTCTCCGGCCGGCACGCGCAGAGCGCGCCCGATACGAGGCTGGTCTTTCATCGTCGTGTCACGGCCGGAGCCGGTCTACGTTCCTGGTTGTGTTATCTGTCGTTTTCCTGGCCCGTCATCGTCATCCAGTGCAGCTCGGCCTGCTCACGACTGCTGTACTTTCGAAAACCCTGGAGCCAGCGTCTGGCGTCAAAGATTTCCGCAAGCTTCGCGTCGCTGACGTCACCTTCAGCCATTACGGAGAGCTCCTTTATAAGGGACTCCACCGAAATGTCCTGGCCGGCGACCGCCAGGCTGACCGCTGCCTCTCCGATAATGATATGGCCTTTCTCATCGTCGTGATAAAACACAGCAAATCCTCCTTTTCGGGAAAATAACAACCTCAGGATTCACTGTAGACGCAACTGGTGCATTCACCAGAAGAAAAATCTGTCATATGGACAAAAAATAAAATATTGGTTTCAGATGGCGGATTTTACGGGAGTACATCAGAATATAAATGCGTGAGAAAAAATGATGTGTTCAGTACCAGGGGATTTTGCAGTAATAACTATAAAGCGTTAAAAGTTTGCCGCGGCGTTCTGCCGCGGCGGTTTGCTTAGACGGCCTGCCACTCGCTCTCGACTTCATCCTTGGATTTGGAAAGAATCACTTTATTGTCATCCACTTCCTTCACCCAGCTGAAAGGAATGATGTGGTGCTGGCCACCGGCTTCCGGGTCACTTTTTGCCAGTTTGATTTTGTCATCGCCTTCAAAATGGTCAACGATACCCACATGCTCACCGTTAACGTCCACTACCTGGGCATGGTCCAGAACTTCTGATTTATCAACCATAGTTAATCCTTAGTTTGGTCTGCTCTTAGTGAGTTTTACCCGCCAACCTGACGGATACACACTACAAACTGTAGGTTATTTATCTGCATTATTTTTAAAACTAACAAATTGAAACATCCGGCCGGGCATCTGAAGGGACTTTTTTGCATGGAAAACGCGGGGTGTAAAAGCGCAGAGTAACGGTCATTAAGGGATGAAATGTCGGATTTATTTTGCGGATTTATTTGACAGCCGGTACGTACAGACCATGATTATTGCACTGTGTCTTTAGATCCAGTAATGGTTAGGTGAATCGTTGAATTATTCCCGGGTCCGCCCCGGGCTTTTTCAAAAACATATCCCGTACTCATCCCCTTTACCTCCATGCCAGTAACAGAGTTTCAACCGGCATCTTCCCGGTCAGGAAGAACCATTGAGACGGCAGGCCTTGCCTGAATAACGCGGTACAAATCTGCCCGGGTAAGCGTATAAGACATTCTAAAATCTTACCGGAAGACAAACTTTTCTCTGTCCTGACATATTACTCTGTTAAAGCCCGCTATAATGACACGGCAAGCTCGGTGTCAGGATGACGCCACACTGGTTCCAGATGGCCCGGATTTATTCCGGGCCTTTCTGTTTCTGCAGCCTGCTATCCCACTTTCGCCACACCTTAATCTCACCTCTGTCCCCCGGTGTGAGTTTTGCAGCGGATTTCTCACAATCTGTGGTACAGATCTTGTGCAGCTGCCGATGTCCTCTTATGCTCGGGCTATCACCCTCACGGACCCCTGGGCTCTATGGATGGCCGCACCTCGCCCGGCCGTTTTCTGGCCTACCTGCTCGCTGAACATGACATGACGGTAAAATCACTTTGTCTGAAATCCGGTCTGGCACAGCGGGATGTCTGGTCACTGCTGTGCGATAGTAAGCCGGTGACGCCGGCCATCGCAGAGAAACTTGGGCGCGTGTTTTACTCGCCCGGATTCTGGAGCATCAGGCAGGCCATGTGGCAGCTGTGGCGGGAAGGCGTTTCGCTACCCGTAGACCGCGATACCTGAACGCGGTGAGTATGCTAAATTTTCCAGTGCCGGTACGGAATTTCTCACCCCGATTTCACCAGGGCGATTAATAAACTGTAACCGTACCGGCACCTCGCCCTGTTAAATCAGACGCTTCCTGGCAAATAAAAACGCGTCGGGCGCTATTCTTATCGCGTGTGTTATTCCTCGTGCCAACACCAGTGTGACGTATTGCAATAGCTGACATGCTCTCAGGATCCAACATCACCGGCCTCAGACCGGAAGTGCTCACTCCTGTTGCTCCCGGGCCAGCCGCCCGGGATTTTTTTATTCGCTGTTTCCTGTTCTTCGTTCACGGTCAGTTCACGCTGGCCCGGTCAGATTTCCGTACTGACGCTTTCCGTCATCTCGCCAAGGAGCTGTAGCAGACGTTCTGCGCTCAGCTGCTGAGTTCTGAGTGCGGGCATCATACCGGTAAGCGAAAGCGTCACCGTTGCCAGGGCCACCGCGCGTTTAATCACTTCTGCATTTTCATAGCTTTTATACGTACGCAGGCTCACGCCTAGCTCTGCCGCCGCGCGCTCCCGGCTCCAGAGCATACTCCTGCGCCACAGCCTAAGATGCCATCCTGTCATGTGCTCTCCTTTTGAAAGAACCTGAAAAAGTGCAATTACTGCACTTTCTATTGTGCCCCAACTATGGTGTTTCACTGTCCCGATGACCGTCCGGAAAACCCTGTATGAACTGTCATGTGCGAAGTATGCGTGGGAGCAGCGTGCCGGACATTCCCGCTATGACGGCACTCAGGCAGAGCGCTTTCAGCAGCAGGGGTGATTCTTCTTAGCCCGAATAAAATAACAGCGCCGCCCGAACTCAGGGACAGGAGGTATGTTCACGCATGATATGCGACGCGGACGTATTCACTCATTGCTGCACCTGTGGCTTCTTTCATCATCACAGTCGTTAGGGGTATTTTTTCCGCAAAAATAGCTGACATAGTGTCCCGGTTCCACCCATTGATACGACGGCTGCCAGCCTGCCCGAAAAGACCTGAATCAGGCTGACGATTGAGATTGCTTTTATCGAAACGTAATTAATTACAGTTAGCTGCCATGTCTGCAGGTATGGTTGTCCTGGCGGTGTACTTTGAATCCTTAGAAATGCATTTGCTTTCGGAAGAATGCTGATTGCGACGTATGACATGCCAGGCGGGAATAAAAAGGCTTTCGTTGTGAACATAAGGCCGTGAGTGAAAAAGCGGCAGGATGGCCGCAAGAAATTACAGAGTCGACTGAAACCTGAGTTGAGGGTGCCCACCATTCTGGCCTGCAGGGTTGAGCACAAAGAGGAAGTAGCGTTGTGGTTAAACTGTTATTTCAGAGTTCTCTGTTTCTGATCCAACTTCCGACTAATGCCCTTACAGCCAGCCTGACTTAATACGAAGAGCGTGTCATCGGAACTGTCCGGGTACAGTCACGCTGCACTCACAGGCAGCCCGATATAAATAAAAAACCCACCGGGAGGTGGGTAAGTCAGAAAGCTCAGTGTAGGAGATAGCGCTTAACGGTTTCCGGGTCTGTGCCCACCGTTTTAAGTGCTTTCACCAGCTTATCCTGCGTAGTCTGTAAAGTGAGCATCCAGTATGTAATCTGCCATTGTTCATTTATCACAATGATCTTTTTATCTTCCGGCTCGCGGCGGTGAAAAATATAACTCATCAAAACCCCGGATTAAGGACAAAACGGCTTATTTGCTGTGTGACGCAGACGAAGAATGGCACTGAAACTGAGGGGATTAAAATTGAAATGACTGACCGTAATGAGCAAAAATTTTTATCAAAAAAAAGCCCACTTAATGAGTATCAGTGGGCCTGTTTTGTTCACCGCGGAACAACGCTCTCTCGCAGAGGTGGGGTTAAGCACTGCTAATGTCGCACACCAATCTAACATCGCATTGCCTAATCCGTAACCCTATAATTTACAAAGATTGTTATTTAAGATTAGGCCGCTTTCCTTCGGAATGTTCTCATCCGGAAACCCCCGGATGTAAGTCCGATAACTTTTCTGCTGAAATTTCATCAGCAATTGATTAGCAGGCCTCATGCCTTATTTCGCCCGATTTTGTCGATACGGCCGGATTTGCGGCAAAACTTTGGGATTATCGCCATTCCTTCAGCCCCTTGTGTCGAAAGACGTCAGCTGTTTACGCAGAAAATGTGACACCACGTCCTGAGGGGGCTGAATGCCACACGCTTTGATAAGCCAGCTCACCGCGCCGCGGTGTCGCGTACCATGCAGTATCACCTGCTCGATAAGGCTGAGGGGGCTTGTCTGCGCCATCTTTTCGTCTCTGCGCTGATAAATGATGGGGCGATCCCAGGCTTCCGCCGTCATGCCGGCCGCATATTCAATGAACCAGCCGGAGCAGGCCAGCATGCACGGCACCAGGACTGCCTGCTCAGGCGGCCTGCGCGGTCTGATATTCGGCCGGGATGGCGCTTCCCCCTTTAGGTTGGCACGAATGAGCATGTCAGTGGCGTGCATGTGGTACATGAGCCTGAGCATTTCCCGGTGTTCAGCGCGGAAACGGCGCGCGTCCGTTTCGGCAATGGCGCTGAGCATCCCGGCATCCATCCAGTGCTTATATCTCAGTAACGTCAGGGCGGTAACTCTTTGCATAATTTTTCCAGAGCGTCAGCACGTCCGGCATAGCGGTATCGTTAAGTACGCATTTAATTAATCCGGTGTGGACTGAGACTGACAATCCGGAGCTTATCGCTGCCAGTCTTTTCTGCGGCAGAAGGGTTACAGGCTGAGAATTCACATTCACACCTTAATGCAATGCACCGGATATACCTTCCATACCGGCGGCGGGGAAGGGTGATGCCTCCGGTAAGTGCCTGCAGGTGAGTTAGGGCGGTGAGGCGCATCAGAGTGTAGTCGCCTGAGGGGATCTCGACAGCCCGGTGAAAAAAATCTGCCAGGGTCAGGTATTCACAGCTAAGGTCCGACCACGAGTAACGTACTGCCTGATTGTACGGATGTGAATAAAACAGCTCCTTGTGACGGTGAGTCATGAAATCTGCGCACAAAGTCTGCCGGGCGGGGCTACTTATTGTGGTTGGCTCTCGGTGCTATTCGTTCAGGATATTGCGTACAGGGTTCGAAGTTTTAAAAAAGAATGTATTGCATACATTCATAAGGCCGGGTAAGCCTGCTGCATGTTGAAAGAAAATATTCCATGCGCATTTGCCAAGAACATGATTTATCGAAAAATTTTGACACGCCTTCTATTCTGTCTATAGTTATTCCCGGTCCGGAACTCCTCCGGATTTGGGTGTAATGGAAACTGAATCTTTTTCCCGGGTACCGTCCCGGGATTTTTTTCCAGACCTGGCGATTTGTCCTGATTTTTCGCTTCGCAGCTGTCCGGAAGCAGGGGCCAGTGCGGAACACTGGTAGTGCCGAGGTGATATTATCTGGCTTCAGAACAAGTGCTTACTGGTCCGAAATGGGCTGGTTTTTCCGCTTCCCCCCTATTGACCTGACTAATCAGAACAACCTGGCCGCCATCGGGCTTTTTCTCAGCATAATCATTTCAGTTAATTCCTTCTCTTTGTCAGTCAATTGGCGAGCATTGTTAACCAGAATCACATTCTCCCAAATGTATCCGGTAGTTTTATGAAAAATAAATTCATGTTTTTTGATTCAATGGGTGCAGCAGTAGATAACGTCCTGCTTCACTATTTTTTGTGATGTCAGAAAACAAAGCCGACTGGCTGATATGCTCTGAACACGGTGAATCCCTCTATGCGACGGGGCCAGGCTACACAGGTACAGCAGGAACAAAAGCGCGATTCAGGTGGTAGCCTTTCTGAATCACCGGGAGGCACCCGGCACCGTAACTTTTACTGAAGAATGAAGAGGCGCTACGGAGGTGGCCATGCTCTGGATGGAACAGGGGCTGTATCTCAGGGTGGAAGAACTGCCCGGCGGGCCGCGGCCGCGGCCGCTGCTGAGCGGGTTCAGCCTCACGACGGCCTACAGGGCGCTGGGATGCTTTAATCCTTCGGAAACGTCTGACGCGTATTTCATTCTTTCCAACGACCGCGACGAGGTCTGGTTTATCTGTAACCGGCATCTGCGAACCGTTGTTATGCGCCATGACTGCACGGCATTCCGTTTGCCGCTCTCTTCCCTGGACGAACGTTTCGTGACCGGTGAACTCCCGGTGTTACCCCTCAGGCTCAGCGATTAAACAGCATTCTGAGAAGAACCTTCAGGTGTTCTCTCTCGGCCTCATCGTCGGCACCGTCGAGGCACCCTATTAGTTTCAGGCACAAGGCGGTGCGCGTCAGCCGCCGCTCCTGACGCAGAATTTCAACGGTGATGCGGCCCAGCAGCTCAATCTGGCAGGGGTGAGTGACCTGGCTGAAATAGCCGGTCAATCCGGCTTCTTTTTCCGGTGGTAGTCCGTCCTGTCGCATCAAATACCCGTGCGTAGTGAATGAGGTCGGGCGCAAAGTAACCGATGCACAGGCGCGTGTACAGCAGTAATCCTGCGGTGCTCTATCTTTTAAACAGCACCACCCATTATTGCAGACAATTCAGCGGTATAAATTAACGCTCCGGTTATCAGGGAGGCTAAGTGAATAGAAAAGTAACGGCGGACGACAGCATGCCCATTACCCTGCCCGACACCAGCTTCAGCCAGGTGCTGAATCCGGAAGACACCAACCGGGCCGATACCCGCGCCTTTCTTGCCCGCGACGCAGAGCCTTTTACGCTGCCCGGGTTTGTGACGCCGTTTGGCTACACCCTCTGGCAGAACAGAGCAGAGCGACAGTTCAGGCTGGTCACGCAGGAGCGTGATCCGGAGACCGTTTATGCGGTGCGGCTGGAGGAAACCGAAGACTTCACCTCGCCGGAGCGCGCCTGCATACAGGTTATGGTATGGCGCACCCGCCAGCCTCAGCATGAGGGGGCGGTGCACGGCCTGGCGCGGCGTTTTTTCTGCCATTTTCTGCATCGCTGGTCGATCATCATTACCGACAGCGCGCAGACCAACGCGGCAAAAGTGATGTGGGAGGGGATGGTGGCCTGGGCGCTGCGCGACCCGGAGCACTACGTATACGTGTGGGACGGCACAGGTGAATCGGGCTGTCTGCACCCGGTGCGCAGCTGGCTGGCGTTCTGCGGTCACTGGGCCGCCTTCTGCTGGGGCGCGGAGCCTGAAAGCCATCTGCGGCGACGGGTTGTCATCAGCACGCACCCCCTGAACGCTGCGCAGAAGTAATATGAATGCGGCACGGCACGCCTGCAGAACAACTCTCCACCGGAGGGATGTCACGCGCCGTTCCGCACACACAGCCTGGCGCATATCGCTGAAGTCGCAAGCGTGAGGGTCCAGCGGGCCCGCATTTCAGGTTCAGCCACCCAGTATTGCGTGTCCGCCATCATGGTCCTGAAAAAAAGTTTCCTGAAGGCGGGCAGCCCTGTACAGACGTGCCACAATATAACTTCATGAAATACAGGACATCTTTTAACTGAGGAAGACATCATGACAACAGCAAGACGCGGGGGAGCCGGAAACTTCGCGGCCGACCCGGCACGCGCCTCTGAAGCGGGCAGCAAAGGCGGCGCCGTCAGCGGCGGTAACTTCAAAAACTGTCCCGATCGCGCGCGCGAGGCCGGTCGTAAAGGCGGACTTATCAGCCGGCGGAGCCCAAAACCTGAAGTTTAAATAAAACCACACGGACGCGCGCCGGAAGTAAATTTAATCCCGGCGCGCTTAATTAGGAAATTTGCATTTCCAAATTATATCTGAGGTTGAAGTAGAATAATCAACCGAGCTTACCCCCCCTGATTTTTCTGATATATGGCGCATATTAATAGCCAGTAACCTGCTAGCTTATCATCCATATTTATCAGGCCATGTTAAGTCCTCTTCTGAGATTAAATCCCGAAACATTCACATGCTCAGGCTGCATCTCAGGATGAAAACGATTTCAGACTACACATAAGTTTTATTCAGTATTTTCCGATATTTACCTCTGATAATCTGTCATGCATCTGAATTCAGGGTGTTTTTTATTGCTGTGCGGCTGAGCGTAATTCTGACTGACGGGATAATGCGCGGAAAGTATTTAAACGGAACCGGTTTTCAGTCCGTTAAGTGACTACACTGAAATACCGTAATAAAGCGGAGGGAGAGCAAAGCATGCCTGATAATGACCATGACCAGAACCAAATGATTATTGGCGAAGCGGCAGTTCATCTGGCGATGAATAATGCGGACATTACCGTTGGCTCGCTTATCCGCGAGCTGGCTGAGATGGCCGACGTAGAGGAAAATCCAGCGCGCTGCGTGCAGATAAGAGGGGCGAAACGCTGGCTCCGCAGGTTTGAGTCATTACCGGGCAACCGGGACGAGCTGAGATGGATTACCGCCTCAGGCCGCGGCTCAACGCACTGAAGGCATCTCCCGCCTGTTCGGATGATACCGGGCAGGCTTCTTCCCTGTACCCCGGCCCCTGAGCTGAGCATGCTGTTCTGACTGTTGTACAACCCTTTCGTTAACCCGCTCATCATTCGCGCGCTGATACTCACCTAAGTTACTGTTTAGTAACATCTAGCACTTTTTGCACAAAAATATAAGCTGTACAACAACACAATTGCTGTACAAGTTTGATTTAGTTGTATAACTTTACGGTCAGACAGAGCCGACTACATTTTAACCACTGAGAGGTTCACCATGCGTCAGAGCAATACGAGATTCCCGGATTCCGCCAGCGACATTGCGCATTACTTCAGCAAGGCATCGGCGCCGACCCAGCAGGAAACGCTGGGGCAGATTGTCGTTGAAATCCTGCGCGCAGGCAAGAACCTTAACCGTAAGGCCATCTGCACCAAGCTGTTACGTCGCCTTGAAGTGGCATCCAGCCTGGAAGAAGAGCGTCATTACCAGACGCTTATCGGTATGTTGTTCGAGCGTTAAGTTTCAGTTTCCATGTAAAAACGCCCCGCAGCATGCATACAAGGGCCGTCCGGACTGGGCGACCGGCACTTTGTCCGGATGACAGGCACCATAAGGCGCGGGTATGCAAAGAAGTAAATCAGAAAGACTGGTCGATATAGTTTTGGGTGATGCTGTCATAACTATGCTTGACAGCGGCGATGACATTGGCGCCGTCAGGCTGATTGGCGTGCTTAAGTCCATGACAAAGATCGAGCAGAACGCCGAACGACTGGAAGCAATTATGATGGCTATTCATGAAGTTGAAGCTACTCTTCCTCAAGTAAGCAGCAGCCGTGATGCAGCAATTCTGGCTTTTAATGCTGAGCCCGCACCTGACAATGGTCGCAAGCACTGAACCTCAGCACAGATTTCCGTTTCAGACGGAAAGTGGCAGGACGCCCGCAGGATGCGGCTACCGGAGGGTGGCCGTTTTTATTTCAGGCACTGAGCCTGGCCACTTTTGCCCGCAGGGCCTGACGGATAACACTATGCAGCTTAACGAACATCACACCACCACCGAAGCCGATATCATCCAGCACTTCCGCAGCGGCGGCGACGCGCTGGCCGCCGAGACCGCCGTGCTAGACGCCGTCATCCGCGACATCGTTATTCACGGCAAAAAGGTCACCAGCAAAGCGATCATTCTTTATCTTATCGCCGAGCTGGAGAGCACTTCAGACGTGGTCGAGCTTGACGTGCTGCGCAGCGCCCTGGAAATCGTGGTGGGCAAAACGCCTGACGACGAAGGCTTCTGATATTAATTCTGCTGCGCAGTATGCGCAGATGCCACAGCAGCCGGAGAGTCAAATCTCCCTTTTGAGGCCCATACGGAGCAGCTCACGGCGGCGGCGAGGGTAACGGCAATCCAGACTTTCACAGGCATCTCCCGGTTTAAACAATTTCACACTTATCAGTGTGGCACCTCACCGTCATTGCGCGAGGAGTGATCGTCAGAACGGGAGTAATCTGAAGGTCAGTGCATCTGCTGAGCCAGCAGCCTGACGGCGCGTTCGCAGCTTTCGCGCATCCCGGCAGTGCCTGCCGCTTCGCCCATGCTGTGCAGGGCGCTGGTGATTTCGTGAAGGGTGAGGTACTGGTCCGGCTTAAGAAGGCGCGCCACGACCGTTCCGATAACGGCGTAGATATCTTCGGCGGTGGTGTCATCGTTCATATGACCTCCGTCCGTAAGGTGGATAAGTATACAGTATATCAGAAAGGCGACCCCGGGGATACGGCAGCGCCCCGGGTGACTTCAGTGAAGCTTCTGCGCTGACATACCTTCAGTGCCGTGCACCCCGGTCTTTTCAGCGGCGCGAATCTGCATTTCCCGCCGCACCTCTTCAATGGCGCGCAGTCCTGCGCGAACGCGGTCTTCATCCGTTTCATGCTCAATCGCCGCCCGCAGGCGGTCCGTCAGGACGGCCCAGCTGATGGCGATGTCCTCTTCCAGCAGCGCGGTGACGGCCTCGCCAATCATGATGTCAGCCATTTTTTCTTCAAAGTCATTTTTCATGGGGTTTTCCGGCGGCAGGTTTCGGGCGCAGAGCTTATCATATCGCAGCGGGTCCGGACATTAACGGGGGAGAAGAACCTGTAGAAAACTTTTGCGCTGCAGCGTCAGCGCTGTCCGGCAGAGGTATGCTGTCCTGAAAATACCTTACTCCGGCGCCGGTAATTTCTTTCTGCGGCCGCGCTGCTTTGCTGCGGGCGGGGCGGTTTCCGCCACCGGAGAAGGCTTCTCCAGGCGGTACAGGCAGACGTCGCCGCGCTCTGCCAGACTCGCCGGCCAGATCATGGCCGCGTTCCCGTCCTCCACATACAGCTCGCCCAGCGGCTGTACCACGGCCCAGGGCGCGCCCAGCGTGCGGCGCAGCTGCAGGATCTCCTGCGCCATCGCGACGGCCTCCGCGTCATGGCTGTCCGGATCGCCGGCGATGTGACGGAGCCTGTTTTCGCTGAGCATGGTTGCCTCTCCTGTGTGTTATTGCCTGTTGCACTGATAGCCCACCGGCAGATTGCCGGATATCTCCTGCTGGCGCATGCTGCAGTTATCTCCGGTGCTGAAAACAGGGAGATTACGAAACCTTTACGCTTAATAACTCGCTGACGGCTTGCAGAGTCCGCAACCCATTCTACACTGGGCGGACCAGTGAAAAGAGTACCGATTTTAAAACAATAAGAGGAAAAAAAATGATTTTAAGTGAGTTTATGCTGAAGGTGAACCGCTGGCCTGACATGCATTTCACAGCAATTGAAAGCGAGCAGCGCGAGGCCGTCATCGAGATTTATGCCCTCGACTTCTCAAACCAGACCAAAAGCCGGCTGCTGATTTACCGCACGCCGGACGCGCAGCATGCGGCGGCCATGATGACGCATTTCCGCACCTGGCTTGAAAAGGCCAACCGCGGCAGAACCCTGCGGCAGGAAAAGGCTGATGTGCCCGCGGCCGTTATGGCCACGCAGCTTCCGCCTCACCGTGCCGCGTCCTGTTAATCATACGGGGCCCGGGGGCCCCTGTTCTGTTCCTGCGCCTCAGACGGCCTCGCGGGTTTCCGGCCAGGCCACGGCCGCCCCCTCTGCGGTGAACAGCGCGCCCTGGAAATCAGTGACCCCTGCCGCCTCCAGCCACATCCACTCTTCCGGCTGCTCGATGCCCGCCGCGATGACGTTAATCTCCAGCGCAGAACAGCAGCGCAGCACCGCGTGCACCACCGCCTGGCGGGGTCCGCTGCGGTGAATATTGCGCACGATCGCGGCCCCGATGCGTACGCGGTCCGGCTGGACGTGCGCCAGCAGAGACAGCCCGGCGGAGCCGTCACCGAAGTTATCGACAGAGAGGCTGATGCCGGCCTGCTTCAGCTGCCGCACCGCTGCGGAAAATGCTTCCAGCTGAGAAATCACCTCCGTCTCGCTGACGCCCAGTATGATTTGCTGCGGCACCAGTTCAGCGCTGTCGATGGCGCGGACAATCCGACCAACGGCATCCGGAACGGATACCAGCGTCCCGGGCAGAATGCTGAGGTAGAGCATCATGTCGTCAGGGCATGACCTGCCGGCTCTGTGCAGCGCCCCGGTGACCGCAGCGAGATTATGTACGTACATCGCATCGCCGGAGAGCCCCTCCGGCGCATCATCGGGTATGGCCTCAAGGGCCGTGACCTCACGGCCGAGCGGGTCGACCACCGGGCGGAAGGTCACGCCCGCGGCGGGGGCCGGTGACCCGTTCTCATCCGGCACAAAGTCCCAGTAGTCGGCGGGCAGAACCTCAAAGTAGTTTTCTTTCTCCCGGGCCTCCACGAAGGTTCGCAGAAACTGCAGGCCGCGATCGTCATAGGTCAGGCGGTACTTAGAGGTGCCGCGGTCAAGCACCGCCTGCAGCACGCTGCCGCGGGGGTGATGGCGCAGATCGAACAGCTCCATGCCGTGGTTGCCGAAGCGCCGCGACGGCGAGTAGTCGCGCATCAGCTCGACCACGTTGTGGTGACGCCGGTCGGCGCAGATGCGGCCGTAGATGTCCAGCACGCCCTGTTCCGGGCCCTCCAGGATCTGGAAGAAGTGCGTGCCGTTAAACAGCAGGATGCCCGTCACCTGATGGCGGGCGTTGAGCAGGCTGGCCTTCTTCACCATGTCCGGCAGAATGCTGACGGGCACGTCATCGGCCAGGTGGCTCCGGTAAATTATGGTTGTAAGCATTTCAGGCTCCGTATTGCCGCAGATTGTCACGGGCACCATAGCAGCCGGTCGCGCTTTCTCAAACCGGACCGGTAGCCGGGTCTGGCTCGTACCGGAGCTTTACGGGTCAGCGCAGGCTGCACCGCGCAGAGGTATCAGCGGGCAGGTATCAGAATGCTACCAGTGAAACCTCAGAAAGAACGGTGACGACCTTATGCGACGGCTGTCAGCGCATCAGCGTTGCTGACCAGCCGCCGGTCGGCGCCGGTCAGCATAATGGCCTCACCGCGCTCCAGGCTCAGGCGGAAGTGGTCGCGCATCGCTGCACTGATGCCGTTACCGCACCACATCAGGTGATAGTCGTGGCGCCTCAGGGCGCTCGCAGGGATGCCGCTGCATGCATTATTAACCCCCACCCTGGACCCCTGGCCCGTCAGCCGGATGGCTTCCATTCAGATTTCAGTGCTGTCCGTGACGCTGACGCCTCCAGAAACAGGGGGATGGCCGCACGCCGCGCTGACGCCGAAGCCATCAGGCTCCACTGCGCCAGTACGGCCGCATGGAAGCGCCCCTGTCGTTCCGTGGCGCCTTCACTAGCATCGCTGCGCAGCCACAGATTGAGCGGCCGCAGGCAGCGGTTAACGAAGTCGTCGGTACAGTAGTCCGTGGCCATCATGCGCATTTCCCGGCGCACATCGTCATCGGTGTGGCGGTGGAGCAGCTGCAGCATATCCTCCTCGCGGAATGTCCAGCCGCCCCTGAGCGCCAGCCCCGGCCAGCGCAGCGTCGCGTGAATGTCAAACAGCGTATTGCCTCCGGCGGTCAGATCCAGCACGCGCAGCGCACACGCCAGCTGGGCGTCCGAGTACCCTTCTTTTGAGGGCGGGGATATAAGGCCTGCCCGCCGCCAGCGTCGCAGGGTTTCAGGCAGCACGCCCACGATACCGCAGACGGTATCAGTTGTATGGAACGGCATAAATTGCGTCCGTCAGGGGAGAAAGCCTGTCTGGCAGGGCCGGAGGTTTAACTGCGCGGGCTTGAGAGGAACTCGTCGCGCGGAGAGTCTCATCACCACACTACCTGATATAAATTATTACGGATACGGCTAATTTCAGAATAAACTCCGGGCGCTTTCACCATCCGCGACTACAGTGTGACGTGAGGCTGTCATCAACGTGAAACGGAGGTAGTAAATTTGTCTATTCAACACGACGGGAAAGGGCACGTCATTATTGGCGAGGCGGCACTGAGCCTGGCGCTGGGCGAAAAGGAAATAAGCGTGCAATCGCTTATTGCCGAGCTCGGACACATGGCGGAGGCCGGCGGCAGCGATAACCGGCTCACTGAAATATCCGAAGCCAGAAGCTGGCTGAAGAGCTTCCACGAGCCGGAGCAGGCCGTCCGGCACGTGCCGTACCTGCAGACCCTTGCGGGCCTGAACGACGAGAAGAACTGACGCCAAAGGACGTAGTCCGGCTCTGGCCGGAAGACGACGATGAAGATGACCTCAGCGGTCGCGCTCAGGCGTGTACCGGCCGGAGAACCTGTCAGGGACGACACTCTCCGCATATCCCGTGCTTAAATCGCATCAGAAATTAATTCCACCGTTATATATTCAGGCATACATTGCTCCTTTTATCATGGAAGGAGGCCGCTTATGTGGCAGTTTTATTATCTGCTCAGAATGGAGCAGCAGGACCAGCTGCACGTGAAGGGCTGCGTGTGCCTTGAGGACCACCCGGAGCGTCAGTTCCTGGGCTCGGCCGTGAACTACCGGCACGCGTATCAGATCGCGTCACAGCAGCTGAAGATGCGGGCCTGCATCTGCCGCCTGTGCGTGGACGACAGCATGACTGAAGCGCGGGACGCCTCGCTTTCACCGCCCGCGCAATGAGCGGTTTTTACGCTTAAGTCACAGACCGGTTATTTGTTCACCTTCCGGTACCGTCACGCGGCTAAACTTAACGTTACCCGATACCGGGTGACGGAGGTAACCATGGCTGACCGTAACGATAAAAATGTGAAGGATGGCAAAGACGCCGACCACAGCAAGCTGCCTGCGGGCAACAAAAAAGACACCAGGGACAGCGATACCATGAAGCAGAAGGGCGGAAAATAGCATGTCTGACCAGCCGATGCCTGACGATGCGACCCCGCTGCCGGACCACGAGCCGGCGCCCGGTCATGAAGACGAGGTGCCGGGCGGCGACAGAGACATTCCGCCCGACCGGGGCGCCACCCCGCTGATTTAACCGCCTCCGGGCGGTTTTTTTTGGTGCTTATATCTGCGCGCCGCTTATCGCGATACACTGTGTATATCCCCAATAAGCGGAGCGCATCTGAAAACCGAAAATGAAATACAGGAACTGATGCACGAAGCCATCGGGCTGGCCATCAGGCAGGTACTGCACAGGGGCGGGACAGTCAGCCCGCACGAACTTATCGGCACGCTGTGGCGTCTGAAGGAGTCCGGTACCGATATGGCCATGCGCGAGGCCTGCAGCCGGGCCATCCGGATTTTTGCCGCCAAACTTAACTGAATTAGCCCTGTCGCGCAGGCGTTAAAAGGCCTGCCCGCCGGCGTCATCCGGCGTGTGACTGACGATAAGCTCCAGCACGCTGCGCAGCACCGCCTGTCTCTGCGCGTCACGCTCCTGCTCAAGGTCGCGAATGACGTGGATGATGAGCGTTTTATTAGACAGCTGTCCGCCTGAGGCCAGGATCGCCTGTATTGCCTCTTCAAGCTCCTGACTTTCAGCCGCCAGCGCGTCGCCGCTGCTCTGCAGGCGGGTGCGGATTGTGGTCACTGAGTTGGTATTTTTCATGCTGTGAAGGTCCCTGCCGGAGCATCCTGAGCGGATGACGGCGGTAAAAGTGGTGTTGCGGATTATTAATGTGTGGCCGGGAGCTCTGCATCTGCAGAACGTACCCGATAACAGAGAAATTATAGGTTAAAAAGCGCTGGGGTGCGCTTCGTTAATGATGGCGCGCGCAGGCAGTCATCTTACGAAGTCAGGTGAAGGCGGACGCTGAGCGCCCGCTCCTGAAGGTTGTGGTTATCTCATTTCATCTTCATCATCAGCCTGCAGGCGAATGGTGGACTCGCCGCCGGCACTGTGGCTGTCTGCATCAGACAGCATCCATTTCTTACCGGCGCCCCCGCGTGAACCGACGGTCCGGAAGTCGCGCAGCCAGCTGATGGCATCGCTGATGCGCCGGCTGCGGCTGCTGGTTTTCTCTGCTTTGAGCATAATGTTCAGCTCCGTCAAGAGAGCATCAACGGATATTTCCTCTTCACGCACGGCAAGATTGACTGCTGCTTCACCAATAATTGCGTGACCGGTCATGTCCTCGCTGTACAACACGTTTACACCTCGCTTAAGAAATGAATGAGAATAATTTTAACCATGTTGTTATTATAGCAAATGGCGGGGAAGGATTTAAATGAGGTGCATAGTTATCGGCTATCGATTAATAAGGATAAATAAATTGAATCTTTTCATTTTATTATAAGTGGCTGATATTTTTCTGATATATTGATGTTGTAAATTCCATCCTGAGAAAATATCTCTCACTCTGGCCTGCTCCCGGGTCAGAGCAGGTAACTCGTACTGTCAGAAGCACGGTGCATGTAATGCGCATCCGATTCCGAAAGGGCGCACCCGTAGGCAGACTGCTAAATCCTGTTCAGGTGCAGTAAAGCCAGAGGATCTACGCAATGGTTTTTCTCAATAACGAGCTTCCTGCAGAGAATATGTTCATTAACTCTCTCATTTATTTTTTCCGTCTCCAATGACTGACTGATTGCCGAAGCGAAAATATGCTGCCACTTTCACACTGGCGCTGTGCTTAAATATAAATCTTTTTGTTCGAAGCGGCGCTTCCCGGACCTGGCGTCCTGTATATCCGATGTCACCTGACATTCAGTTAATCGGTAGAGGCGAGTCGTACGAGTTTATATTTAAGTGCCCGGTGCATAAAATAATTTAAGCCCCGGGAAGGGGCCGCACTGATATGGCCCTGCGCATAGAGTTGCCAGAGCCAGTCATCCGCCTTACTTTAACCGTAAATATCTGACTTACTCAGGTTGCTCCTGAATCTCGATGCGGATAATCGTTAAAGGCTCGCCGCGGCTTCCCGTGGCGCAGTGCCGTTCTGCCGCGCGGATAAACGGGCTGCGGACTTCCAGCATGTCCGCAATTTCACGGAGCTTTTCTGCCAGGCAGGAAGGGGAAACGGGAAGATAGGTCGGGGGCAGGGCTCTGGCCATGAGTAGTGACTCGCAGTTGTCTGTTGTGTACATCATATCTTCGGCTGCCGCCCGATTTTCATGAGCGCAGTCATATTCGGATTAAAACATACAAAAAATGCATGCAACCTTCCTCCGTCTGTCGGGCTACGCCGTGACTTCATCTTAGCCGGGCCGCTTCGTCCGCAAGGCAGGCTTTGCCTCACGACTCACCCGTTCCCCGCCCTTCGCGGGACATTCAGTCCGCTCAGGCGGCGCGTGCGGTTTCGTCCTTCGACCCTGCGTCCTGCGCCATAGCCCGGCTGCCGTGACGTCACGGCGCTGATGCCGTGCAACCTGTAGACCGGAGTAATCGTGAATCAACTTCTCACCACTGGCCAGCTGGCCCAACAGCTGCTGCGCTTTGAACCCGATACACCCTGCGTGGTGCGCCTGTGGGTAGCTGATGATTTCGAAGACGTGGCACCAGAGCTGACGCCCGACGAGGTGCTGGCCACAATCGCGCTGGCCGACGCCTCGCTCGATGCGGATACGAGTCTCAGCTGGTATTTGCTGCGCCACTGTGCCGACACCATCCCTGCCGCACGTGTTGAAACAGACCCTGCCTGATCATCAGAAAACCGGAGGCGGCGGTACAACCCGCCGGGCAGGTAATGAGAGCAATGACCGTACGGGAATCAGGGCGCGGCTGGCCGCAGTCGGCGATGACGAGCTGTGCTGCGGCATCTTCTGGCTGGCAGAGGACTTTCTCGGCATTAACCCGGATATGACGCCGGATGAGATTGCGGCGGCCATGGAGTATGCCGAAGACCATCATGATGCAAACGAGGGATTTAACTGGTGGCATCTCGAGATGCCATCGATGCTGTCTTGCTCGAGAAGAAAGGGGCATAGCGCTGCCCGGTATGCAGCTGCCGATCCTCTGATGTCGCCGGTCATGGCGGCATCACTGCAGGAATGAAAAAGGTTGTCGCTGCGCTCCGCCTCCATGCCTCCGGTAGCCTCCATCAGAATCAAAGAAATATTTAGTCCGCTGATTTTTTTAGTAATTACCTCAAAACCTGCAGTGTCATTACTGACGGTGAAAGGAATAATCTCCTCTGTAGAGGCCACGTCCAGCGTGGCCTTAGCCACATCAATACCAATGCACTGCAAATCCGGCTGACTCATGGTGCCCCTCATTACGATACGAATTTAGGTTCAGACAACTGTCCGGGCTAATGATGAGTGGCTCAGTCCGTGCGCACTCGCTTGTTTACGGGCTCTTGCGCCCCGGAAGCTTCACCTGCTGCACGGACCTCGCCAGACCTGCAAAGTCAGTTTAGATATTTACCGACATATAAGGGAAGCTGTCGCCGGAGTGCTCACCCGTTCCCCGCCGTGCGCGGGACATTCAGTCCGCTCCGGCGGCGCGTGCGGCTTGCGCATCCGCCCCTGTTTGCTCCGCTGTTCGCCCGTCTGTGTGGAGGTCACGGCACCACTACCGGTGCCCCCTTCATACACAGGAGCATCACTATGTCTCGATTCATGCACGGCGACAGCGTACAGGTTATGGGCGGCTTTCCGGATAAGAGCATTGATTTCATTCTGACGGACCCGCCATATCTCGTCGGCTTTAAGGACCGTTCCGGTCGCTCGATTGCCAACGACGTGAACAGCGAGTGGGTGCAGCCGGCAAGCAACGAAATGTTCCGGATGCTGAAAGACAACAGCCTGGCGGTGAGCTTCTACGGCTGGAACCGGATAGACATTTTTATGCAGGCATGGAAGGCGGCGGGGTTCCGCGTGGTGGGCCACATCGTCTTCACCAAGCCTTACGCCTCAAAATCGGCCTTCGTCGGCTACCAGCATGAAAGCGCCTACGTGCTGGCCAAAGGGCGCCCGGCGCTGCCGGCAAAGCCGCTGCCGGACGTGATGCCGTGGGAGTACACCGGCAACCGCCATCACCCGACCGAAAAGCCGGTCAGCGCCCTGCGCCCGCTGATTGAGACCTTCACGCAGCCCGGCGCCTTTGTTCTGGACCCGTTTGCTGGTTCCGGTTCGACCTGCGTGGCCGCCCAGGCTTGCGGACGCCGCTGGATTGGTATCGAGCTGATGGAACAGTACCACGCCGCTGGCCTGCGCCGCCTGTATGCCCACCGCGACGCCCGTGCGGCCTGATGAACGGAGAGAACACGATGAACGATCACACTATGCACCCTGATAACGACGCGCTGGCCGATGACGTGGCCGACCTGGAAGAGTCGCTGTACGAATTTCATCTGCGCCTGCGCGACATGATTGCACGCCAGCTCTGGCAGGGCGCCAGCCGCGAGCAGCGCATGGCCGGCCTGCTGATTGAGGGGATCGGTAATGACCTGGTTGAACTGTACCGGCGCGCGGCCGTGATAAAGAAACATCTGAGGGCGTGACTGATTAGAAAATGAGCGCCACTCTGCATCCCTGCCGGCGCACGGCAGGGCCAGTTTTATCCACAGGGTTCCGGGGCGGATATGCACCCGGGATGTGGACAAGACAATATGGATGTTGCTGCGCGCCTCATTGATGCCGCCTGCGGCGGGAGAATAAAAATCCGTGCGGTCTGCGGCCGGTGCCGTGACTTCACTTTAGCCCGGCCGCTGCGTGTTCAAGATGCACAAGCTCGTCTCCTTGTATGTTTATAGAGGGGTGTAGATGATTCTAAACTCATCTGGTTCCCAAGATGCTGCAGCACGATCGTCTCCATGGGCTGAAAGCCCGAGGGGGAGCCATCCCGCGCAGCATCTTTTTCAGCATTAGCCCGAACAATTGCCTGGCGCACTTAAAGCCCGTATCTGCAAGGCAGGGAGAACTGAAATGAGCGATAAAACAACCGTTGGTATTGACGTTTCAAAGGTCGCTTTAGATGTCTGGATCGACACCAGAGAGCGACTGATACATCTGGAGAACTCCGCCTCAGGCATCGTGCAACTGCTGAAGGAATTCGAAGGACTTCACATATCTGGCGTTATCATGGAGGCCACAAGCCGGTATCACTCTCTGGCTGAATCAATGCTGATTTCAGCGGGTCTGCCTGTTGCCGTCATTAATCCCCTACAGATAAAGAATTTTGCCCGGGCGATGGGCAAGGTGGCAAAAAGCGACCCCATTGATGCCAGGATAATCTGCGAATATGGTCGTCGTATGAAACCGGAGTTCAGACCTGTCAGGGATAAAGTACTTCAGGATATGGCGATGCTCCTGACGCGGCGGCGTCAGCTGGTGCAGAATCGTGTCATGGAAATCACCAGGCTGCAGGAAAAAAGCGGCGCCTGGATTGAGAAGGACATCGCGGAGCATATTGCGTGCCTGAATGTGCAGATCGATGCCCTTGATAAGGAAATAAAAGACCAGCTGAATCAGAATGCTGCATTCTCTCCAAAACGAAAATGCTTGAAACAGTTAAAGGTATCGGGCCGGTAACTCAGGCTGCGATCCTGAGTCAGCTTCCGGAGCTGGGACATCTTAATCGCAGGCAGATTTCAGCCCTGGTTGGCGTATGCCCCTATGACAGGGATAGCGGGCAGCTCCGCGGTAAAAGGGCTATCTGGGGCTGCAGGTCCGGTCTGCGCGCAACACTCTATATGGCAATGCTTTCAGCGGTAAGATATAACCCCCAGATTAAAAGTTTCTACACGTCGCTTGTTGCACATGGAAAACCCAAAAAAGTGGCTATAACAGCCTGTATCAGAAAATTTATTACGATTCTGAATGCTATGTTCCGTGATCAAAAGGATTGGGCATATAGCTGAAGGATTAGTTTATGGCCCAATGTGAAAAATATGATACGCCTCCGGACTAAATCTGAACGAGGTAATGGTCCGTTTTGTGCCAAGCGGACATTGCAAACTCAGGAGTGTATACGCCAGCTCAGAGATGAATATGACCACATGTCAGCCAGTCTTTTTTACATGGGTATAAATATCAGGCCGTGTGATGCTCCATGCATAGTTTTCCCGATTAACAGGTTCGTACCCAAATTTTTCATAGAGCCAAGGTGCTGTGGTTGTAAACAACATGATCCTGCGAAGCCGCTCAAAAACTGGATGATGATGTATGCACTGCATCACCCACCTTCCCAGCCCTTCTCCTTGGTATTCCTCAAGGATATATACATCACAAAGGTAAGCGAACGTAGCGTAATCTGTTATTAATCGCGCGAAACCAATTTGGGTTTCATCGTGATAAACACCGAAATTAAGGCTGTTTTCTACTGATGCACTGACGAGATCCAGATCAATCCCTTTTGCCCATGTTGACCTCGTAAGATAGAGATGGATAGCCTGCACATCCAGTTTCTTCCGGTCTGTACTCACCAAGTAGTTATTCTTATGCCACTCATGTATCTCTGAAATGTTCACGTTCATTCCTGTTTATGAATTTCCGGGAAGCCTGACCTTAACACTTGATGGAAAATTGCACCATTTAGGACTTCTTCGAAAATATAATCCTGCGCCCTTTTTCAATGAGACATTACGTCTGTTTTTCGCTCAAAGCAGACGTTGCACTGCTGAGCAGCTTTATACTACAGGTGACCTGATTACTACGTAGCTTTAGGGCTGAAACAGCTTAGAGTGACGAGATTAGCTAAATGTGGGGTGAGGGGATTACTACTTTGAACTACTTATGACCGGTATCCTATGAGTATCCTGGAAAACCGGCTTAACTGTAGCTTCTGAGGTAAGTCGTTGATAATTTGGTGGCCCCTGCTGGGTTTGAACCAGCGACCAAGCGATTATGAGTCGCCTGCTCTAACCACTGAGCTAAGGGGCCAGCGGAGCGGGGATTATAAAGTATCTCGGAGGGGTGATCCAGCGTTCGCCAATCGGTTGGTGAAAATTAGAACAATCTCTGACTCCTTGATCTCCAAGCAAAAATCCCTATCCACCACCTAAAATCGCTCAATCAGCCCACAACCTCAGCAGGTTTTTGAGACAAGGGCATCCTTCCACCTCATCTCAATCACCACTCAAAACTCACAAATAGCGCGAAGCCGGTTTATTCAACGAGATATACGGCAGGATGGCGAAGCGCGCGCTCTCCATGCTCTGCCATAGTCCCAGATCTTCCACTGAAGGAATGGTGATCAGCTCGCCACTATCCATTCCGTGCAGCGCGGCTGCGACTAAATCCTCAACCTCCATCACGCTTTCTGGCGGAAGGTCATCAACCGATTTCCCTGAGCGCTCGAAGATCTCGGTACGGGTTAAGCCCGGCAATACCGCCTGAATACGCACGCCGCTCTCCGCCAGCTCACGCTGCATATTGCGCGTCAGAGAGAGCACAAAGGCCTTACTGGCGTTGTACGCACCATTCGCCATTTCATTCACCAGCGCCAACACTGAAGCGATATTCACAATCGTTCCCGTACCACGACGGTGGAATGCTTGCGCGGCTGCATGTGCCAACTGCGTCAGCGCCACAATGTTTAATGTCAGCATGGTTTGTATTTGCGAGATATCACCCGCGACGAACTCGCCTTCAACTGCCATCCCGGCATTGTTCACCAGCATCGTAATCCGCTCGTTGTCCGCAAGGGTTTGCGCCACGCGTTGCAAATCTTCAGTGCGCGTCAGATCGGCCGCCAGCACTCTCACTTCCACGCCGTGCGCGTCACGTAGCGACTGCGCCAGTTGGTTAAGACGCGATTCATCACGCGCCACCAGAATCAAATTGCTGCCGCGCGCGGCCAGCTGTTTCGCGTAAGTTACACCAATGCCGCTGGATGCGCCGGTAATCAAAGCCAGTTGCTGTGTCATGGTCGGTTCCTGTAAATGATGGTTGTCATATCTGATGGAACTTAATATGACGATCATCATATTTTTCGTCAAGCTGGAATATGATGATCGTAATAATTACACTGATTGCCATTAACGATGAGCAGGATGGTGAGAGATGGAAAAGCTGAGCCACAAGGCGCGCACGCGGCAGCGCATACTGGATGAGGCAGCAGTGGTGATGCGTGAATGCGGCACTGAAGGCATTGGCGTAGCGGCGCTGATGAAGCGCGCGGGATTAACTCACGGCGGCTTTTACGCGCACTTTGATTCGCGGGAAGCGCTGGTTGAAGCGGTGATTGCCGAGATGTTTGCCGATTCGGCACAGCGCTTTGCCGCCATCACCCAACTCGAAGATCCAGCCGAGCGATTGGCCCAACTGATCGACAACTATCTTTCTGAGCATCATCGCAACACGCCGGGAGAAGGCTGCCCGATGCCTGCCCTGGTGAGTGAGATTGCCCATCTGCCGATTGAAACACGCACGCTGTTCTCGCAACGTCGTGATGCGGTGCGGCAACGGCTGGCGCAGGCACTCAATGAAATGCACCATCCTCAGGCTGATGATGTCGCCGCCAGTATGCTGGCCGAAATGGTCGGTGCGGTGGCGCTGGCGCGCGCCTGTCCGGATGATGAGGAAGCGCGCAATATGCTGGCGGTTAGCCGTCGCTCGGTGAAACAGCGCGCAGGATTGGAGAGTGCATGAGCGAGCACGATATTCAGGACATTATTGCACCGGATTTGCAGGTGCTGTTTTGTGGCATCAATCCGGGCAAGTCATCGGCGCACACCGGCTTCCACTTTGCTCATCCGGGGAATCGCTTCTGGAAGGTAATCCATCAGGCCGGTTTTACCCGCGAATTGCTGAAACCGGAACAGGAGCAGCGGCTGCTGGAAACCGGTTGTGGCATCACCATGCTGGTTGAGCGTCCGACCATTCAGGCTAACGAGTTGGCGGGTGATGAGCTGCGCGATGGCGGGGCGCGTTTGCAGGAGAAGATCTTACGCTATCAGCCGCGTGCGCTGGCGGTGCTGGGTAAAGATGCGTTCCAGAAAGCGTTCCGACAGCGCAAAGTGGAGTGGGGTGAGCAGCCGCAAACCTTGGGCGAAACGCGTTTGTGGGTGCTGCCCAATCCCAGCGGATTGAACCGCGCGACGATAGAGGAGATGGCGGCAGCTTATCGCCAACTTCATGATTGGTTACAGAATAACGCGTGAGCGTGCTCCGCTTAACGCGGCCCTAAAGTTGTTCAATTTGCGGTTTCTGACTAAACCCAAATCTTTATGGCAAATAAAGAGAGGGAAGATGAAACGCACAATCGCGTTAGCGGCGCTGCTGGTGATGGCGCAACAGACGGCACAGGCAGAGACGCTGAAAGTATTTAGCTCCGGTGGCATGTATCCGGTGATTGAGAGCCTGAAGCAGGATTATCAGCAGCAAACTGGCAATACCCTGCAGCTGGAAGCGGCGCCCTCGATGGGCGATACGCCGCAGGCGATCCCTAATCGTCTGAAACGTCAGGATAATGCCGATGTGCTGGTGATGGTCGATTACGCCATCAAACCGCTGGAGCAGGCCAAATTTGTGGATAGCAGCAGCCATCAGGTGCTGGCGCACTCTTATATCGCGATGGCGGTGAAGCAGGGCATGACGCCGCCGGATATCAGTACGGTGGCGAAATTCAAACAGGTCCTCACGGAAGCCTCCAGCATCGCGATTTCAGACAGTGCCAGCGGCAAATATATTCAAGGCAAGATGCTGAGCAAGCTGGAGTTGGGGCCGAAGACCGCCAGCAAAGTGTCAGTGATCCCCGCCACACCGGTGGGTGAAGCGGTGGCACAAGGGAAAGCGGAGCTAGGCTTCCAGCAGAACAGTGAGCTGCAGGCGGTGAAGGGGATTACCATTGTCGGGCTGATTCCGCCAGCGGTGCAGCAGGATACGCTATACGGCGCGGTGATTACGCGTAGCACCCAGCAGAAGCAGGCAGCGGCGCAGTTTGTGAAGTATTTGCAGAGCGACAAAGCGCGCAAAATGATGCAGGAAAAAGGGCTGACGCCGTTTTGAAGGCAATAAAAAACCCCGGCAAGCCGGGGTTTTTCGTCTTAACGAGGATTAATCGTCAAGGAAGCTACGCAGCACTTCGGAGCGGCTTGGGTGACGCAGCTTACGCAGCGCCTTGGCTTCGATCTGACGAATACGCTCACGGGTAACGTCAAACTGTTTGCCAACCTCTTCCAGCGTGTGGTCAGTGTTCATATCGATACCGAAACGCATACGCAGGACTTTCGCTTCACGTGCAGTCAGACCCGCCAGCACGTCGTGGGTGGCTGAACGCAGGCTTTCTGAGGTAGCAGAATCCAGCGGCAGCTCCAGCGTGGTGTCTTCGATAAAATCGCCCAGATGTGAATCTTCATCATCACCAATCGGCGTCTCCATAGAGATCGGCTCTTTAGCAATTTTCAGCACTTTGCGAATCTTATCTTCTGGCATCAGCATACGCTCAGCCAGCTCTTCCGGCGTTGGCTCACGGCCCATCTCTTGCAGCATCTGGCGCGAAATACGGTTGAGCTTGTTGATGGTCTCAATCATATGCACCGGAATACGGATGGTACGTGCCTGGTCGGCGATAGAACGGGTGATAGCCTGACGAATCCACCAGGTCGCATAAGTTGAGAACTTATAACCACGACGGTATTCAAACTTATCAACCGCTTTCATCAGGCCGATGTTACCTTCCTGAATCAGATCGAGGAACTGCAGGCCACGGTTGGTGTATTTCTTCGCGATAGAAATAACCAGACGCAAGTTCGCTTCAACCATCTCTTTCTTCGCACGACGCGCTTTGGCTTCGCCGATCGACATGCGACGGTTGATGTCTTTAACCTGCTCGATGGTCAGGCCGGTCTCTTCTTCAATCTGCTGCAATTTCTGCAGTGAACGCGTCACATCATCTTCAACTTCAAGCAGTTTCTCTGACCAGGGTTTATTCATGGCCAGCGCCGCTTTGAACCAGCTTGGGCTGGTTTCATTGCCGGTGAACAGGGTGATGAAGTTCTTCTTCGGCATTTTGCAGATTTCAATACACAGCTTCATGATCAGGCGCTCTTGCGTACGCACGCGCTCCATCATGACGCGCATACTGTTCACCAGGTAGTCGAATTGCTTCGGTACCAGGCGGAACTGTTTGAACACTTCAGACAGGTTATTGATTTCTGCAACGGCATCAGCGTGGCTGCGGCCTTTAGCTTTGATCACGGTACGGGTAGTTTCGTACTGGGTGCGCAGATCGTTGAACTTCTCACGCGCCAGTTCTGGATCGATGGAGTTATCATCGTCAGAGCTGTCGTCGTCGCCATCTTCGTCTTCTTCATCGTCGTCGTTACGGTCTTCTTCAGACAGTTCAGAACCCACATGAGTGGCAGTTGGCGCGATATCTTCTTCCGCGTTCGGGTCAACAAAGCCGGTGATCAGGTCAGACAGGCGAGATTCGCCCGCTTCCACACGATCGTACTGATCGAGCAGATAGGTGATGGCTTCCGGGTATTCGGCAACTGAGCACTGAACCTGGTTGATACCGTCTTCGATACGCTTAGCGATGTCGATTTCGCCTTCGCGCGTCAGCAGCTCAACGGTACCCATTTCGCGCATATACATACGCACAGGGTCAGTAGTACGGCCAATTTCAGATTCAACGCTAGAGAGTACCTGCGCGGCAGCTTCTGCGGCATCTTCGTCAGTATCAGTACTGTTCTCATTCAGCATCAGATCATCGGCATCAGGTGCTTCTTCAACAACCTGAATACCCATGTCGTTAATCATCTGGATGATGTCTTCGATCTGATCGGAGTCGACGATATCTTCCGGCAGATGGTCATTGACCTCAGCATAGGTCAGATAGCCCTGCTCCTTACCACGGGTGACAAGCAGCTTAAGCTGTGACTGCGGGTTTTGCTCCATAAGACGGTATCCACACTTCTGTTAATTAGATTGGTGTCGGTCGGCAGCGAGCCAACTATAACAGTGAAGGCGTTGTTCTTTTGCCGCTGCCTTCAACGCGGCCAGGGTATCGACCCTTCATATATCGGCACTTAAGCCGCTTGAGTTCTTTCTTAGCGGGCCTGGCTTACTCGCCATTTTCGCCCCGGCAGTGCTCACAATCCTCACGTACTTCAGTACGCTCCGGTTGCTGCGCGCTGGCGGTAACGAAACTGGCTTCGACGCCGACGGCCCTCGTACGGTGTGCTTAAAAAAGCGAAAACCGTACACCCAAGTCAGAATGTGTGCTTTCACAGCCTTCACAGTTCTGACCCGGTAATAATCTTATTTTTTCGCTAATGCCTGGCTTAAGGCCCAGAACTCGCGGCGTTCGGCGGCGCTCAGGCCTTCGGTACGGTCGCGAGCGATAAGCGCTTCAAGGCGCTGTTCAAGGGCTGAGTCATAAAGACTCGCCAGTGAATCCTGGAACACGGCTTCTGCTTCTTCATCCACTATCATGTGGTTCCAGGTGGCCAGCGTTTCAAGGGGCTGGCTAAATTCTGTCCCGCGATATAACTCTAGTAGCTGTCCGGTCGTCAGGCCAGGATTCTCCGTACAACGACTGACTAACTCCACAAACAGCGGCAAACCCGCCATTTTTGACTGCTCAAGCCCGTCCAGCGTAGGAACGATGGCGGCAAATTGCGGATTCTGCACCAGTAACGCAATCAACACGCGCATGGTGGTGCGCTTCAACGGGGGAGCCGTTGGCGCAGTGCCGCTTTCTGCCTGCTTTGGCATCAGCTTGTCTAACTGGTTATCGTCCAGAATGCCGAGTTTATTACCCAGATTCTGACGCATATAAATGCGTAAAGTTTCACCGGGGATCTGGCTAATCAACGGCAGCGCAAGCGTGGCCAGCTTGGTTTTACCGTCACGCGTGCTCAGATCGACCTGCGGCATCAGGCTGTCGAATAAAAACGTGGAGAGCGGTAAAGCCTGCTCCATCCGCGCTTCAAACGCCTCTTTGCCTTCTTTACGCACCAGCGTGTCCGGGTCCTCGCCATCTGGCAAAAACATAAAGCGTAGCTGACGACCGTCATTCATGTAAGGCAATGCGGTTTCCAATGCACGCCATGCGGCTTCGCGCCCCGCGCGGTCGCCGTCGTAACAGCAAATCACCGTGTCGGTAGAGCGGAACAGCAGCTGAATGTGTTCCGCGGTGGTCGAGGTGCCCAGCGAGGCAACGGCATAATCAATGCCAAATTGCGCCAGCGCCACCACGTCCATATAGCCTTCTACAACCAGTAAACGCGCTGGCTGCGGATGATTCTTTTGCGCTTCATACAGGCCATATAGCTGACGGCCTTTATGGAAAATCGGTGTTTCCGGCGAGTTAAGGTACTTCGGCGTATCATTGCCCAGTACACGTCCACCAAAGCCAATGACGCGCCCACGCTTATCGCGAATCGGGAACATCACGCGATCGCGGAAACGATCATAAGTGCGGCCGGAATCGTTACTGACCAGCATGCCCGCTTCCATCAAGGATTCGCGGTCCTCTTTCTGCTGACCAAAACGTTTCAGCACGTTATCCCAGCCTGCTGGCGCATAACCAATCGCGAAGTGATCGATCACTTGCTGGCTGAGACCGCGTGTGGCGAGATAATTTTGTGCAGATGTCGCTTGCGGGTTACGCAGACTTTGCTGATAGAAACCGTCGAGGCCTTCCAGCAGCTGATACAGACTTTGACGCTGATGACGTTCCATCGGGCTGGGGCCGTTGCCCGCTTCATACGGCACTTCTAAGCCGTGTTGCGTGGCCAGCTCCTCAACGCTTTCAACGAAATCCAGACGATCGTGATTCATCAGGAAGTCGATGGCGTTACCCTTGGCGCCACAGCCGAAGCAGTAATAAAACTGCTTCTCACCGCTTACGGTGAAAGAGGGGGTTTTCTCGTTATGAAAAGGACAGCACGCGTGATAGTTCTTACCCTGCTTTTTCAGCTTAACGCGGGCATCGATAAGATCCACGATATCCGTGCGGGCAAGTAAGTCATTGATAAATACGCGTGGAATTCGTCCAGCCATAAGCCCCGGTTTTTCAGCTCATAAACGGCAACAAGCCGCGCTTCCTTTCGGAAAGCACGGCCTCTTACTTGACTCTGTCTGCGTTTAACACGCGGCGGAAGCGAACTTCCGAAAGAAATTAGTACAGACGAGTGCGGCGTGCGTTTTCGCGAGCCAGTTTCTTGGCGTGACGCTTAACAGCAGACGCTTTAGCGCGCTTACGCTCAGTCGTTGGTTTTTCATAAAACTCACGACGACGAACTTCCGCCAGAACACCTGCTTTCTCGCAAGAACGCTTGAAGCGACGCAGTGCTACGTCGAAAGGCTCGTTTTCACGTACTTTAATTACCGGCATGTAACTCTTACCTCGATAAATTCGGTTTTGCTGCTGACTGCGGCGCCAGCACTTTTAAAATGGTGCAGCATTTTACTCCAGCCGTAGCCGAGTTGTAAAGCACCATGAACAATTTAGAACCAACAGAGACATATGCCATCGCGGCTGCCGGTTTTTTCAGGCCGTGGAGTATAGCGCACTCTTTGTGCGACAGAAAAACACTTTTTCCTGGCAAAGTCGTCCAGCGTGTGATTCGCCTGTGCTACACTGCGCGCCGCAAGAAGAGGGTGATAAAAGCTATGCGAGTTCTGGGTATTGAAACGTCCTGCGATGAAACCGGCATCGCGATTTATGACGATGCGTCCGGTCTGTTGGCGAATCAATTATATAGCCAGGTCAAACTGCACGCTGATTACGGTGGTGTGGTGCCCGAACTGGCCTCACGTGACCACGTGCGTAAAACCGTTCCGCTGATTCAGGCTGCGCTGAAAGAAGCCGGATTAGCCGCAAAAGACATTGATGCCGTGGCCTATACCGCCGGTCCAGGTTTGGTTGGTGCGCTATTAGTCGGGGCGACTGTCGGCCGTGCACTGGCGTTTGCGTGGAATGTGCCTGCGGTGCCTGTGCATCATATGGAAGGCCATCTGCTGGCGCCGATGCTGGAAGACAATCCACCGGAATTCCCGTTTGTGGCATTGCTGGTTTCGGGTGGTCACACGCAGTTGATCAGCGTCACGGGTATTGGTGAATACACTTTGCTGGGTGAATCGATTGACGATGCGGCTGGCGAAGCTTTCGATAAAACCGCCAAACTGCTCGGTCTGGATTATCCGGGCGGGCCGATGCTGTCACGCATGGCGCAGCAGGGCACGCCGGGTCGCTTCAAATTCCCGCGCCCGATGACCGATCGCCCAGGGCTGGATTTCAGCTTCTCGGGTCTGAAAACCTTCGCCGCCAACACCATTCGTGAACATAACGGAGATGAGCAGGCGCGTGCCGATATCGCTCGTGCGTTTGAGGATGCAGTGGTGGATACGCTGATGATCAAATGCAAACGCGCGCTGGAGCAGACCGGCTTTAAACGCCTGGTGATTGCCGGTGGTGTCAGCGCCAACCGTACGCTGCGTGAGCGTATGGCCGAGATGATGCAAAAGCGCGGTGGCGAGGTGTTTTATGCACGCCCGGAGTTCTGTACTGATAACGGCGCGATGATTGCCTACGCTGGCATGGTGCGGCTGAAAGGCGGCACACGCGGTGGATTGGGCGTCAGTGTCCGGCCACGTTGGCCACTGGCCGAATTGCCCGCCATCTAAAACGAAAAAACCGGCATCGCGCCGGTTTTTTTATTTCTTCTTTTTCCGCTTCCAGATCTTATTTTCCTGCCCGCGCCACAGGCGCTGGATGTTGTCGTGATGACGCAACAGAATCAAACAGGAGAGCATCGAAACCGGGAAGGTAAACTGCGGTTTGAACCACCACACGTAGAACGGGGCAATCAGCGCACTGACAATCGCACCCAGCGAGGAGTAGCCGCTCAGCAGCACCGTCAGCAGCCAGGTGCCGGTCATCAATCCCGTCAAATCCCAGCCAATGGGCGCGATCGCACCGAATGCGGTTGCCACGCCTTTACCACCACGAAAACGGAAAAACACCGGATAGATATGGCCGAGACAGGCGGCAATCGCGGTTAAGCCGAGATACATCGGCGTGACGTGCAGCAGATAGGCGATCCACACCGGAATCATCCCTTTTGCCACGTCGAAGATCAGTACCGCAGCCGCAGCGGCTTTACCACCAATGCGCAACACGTTGGTCGCACCAGGGTTGCCGGAGCCGGCGGTACGCGGATCGGGTAAACGCGCGAGTTTACAAACCAGGATCGCACTGGAAATCGAGCCGCAAAGATACGCGAAAATAATCATACCAAGCGCGATAGCACTCATAGCCTCGTACCGTTCCTTTTGGGTCGTTTTGTTCTCGATAAGCGTGGATAATACGCATAATCCGCCGGAAGTGGTATCCGGCTTAGCCAAAAACAGAGACTGACATCATGGATATCGTATTTATAGAACAACTCACCGTGTTCACCACCATTGGCGTTTACGACTGGGAACAGGGCATGCAGCAGAAGCTGGTGCTCGATGTCGAAATGGCGTGGGACAACCGTCGTGCTGCGGTGAGTGACGATGTGAACGACTGTCTGAGCTACGCCGATGTCACCGAGGTTATCCTCAATCATCTGCAGGGCCAGCGCTTTGCCCTGGTCGAACGCGTGGCGGAAGAAATTGCCGATCTGTTGATGAATCGTTTCAAAACGCCCGGTGTGCGCATCAAGGTCGGGAAACCTGGCGCGGTGGCCCAGGCAGCGACCGTTGGCGTGCGTATCGAGCGCGGGACTATTCCTAAATAAATCATCCGTGATTGCCATCACAATGAAACCAAACCAAATTATGGTGTGTCTCACTTGAGGCCGTTGCGCTAACGGACGCGAAGTTGCCGATTTTCTTAAGGTTTCCTTCAGCGTGGCGCAGGCATAATTTTAGGCGGTAGCACCTTGCGGCCGCCTTTTTACTGTTTAAAACGGATAGAGGAAAAATTTTGATGGCAGATATTCACCAGCTTTGGGTTGCTGCAATCCTGGGGGTTGTGGAAGGCCTCACGGAATTCCTGCCGGTCTCTTCTACGGGCCATATGATCATCGTTGGCCATCTGTTGGGCTTCGAGGGCGATAAAGCTGAAACCTTTGAAGTCGTCATTCAGCTGGGTTCAATTTTAGCGGTAGTGGTGATGTTCTGGCGTCGCCTGTTCGGACTGATTGGTATTCACTTCGGTAAAGAGCCGCATGAAGGCACTGGAACCGGGAAACTGACCCTGATTCACATTTTGTTAGGTATGGTTCCGGCGGTGGTGATTGGCTTGCTGCTGCACGATCAAATCAAAAGCCTGTTTAATCCGATTAACGTGATGTACGCACTGGTCGTCGGCGGCGTGTTGCTGTTGGTGGCTGAGTACTTCAAACCTAAACAGCCTAAAGCGGTAGGTATCGATGATATCACTTACCGCCAGGCGTTTATGATTGGTTGCTTCCAGTGTCTGGCGCTGTGGCCGGGCTTCTCGCGCTCGGGTGCCACCATTTCTGGCGGTATGCTGATGGGCGTGAGCCGTTATGCTGCATCAGAGTTCTCATTCATCCTTGCGGTGCCGATGATGATTGGTGCCACCGGATTGGATCTCTACAAGAGCATGGGCTTCCTGACCATGCAGGATTTCCCAATGTTCGCCGTCGGCTTCGTGACCGCCTTTATCGTTGCTCTGCTGGCGATCAAAGTGTTCCTGGAACTGATTAAGCGTATCTCGTTTGTTTCGTTCGCTATCTATCGCTTTATCGTGGCGGCGGCGGTTTACGCCATCTTCATGTAAGCGCGGCGTGCGGCCGGTTATGCTGGCCGCACGTTGATCAACCCATCCTGCACTGCCATCACCCGACGACGCGTCAACTCTTCCCGCACGGCTGGTCCTTTGAAACCTGCTGCAACCACATCCTTCGTTGGTACCGCCTGAGCCAGCGCAAACGCCTGACGCAGATAATCGCCTTGTGGATAGGCCATGCTTTCCATTCCAGTGCGACCACGCGCATCGGCTTCGCTGGTCAGTGCCATCTTCTCTACGCGATCGGGCTTGCGCCATGCATCAATGCGATCGAACAGGGCAACCAGTGATTCCGCTGACTGGCGTTCAATGGTGTGGACGATATCGTGGAATTCCGTGACCACCAGTGCCAGATCGCGCACCTGATTGGGCACGCGCAGCCGCTGGCACAGCGCTTCGACAATCGGCACACCGGCTAAACCGTGGCCATGATGGCTCGGCCATTTTTCCGGCGGCGTCAGTGCTTTACCGACATCGTGGAACAGCGTGGCAAAGCGCACATCCAATTCCTCTGACAGTGCGGCAGACATCGTCAGCGTCATTAACGCGTGCACGCCGGTATCAATTTCGGGATGCCATTTGATCGGCGCCGGAATGCCGTACAGGTTATCCAGCTCCGGGAACAGCACCTGCAATGCGTCGCAGTCACGCAATACCTGAAAATAGACCTGCGGATTGCGGGTCAGCAGAGCCTTCTCGGTCTCTTTCCACACGCGTTCGGCCGTGAGGTCAGCTAACTCGCCGCTCTCCGCCATCTCACGCATTAAGGCCTGCGTTTCATCCGCGACACGGAAATTGAGGTGGGCAAAACGGGCAGCGAAACGCGCCACGCGCAGCACGCGCAGTGGATCTTCGTTAAAAGCGGATGAGACATGGCGCAGGGTGCGTTTCGCCAAATCCTGCTGTCCGCGATAAGGGTCGATTAAGCTGCCGTCGCCGGCCTGCGCAATGGCATTGATGGTGAGATCACGGCGCTGCAAATCCTGCTCCAGCGTCACGTCTGGGGCGAATTGTGTGACAAAACCGGTGTAGCCTTTGCCATTTTTGCGTTCGGTACGCGCCAGTGCATACTCTTCACGACTGCGTGGGTGCAAAAAAACCGGAAAATCCCGGCCCACCTGCTGATAACCTTGTGCCAGCATCGCTTCAGGTGTGGCACCGACCACCACCCAATCTCTATCTTTTACCGGCAAACGCAGTAAGGCATCACGCACCGCGCCACCGACCAGAAACGTCTTCACTCAACCACTCCAGAGGCAATGTATTCTGCGCGCCGTGCACGCATGTTGCGTTATTGTTGCATGCTTTGGCTAGATATCGGGCACGCCAAAAGGGGCATCTTACGATCCCCTTGAAGAAAAGAACAAATCGGCGTGGCGGTTTTAGTTCATCCAGCGATCGTTTTTCTTGCGGCGCGGCACCATGTGCGGCAGCACCAAACCAAGCAGTAAGCCAACACCTAACACGCCGCCGCCATACATAAACCACTGCATGATGATGGTGCGCTGTTTGTCATCCAACTGGACGTTCGCGGCGCTGACTTTTTTCTGCGCGACAATCAGCTCATTTTTCAGCTTTTGATTTTCCGCTTTCAGGCCGTTAATGGTGCCGTCGCTGTTCGCCACTTTACTCTGCATTTCAGAAGTACGCTGATTCCAGCTGTTGTCGATATTCGCCAGCTTAGCGGTGAGATCTTTGACCTGTTGCTCCAGCTGCGGCACGCGAGTGCGCAGGCTCGGTTCGGCACTCAACTGGGACAGTGGGATCCAGTTGGTTTTCCCTTCGGCATCACGAATCTGGCCATATTGGGAATCGTTGTTGACCTGCAACAGGGTGACTTCCTCTCCGGCATTCAGCTTGCCAATCAGGCGATATTGATCGCCCGGGCCGCTGCGTACCCAAGTGGATAATTCATCGGAGATATAACGCTTTTCGTCAGCAGCATGAACGGGGGCGATGGCGCTAAATGCCAGCAAAGAAAGGGCAGCAAGTGTGATTTTTTTCATTCGATGTCGTTTTTTCTTAATGGCGTAAAATTACCGGCACAGTCTGGAGACGCTTCTCAAAAATCTGAATGAGAACTATCCTGGTCTCAATCTGGTGCGAAAAGGGTCGTAAAAGCACAAGAAAGCGGAGACAGCGGGCTTCCGGTGCATTACTCTTCGCCAGATTAAACTCGTAAGTGCCAGCAGCGTATTGAATAAAAAATTATGACCATCGAAATCGAATTAAAGTTCATTGCCACACCACAAGCCGCCGAAAAACTCGGTGAAACCCTTGCCGCGTGGCCACATCAGCACTTCGCCGCACGCGAGCTGACCAACATCTATTTTGAGACCGATGACAATCAGCTACGTCGTTGGGATATGGGCCTGCGCATCCGCGGTGTCGATCAGCGTTATGAGATGACGCTGAAGGCCGCCGGCAAAACCGTGGGCGGTCTGCATCAGCGCCCGGAATATAACGTCGACCTCACCGAGCCAACGCTGGATATCGCCCAGCTGCCGGCTGAAATCTGGCCAGAAGGCACCGATGTGGCGGCATTACAGCAGCGCCTGCAACCGCTGTTCAGCACCCATTTCCAGCGTGAAGCCTGGCTGGTGCAGTTTGGTGAGAGCGAAATTGAAGTGGCGTTTGATCGCGGAGACGTTGCCGCAGGTGAATTGAGCGAGCCGCTGTACGAAGTGGAGCTGGAGCTGAAAAGCGGCCAGCGCGCCGACATGCTGAAGTTCGCTGAAGCCTTGATCACCGCAGGCGGCCTGCGCCTGGGCAGCTTGAGCAAAGCCGCGCGCGGTTATCAGCTGGCTCAGGGCAATCCTGCCCGTCCGCTGCGTGCATTAGCGCTACAAAAAATCGGCGCTAAAGCAACGGTAGAGCAGGGCATGATCAACGCGATGACCGCCGGTCTTAACCAGTGGCAGTACCATGAAGAAGTGTGGCTGCGTGGAAATGCCGATGCCAAAGAAGCGGTGATGGATGCGCTGGAAACCCTGCGACAGGCGTTCTCGCTATTTGGTGCGCTGGTGCCGCGCAAGGCGAGCAGCGATCTGCGTCAGAAGCTGACGCGTCTCGATGAGCTGTTAGCAGATGCAGAAATTGATGCGGAAACCGCCTGTTTTTCTACGGTCTCTGTTGATGCCCAGTTAGCACTTACTCACTGGCTGGTGGAATCACAATGGCAGAACTGGCTGGATGATAAGAGCAAAAGCAAGCTGCAAGGTTCGTTCAAACGCTTCAGCGATATCATGCTCAGCCGTATTGCTGCCGATCTGCGTGAGACCTTTGTCGACGTGCAGCTGTTTAACGAATTTCAGGACAAATCCACGCGCCTGAATCGCCAGCTTTTAGCGGTGCATCTGCTGGCAGGGGCTTATCCAGCGGAAGAGGTGAATGTCTGGCTGGCAGGCTGGCAGGAGCTGCAGCATGCGATTCGCATCCAGCAGGAGCGCGGGTTGATTCAACTGGTTAATCTGGCCATTCGGCCATCGCCGTTCTGGCTGAATAGCGGAGTGAAACGCTAAGTCGGACGCACAATCGAATCAGGGAGGGAAGATGTTGTTACCGTTACCGGCGCTGATGCAGGCGCAGTTAGCTATCGTGGCCGAGCGCCTGAATATGCCGCCTTCCGCCTTTACGGCAGAGCAGGCGGGCGCGCTGACCTTTAGTGACTTTATCGTTGATAACCTGCAGCAGCATCCGGAGTGGTGGCAACAGCTCCAGCAGCAACCGCCTCTACCAGATGAGTGGCAACACTACAGTGCCTGGCTAAATCAGGCGCTGGCGGGCGTGGAAAATGAAACTTCCCTGATGCGCGAACTGCGCCTGTTCCGCCGCCATATGTTGGTGCGCATAGCGTGGATGCAGGCGCTGCAACACGCCAGTACCGAACAGAGCCTGACGCAACTCAGCACGCTGGCGGAGATCCTCATCGCTGCCGCTCGTGATTGGGTGTGGCAGGATTGCAGCCGCGATTTTGGCACGCCGTGCAATGAAGCCGGTGAAGCGCAGCCCATGCTGATCCTCGGTATGGGCAAGCTGGGCGGCGGCGAACTCAACTTCTCTTCCGATATCGACCTGATTTTTGCCTGGCCGGAAAACGGTGTGACGCAAGGCGGCCGTCGTGAACTCGATAACGCTCAATTCTTTACCCGCATGGGTCAGCGCCTGATCAAAGTGCTGGATCAGCCTACCGTGGATGGTTTCGTCTATCGCGTGGATATGCGTCTGCGCCCGTTTGGTGACAGTGGCCCGCTGGTGCTGAGCTTTGCTGCGCTGGAAGACTATTATCAGGAGCAGGGTCGCGACTGGGAGCGTTACGCGATGGTCAAAGCGCGCCTGATGGGCGACGACCAGGGCCACTGGAGCCAGGAACTGCAGCAGATGCTGCGTCCGTTCGTCTATCGCCGCTACATCGATTTCAGTGTGATTCAGTCGCTGCGTAACATGAAAGGCATGATTGCCCGTGAAGTACGGCGTCGTGGCCTGAAAGACAACATCAAACTCGGGGCGGGCGGCATTCGCGAAACCGAATTTATCGTGCAGGTGTTCCAGCTCATTCGTGGTGGACGTGAGCGCTCACTTCAGCTCCGTTCCCTGCTGCCAACGCTGCAGGCCATCGGTGAACTGGCTTTGCTGAATTCGGCGCAGGTGGAACATTTGCGCGGGGCCTATCTGTTCCTGCGTCGTCTGGAAAACCTGCTGCAAAGCATCAACGATGAGCAGACGCAAACGCTGCCGGAAAACCCACTCGATCGTCAGCGTTTAGCCTGGGCGATGGGCGCGGCGGACTGGGATGCGCTGATGTTGCAACTTGAACAGCAGATGGCAGGCGTGCGCAGTATCTTTGATGAACTGATTGGTGATGATGCGCCAGACGTTGACGATCAACCGCAGCTGGCTGAATTCGCAGGCCTGTGGCAAGACACGCTGGAGGAGAGCGATCTCATTCCTGTCGTGCCACAGCTGAACGAAGCGCAACGTCATGCGCTGTATGAATCGCTCAACAGTTTCCGCCAGGATGTCAGTCGTCGCACCATCGGACCGCGTGGGCGTTTAGCGCTTGATCAACTGATGCCGCGCCTGTTGAGTGAAGTCTGTCCACGCGAAGATGCAGATGTGGTACTGGGTCGCCTGACGCCGCTACTGCTCGGTGTGTTAACCCGCAGCACTTATCTGGAGCTGCTGACGGAATACCACGGCGCACTTCGTCATCTGATCCGCCTGTGTGCCGCCTCGCCGATGGTCGCCAGCCAGCTGGCACGTTATCCGCTGTTGCTGGATGAACTGCTCGATCCCGCCACGCTGTACCAGGCGACAGCCACCGATGCGTATCGCGATGAATTGCGCCAGTATCTGCTGCGCATTCCTACCGATGATGAAGAACAGCAGCTGGAAGCGCTGCGACAGTTCAAGCAGGCGCAGCATCTGCGCATTGCCGCTGCCGATATCGCTGAAACGCTGCCGGTGATGAAAGTGAGTGATCACTTAACCTGGCTGGCGGAAGCCATTATCGAATCGGTGGTGCAGCAAGCGTGGCAAATGATGGTGCAGCGCTATGGTCGTCCTTCGCACCTCACCAGCGACAGCGAGCGCGGTTTTGCTGTGGTTGGCTATGGCAAATTGGGTGGCTGGGAGCTGGGTTACAGCTCGGATCTGGATTTGGTGTTCCTGCACGACTGCCCGGACGATGCGGAAACCGATGGCGAGCGCGTGATTGATGGCCGCCAATTCTACCTGCGGCTGGCGCAGCGCGTGATGCATCTGTTCAACACGCGCACCTCCTCCGGCATTTTGTATGAAGTCGATGCGCGGCTGCGTCCTTCTGGCGCGGCGGGCATGCTGGTGAGTACCTTTGCCGCCTTCGATGATTATCAGCGTAATGAAGCCTGGACCTGGGAACATCAGGCGCTGGTGCGTGCGCGTATTGTTTTTGGCGAGACGTCGCTCTGCGATCGCTTCAATGACATCCGTCGCGGCATTCTTTGCCTGCCGCGTGAGCGTCCTGCACTGCAAAAAGAAGTGCGTGAAATGCGCGAGAAAATGCGTGCCCACCTCAGCAACAAACACAAAGGACGCTGGGAGATCAAAACTGATGAAGGCGGCATCACCGATATTGAATTCATCGCGCAATATCTTGTCTTAGGCTACGCGGCAGAGCAGCCTGCGTTGACGCGCTGGTCAGACAATGTGCGTATTTTTGAGCTGATGGCGCGTCAGGAGATCATGGATGCAGAAGAAGCGCAGGCGCTGACTCACGCGTATGTCACGCTGCGTGATGCATTGCACCATCTCGCATTGCAGGAGCTGCCGGGGCACGTCGCACCGGAATCTTTTGCTACTGAGCGGGCTGCCGTGCATCGCAGTTGGCAACGCTGGCTGGCTGCCACCGAATCTGATAGCGCGGAAGCGTAAAATAACGCTTCGCCCTTAGTGACCCGGCCTACAGGAAGGCGCGCAGCCCACGCACCTGTGGCTCGAAGTCTCATCGGGGTATGTTATTATCCGCGCATAATTTTGACCGTAGTCTGGAGTCTTTGGAATGAAAGTAACACTGCCCGCTTTTGGCAAAGCCGCTGTGCTGGTTGTTGGCGATGTCATGTTAGATCGCTACTGGTATGGCCCAACCAGCCGTATCTCGCCTGAAGCCCCGGTACCGGTGGTGAAAGTCGATACCATCGAAGAGCGTCCAGGCGGCGCGGCCAACGTGGCAATGAACATTGCTGCACTGGGTGCTGGCTCGCGTTTGATTGGCCTGACCGGTGAAGATGATGCGGCACGTGTGCTGAGTGAGACGCTGGAAAAGGTCAAAGTCGATTGTGATTTTGTCGCGGTGAAAAGCCATCCGACCATTACCAAACTGCGCGTGCTTTCGCGTAATCAGCAGCTGATTCGCCTCGATTTTGAAGAAGGTTTCGAGCAGGTTGATCCGCAGCCTATTCACGATCGTATGCGCCAATCGCTGGCGCAAGCGGGTGCGTTAGTGCTGTCAGATTACGCCAAAGGCGCGTTGAGCAGCGTGCAAACCATGATTCAGCTGGCGCGTGAAGCCAACGTGCCGGTGTTGATCGATCCGAAAGGCACCGATTTCGAGCGCTATCGTGGCGCGACTCTGCTGACGCCTAACCTGTCTGAATTCGAAGCCGTAGTGGGTAAATGCAAAACCGTAGAAGAGATTGTCAGCCGCGGCATGCAGCTGATCGCTGATTATGATCTCTCTGCGCTGCTGGTCACCCGTTCTGAGAACGGCATGACGCTGCTGCAACCAGGCAAAGCGCCAGTGCATTTACCAACGCAAGCGCAGGAAGTGTATGACGTCACCGGCGCAGGCGATACGGTGATTGGCGTGCTGGCCGCCGTGCTGGCAGCAGGCGATAGCCTGGAAGAAGCCTGTTTCCTCGCCAATGCGGCAGCCGGCGTGGTGGTCGGTAAACTCGGTACGTCCACCGTGAGCACCGTTGAGCTGGAAAATGCGATTCACGCCCGTCCGGATAGCGGATTTGGTGTGATGACCGAAGCTGAACTAAAAGCGGCTGTGGCGCTGGCGCGTCAGCGCGGTGAAAAAGTGGTGATGACTAACGGCGTGTTCGACATCCTGCATGCGGGCCACGTTTCTTATCTGGCCAACGCTCGTAAGCTGGGCGATCGCCTGATTGTGGCGGTGAACAGCGATGCTTCTACCAAACGTCTGAAAGGTGAAACCCGTCCGGTTAACCCGCAGGAAAACCGCATGATCGTGCTCGGTGCGCTGGAAGCAGTGGATTGGGTGGTGCTGTTTGAAGAAGATACGCCACAGCGTTTGATCGCGGGTGTGTTACCGGATCTGCTGGTGAAGGGCGGCGATTATAAGCCGGAAGATATCGCGGGCAGTAAAGAGGTTTGGGCCAACGGCGGTGACGTGCGCGTGCTGAACTTTGAAGACGGTATCTCCACCACTAACATCATCAAGACGATTCGCAGCCACTCATGATGAGCATTGAGATCCCAGAAGATTCGCTGTCATCAAAAGCGAGCACTGGGGTTTTCAATTATTCGCAGCCACTCACGCGAGCACTAAGATTCCAGATGATTCGCTATCATTAACGGCGAGCGAAGAAGCAAGCGTATTCTGACTAAACAGGCGGCCTAATGGCCGCCTGTTGTTGTCTGCGAGCAATGTAAGCTCAGCGAGTGTTTTCGAGCAATATACGCCGCCGAGTCAGCGAATTACTGCGGAGTGTCGATCTTACCCGCCGGGTCCGGTGTCACCACCGCAGGTGCCGGTGCAGCAGGGCTCTCACTTTCCAGTTTCGCCAGGCGCTGTTCCAGTGCCGCCAGCTTCTCACGCGTGCGCAGCAGTACCTGCGTCTGCACATCAAACTCTTCACGATTCACCAAATCCATGCGGGTTAACTGCGCCTGCAGCACCTGACGAATTTTCTTTTCGACATCGTCGCCAAAGTCGCGAATCCCTTTTGGCATGGCTTCATGGACCTGGCGAGCCAGTTGTTCAATTTTTTTCGTGTCGATCATGATGATTTCCTGGTTGCGGTGGCTGATAACAGCACGTGTTCCGACTCAACAAAGGTTAAGTGTAATGCCTGAAACGAAAAGGTTAAACCTGAATTCCGCATCGCAGTAAATGCAAAAGCATTTGCGCTTTTGTCGATTGCCCGTCCAGATGATTGGCGTTATAGTGACCTCGCTTATTCTCAGGGCGGGGCGAAATTCCCCACCGGCGGTAAATCAGCTTCGGCTGAAAGCCCGCGAGCGCTTTCACTGCAAAGTGAAAGGTCAGCAGATCCGGTGTAATTCCGGGGCCGACGGTTAGAGTCCGGATGGGAGAGGGTAACGACATCAGCCGGGCTTAGGCCCGCGTCACGTTTTTGCCATGTGTATTATTTGCGCACTCCTAAGCACGCCCTGGTTCTGGTAACTCATATATTTTTTATAAGGTTTTTTACCATGAATCAGACGCTTCTTTCTGAATTTGGCACGCCGGAACAGCGTGTAGAACGCGCCATCGATGCGCTGCGCAACGGTCGCGGTGTGATGGTGCTCGACGATGAAAATCGTGAAAACGAAGGTGACATGATCTTTGCCGCCGAAACCATGACCGTAGAGCAAATGGCATTAACCATTCGCCACGGCAGCGGCATTGTCTGCTTGTGCATTACTGAAGAACGCCGCCAGCAGTTGGATCTGCCGATGATGGTAGAAACCAACACCAGCTCTTATGGCACCGGCTTTACCGTCACCATTGAAGCAGCGGAAGGTGTCACCACCGGTGTTTCTGCCGCTGACCGCGTCACCACCATTCGTGCCGCTGTGGCAGATGGCGCGAAGCCGAGCGATCTCAACCGTCCAGGCCATGTTTTCCCGCTGCGCGCGCGCGAAGGCGGTGTGCTGACGCGTGGTGGTCACACTGAAGCCACCATCGATTTGGTGACATTAGCAGGCTTCAAACCCGCCGGTGTGCTGTGTGAATTGACCAATGACGACGGCAGCATGGCGCATGCGCCAGAAGCGATTGTGTTTGCCAAACAACACGATATGCCGGTCGTAACGATTGAAGATCTGGTGGCTTATCGCCGCGAGCGTGAAACGCGCCAGGCAAGTTAAGCCTCAGTTATCGTCATCAAAAGATCCGCGGTTTTTACAGGCTGCGGATTTTTTTTCGCGCGAAAGTGCACCTTTAATCCTCATCTTCACCGCCCAACCACTACGCAAATTCTTATTCAAATTCTCTGATAGAGATCATCACAGTTATCAGCGTTAATCCCGGCACGAAAGCGCGTATCGTAGCGGCTAATAAAGCGACACTTTCGTCAGAGGAACCATCATGAGCCACAACCGTATGCCCGCCCTGTTTTTAGGTCACGGCAGCCCGATGAACGTACTGGAAGACAATACCTATACCCGCGCATGGCAGCATCTGGGTGCAACATTGCCACGTCCGCGCGCCATTCTCGCGGTGTCGGCACACTGGTACACACGCGGTACGGCGGTAACGGCCATGCATAATCCTCGCACCATCCATGATTTTGGTGGCTTCCCGCAGGCGCTGTTTGATGTGCGTTATCCGGCTCCGGGCTCGCCAGAGCTGGCACAGCAAGTGATCGAACTGCTGGCACCGATTGACGTCCATGCCGACCAGGAATGGGGATTTGATCACGGCTCATGGGGCGTGCTGGCAAAAATGTATCCGCAAGCCGATATCCCGGTGGTGCAGTTAAGTATCGATGGGACGCAATCGGCGCAATGGCACTTCGAATTAGGTCGCAAACTGGCGTCGCTGCGTGACGAAGGCGTGATGATCGTCGCCAGCGGTAACGTGGTGCATAACCTGCGGATGCTGCGCTGGCAGGGTGCCGCCACAAGCTATCCGTGGGCTGAAAGCTTCAATGAATTTGTGCGTGAGAATTTGAGCTTTGCCGGTGAAGCAGCAGATCATCCGTTGGTGAATTATTTGCAGCACGAAGGTGCAGAGATGTCCAACCCAACGCCAGAACACTATCTGCCGTTGCTGTATATCCTCGGCGCGCGTGCAGCTGAGGAGTCGATCAGCATTCCGGTGGAAGGGATGGAGATGGGCGCTATCAGTATGCTTTCGGTGCAGGTCAGCTAATGCACTGGCCGCCCGTGTCTGACGGGCGGCACAGCATTTATTCGATAAAAGTATGCGGGTAGAAGCGTGACAGATCCTGAGTGATCAGCGCGCGATCTTCACGAATGCCGATACCAGCAGGTTGATCGTCAATCAGCCAGCTACCGATCAAGGTGTAGCTGTCGCCGAACTTCGGCAACGGATGGAATTGCTGGATGATCATTCCCTCTTCGCCGTACGGACCTTCAGCACGGGCGATCTCCTGGCCGTTTTCAATGATGCGAATATTGGCGCCTTCACGTGAAAACAGCGGTTTCACCACGTACTTGTCCATCTGCGGGGCATTTTTGTCGTCGGCAAAGTAGGCGGGCAGCAGATTGGGATGGTCAGGAAACATTTCCCACAGCAGCGGCAGCAGCGCTTTATTCGAGATAATGCTTTTCCACGCCGGTTCTAACCAACGCACACCGGCATCTGCCAGCTTGGTGGAGAACACTTCACGCAGCATAAATTCCCACGGATAAAGCTTAAACAGGTTGCTGATCACCTGATCATGCTGATCGGTAAACTGGCCTCTTTCACCCAACCCAATTTCATCGATATACAGGAATTCATTCGGCAGGCCGGCTTCGGTGGCGCAATCCTGCATATACTGTACTGTGGCACGATCTTCTTCGGTGTCACGGCAGCAGGCAAAGTGCAGCCAGTTAAAACCGTGCTCCTGATGCAACGCGGCAAAGCGCTCAATCAACTTTTCCTGCAGGCTATTAAACTGGTCACTGCCTTGTGGCAGGTTGCCCGCATTGACTTGATCTTCCAGCCAGATCCACTGGAAAAAGGCGGCTTCATACAGAGAGGTCGGCGTGTCGGCGTTATTCTCCAGCAGCTTGGCATCGCCTTTACCGTCCCAGGCTAAATCCAGACGGGAATAGAGCGACGGCTGACGCAGCTTCCACGAGTCTCGTACGAAGTCCCTGGTGTGTTTGGGAATGCAGAAGCGGGTGAGCAGTTCATCACTGTTCACCACTTTTTCCACCGCCTGCAGGCACATCTGATGCAGTTCGGCGGTGGTATCTTCTAATTGCTCAACCTGTGCCAGGGTGAACTGGTAGTAAGCGTCTTCACACCAGTAAGGTTCGCCATACATGGTATGAAACTGGAAGCCGTATTCGTTGGCTTTTTCGCGCCAGTCCGGGCGTTCGCTGATAGCAATACGTTGCATACTACGGCTTAGCCTCCCATCGAGCGGCTGCTGCCAGTGCTGCTGCGATTGGTGCTGGTGGCATTGCTGCGCTGCAGGGTGTTTTGTTTCGCAACGCTCTCACCGAAGCCACCACGCGTGATGGTGGAGGTGGTCGCTGGCTTAGGTGCCATGGCGGTTTTCGGCACGTTCATGCTGCGGCCTGAGGTCGCTGCACCATAGTTTTTGCCGGAAGCATCGACAAACTGACCGTTAGCCGGGCTGTTCGGGGTTTTCGGTGAGAACAAGGGTTGCTGCGCAAAGCCCGCGCCGCCGCCCATCATGCGACCCATCATGTAACCGGCCATCAGCGGCATCCAGAAGCTACCGCTCTGCTGCGCTTCGGCATTGTTGGTGCTACCGACACCGGCCTGGGCAGGAGTTTGCTGGCACTGATTCTCACCGAACTCTGCGACGCAATCTTCGCGCGTGGCGTATTTCGGTGCGGTGCGTTCGGCTTCTTTCTTCGCATTGTTATACGCAGTGGTACATTGCGCGCTCTGGCTAGGGTTAGCTTTCGCACAATCATCCGCGTTTTGGTACAGCGATACTGTCTCATCGCTCTGTTCGCAGCCAGCCAGCATAAACACTGCGGTAACCGCGAGTGCCACTGGCGTTAAATGGCGTGCCTGCCAGCTTTTACGAAAAGCGGCATGACGAATATGTTTAGTCCGTTTCATTATTTTCATCCTGTGCCCAAAGGTGGGGCTTAGGATAGGTGATGAGTGGTGGAAAATGAAGCGAGAAGCCGGATGGCTGGGGGATCTTTACGTTGTTATACGTTTGAATGCGAAAGGGGCCGCAAGCGACCCCTTAAGGGATTAATTACCGAAAGGATTTCCGCTGCTGTGCGCGGCAGCCGGGCGCGCTTTCGCGGCGGCTGAAGGTGCCGAAGTTTTCGGACCATTATCGACACGTGAAGCCTGCTGGCTGTTTTCCGGTGCCACCACTTCAGGTGCGGTGGTGATTTCCTTGCCCAGCGTGCTGTTCAGCTGCTGCAGGTCCTGCTCATTCAACGTACCCAGCGCATATTTGATGTTCAGCTGGTTAATCAGGTAGCTGTAACGCGCATCAGAAAGTTGCTGTTTAGAGTTGAACAGGGTTGTGGTCGCATCCAGCACATCAACGATGGTACGGGTACCCACCTGATAACCGGCTTCCATTGCATCCAATGAGCTTTGAGCAGAGACAACGGCCTGCTTGTAAGCATCAATGCTGCTGATCGACGCGTTAACGTTGTTGAACGAAGAACGCACGGTCTGGATCGCACTACGATGTGCGCCTTCCAGCTGTTCGCTGGCGGCAACAAAGTTGTACTGCGCCTGTTTCACCTGCGAGGTCACTGAACCACCGCTATACAGCGGCAGGGAGAAGCTCAGGCCGACCTGGTTGGAACCCGTGATGGAATCGGTGGTGCCTGAACTCTGGTTCGCACGGCTGCCGCCATATTTGCTGTTAGACATACCGGTTGAGGCAGTCAGATCCAGCGTTGGCATATGGCCTGTTTCCGCAGAGCGAATCTGCTCGCGCGCTAAATCCTGGCTCAGACGTGCAGATAACAGGTTGAGGTTACGGCTTTCCGCTTGTTTCAGCAGGGTCGCAACGGCATCAGGACGTGCGGTTTTGAAACGATCGATATTCAGTGAAGCCAGTGCCAGATAATCCATACCGGTGATCTGACGCAGCGATTCCACTGCATTATCAAGGTTGTTACGCGCGGTCACTTCGTTGGCCAGCACGCTGTCGTACTGGGCACGGGCGTTCTGCACGTCAGTGATCGCTACCAGGCCAACGTTGAAGCGCTGGGTGGTTTGATCCAATTCGCGGTAAATCGATTGTTTCTGCGCTTCCGTGTAAGAAAGGGTATCAATCGCCTTCAACACGTTGAAATACGCCGTTGCGGTATTCAGAATCAGATCCTGTTGTGCAACCTGATAAGTCACATCCTGAATCCCGGCGGTTTTTTCCTGCAGCGACAGCGCACGCCATTTCGACATATCGAAAATGGTTTGTGTTAATTGCAGAGAAGCGCTGGTCGTGTTGGAATGAAGACCGCTGCTGTCACGGTAACCGTTGTTATAGGTATAATCTGCGCCCAGACCGAGCTGTGGCAATAAAGGGCTACGCGCTTCGTTAATTTTCTCAAAGGCTGCATCACGGTCAGCGGCAGAAGCACGCAGATCCGGGTTGCTAAGGCGCGCCTGCTGGTAAACCTGCAACAGGTTCTCTGCCTGGCTGGCAAGGCTAAATCCGCCCAGGCTCAACCCAATAAAAAGTGGGAGCAGTTTTTTCATTTGCATTCCTTTTGTTGCAGCAAATTGCACTGGTAGTGCTGCAGGTAAGCCAAAAAATAATCGCCGATTCTACAGAGGCGGCGTCAGAGATAAGTTGGCTGAACGTGCCTTCTTCCCCTAATTTACGTAAATAATTCAGAAAGAACCACTCGGACGGAGCACAAGGGTTGGCTTTTCTTCGCTCCATCCCAATCTGCATAAGGAACCAGATGATGGCGGGTGAAAAAAAATCCCCTGTGACTTTCACAAAAAACGATGTAGAAATTATTGCACGCGATACACGCTACGATGGTTTTTTTTCCATTATTAGCTACCGTTTCCGCCATCGCCGCTTTAATGGCGAGATGAGCGGTGAGGTAGTACGCGAAGTTTTTGAGCGCGGACACGCCGCCGTGCTGCTACCCTATGATCCCTTACGCGACGAAGTGGTGCTAATCGAACAGATTCGCATCCCGGCTTATGATTCCAGCCCAACGCCCTGGCTGCTGGAAATGGTGGCCGGTATCATTGAACCCGGTGAAACGCCGGAAGATGTGGCGCGTCGCGAAGCCGTAGAAGAAGCAGGCCTCAAGGTCGGGCGTGTGAAACCGATAGTGAATTACTTAGCCAGCCCAGGCGGAACGTCTGAACGTTTGTCGGTGCTGGTGGGCGAAGTGGATGCCAGCCTGGCAGAGGGAAATCACGGGCTGGAGGAAGAGAATGAGGATATTCTTGTCCATGTGGTGAGCCGCGAACAGGCTTATCGCTGGGTGGAAGAGGGGATTATTGATAACGCGGCATCTGTCATCGCCCTGCAATGGCTGGCGTTGCACCATGAAAAACTACGACAAGAGTGGAAGCTAAAATGAAACAGCGCTATACCCCTGACTTTCCCGAAATGATGCGATTGTGCGAAACCAATTTCGCCCAACTGCGTCGCCTGCTGCCGCGTGATGACGAGGCAGGCGCGTCGGTGATCTATCAGGTGAGCGGCGCCCGTTATCAGCTGACTATTCAAGAGTCGACGCGTTATACCACGCTGGTGGAGATTCGCCAGGTGGCCCCGGCAGTAAGTTACTGGAGCCTGCCATCCATGTCCGTTCGGCTGTACCATGATGCGATGGTCGCTGAAGTGTGTTCCACTCAGCAGATCTATCGCTTCAAAGCGCGCTATGATTATCCTAATAAAAAACTGCATCAGCGCGATGAAAAACATCAGATTAACCAGTTTCTTGCAGATTGGTTGCGCTATTGTCTGGCGCACGGTGCTGTAGCAGTGCCGGTCTGCTGATAGCATACAACTATGGCGTGGAGAGAAAGGAAACGCTTTGGATAGCCTGCTTACTCTTCCTGCGGCAAATGGGGCCGATATCAGGATTTTACAAATCACGGACACCCATCTTTTTGCAGGAAAACATCAATCGCTGCTTGGGGTAAATACCTGGTCGAGTTTTGATGCGGTGCTGGACGCCATCATGGCACAACAGCGCGATTATGATTTGATTATCGCCACCGGCGATCTCGCCCAGGATCACACCGTCGAAGCTTATCAACACTTTGTAGCGGGCATTTCACGCCTGCCAAAGCCGTGTGTCTGGCTGCCGGGGAATCACGATTTTCAGCCCGCGATGGTCAATACACTTGCCGATGCCGGAATCGCTTCCGATAAACATGTGCTGTTGGGTGAGCACTGGCAGTTGGTGCTGCTGGATAGTCAGGTCTTTGGTGTGCCGCATGGCATGTTAAGCGAGTACCAACTCGAGTGGCTCGACAAGGCGCTGCGCCTGCATCCTGAGCGCCATACGCTGGTGCTGCTGCACCATCATCCGCTCGCTTCCGGCTGTACCTGGCTGGATCAGCATAGCTTGCGCAATCCCCATCAATTAGAAGCGGTGCTGCAACACTTCCCGCGTGCGCGTAATCTGGTGTGTGGCCACATTCATCAGGAATTAGATCTCGACTGGCATGGTCGTCGCGTGCTGGCTTCTCCTTCGACCTGCGTGCAGTTCAAACCGCATTGCACCAACTTCACCATCGATAACGTCGCGCCAGGTTGGCGCTGGTTAACCCTGAAGGCAGATGGCGTACTGGAAACCGAAGTGAATCGTCTGCAAAGCGATCTGTTCCGTCCCGATCTCGATTCCGAGGGCTACTAAGCGATGGCGGTGCTGATCTATCTGCACGGATTCAACAGCTCTCCGCAATCGGCCAAAGCCACACAACTGCAGCAGTGGGTAGCGCAACATCATCCGCACATTAATGTTCTGGTGCCGCAGCTGCCCACGTTCCCCGCCGAAGCCGCCAGCATGCTGGAAGAGCTGGTGATGCAGTACGCCGGTGAGCCACTTGGCCTGGTGGGATCGTCGCTCGGGGGCTACTTCGCGACCTGGCTCTCGCAATGCTTTATGCTGCCGGCGGTGGTGGTCAATCCAGCGGTGCGCCCGTTTGAGCTGCTGGTGGATTATCTCGGCGAGAACCGTAATCCCTACACCGGCCAGCAATATGTGTTAGAGTCACGCCACATTTACGATCTGAAAGTCATGCAGATTGACCCTCTCGAAGCGCCCGATTTACTCTGGCTGCTGCAACAGACCGGCGATGAAGTACTCGATTACCGCCAGGCGCTGGAATACTACAGCGCGTGCCGCCAAACGGTCGAAGAGGGTGGCAATCATGCTTATATCGGATTCGAACGCCATTTTGCGCAGATCATTGATTTTCTGGGATTAAATGCTCCCTGATTGCTGCGAGATGGACCCCTATTCCTATTGCTAATCAGACAGTTACGATGAGCCAATCAAGTTATAATGCCGATGCCATTGAGGTCTTAACCGGCCTTGAACCGGTGCGTCGTCGTCCGGGGATGTACACCGATACCACGCGCCCAAACCATCTGGGCCAGGAAGTGATCGATAACAGTGTCGATGAGGCGCTGGCGGGTCACGCCAAACGCGTGGAAGTGATCCTGCATGCGGATCAGTCGCTGGAAGTGATCGATGACGGTCGCGGCATGCCGGTAGATATCCATCCGGAAGAGGGTGTGCCAGCGGTTGAGCTGATTCTTTGCCGTCTGCATGCGGGCGGTAAATTCTCCAACAAAAACTACCAGTTCTCCGGCGGCTTGCACGGCGTGGGGATTTCGGTGGTCAACGCCCTGTCAAAACGCGTAGAAGTCACCGTGCGCCGCAATGGCGAGATCTACGATATTGCCTTCGAAAATGGCGATAAAGTGCAGGATCTGACGGTGACCGGCACGGTCGGCAAACGTAACACTGGCACGCGCGTGCATTTCTGGCCGGATGAGAGTTTCTTCGACAGTCCACGCTTCTCGGTGTCGCGCCTGACGCATGTGTTGAAAGCCAAAGCGGTGCTCTGTCCGGGCGTGGAGATCGTGTTCAAAGACAAGGTCAATGATACCGAGCAGACATGGCTCTATCATGGCGGCCTCTCTGATTACTTATCAGAAGCAGTCAACGGCCTCCCCACCTTGCCGGAAAAACCCTTTATCGGCAGCTTCGCCGGTGATGTGGAAGCGGTGGATTGGGCGTTACTATGGCTGCCAGAAGGCGGCGAACTGCTGACCGAAAGCTACGTCAACCTGATTCCCACTATGCAAGGCGGGACGCACGTCAACGGTCTGCGTCAGGGCTTGCTGGATGCGATGCGTGAGTTCTGCGAGTTCCGCAATATCCTGCCACGCGGAGTAAAACTGTCTGCGGAAGATATTTGGGATCGCTGCGCCTACGTGCTGTCGGTGAAAATGCAGGATCCGCAGTTCGCCGGTCAAACCAAAGAGCGTCTCTCTTCGCGTCAGTGCGCGGCATTTGTCTCGGCTATCGTGAAAGATGCTTTCAGCTTGTGGTTGAACCAGAACGTGCAAGCCGCCGAAATGCTGGCCGAACTGGCGATCTCCAGTGCTCAGCGTCGTATGCGCGCGGCCAAGAAAGTGGTGCGTAAAAAGCTCACCAGCGGACCCGCACTGCCGGGCAAACTGGCAGACTGTAGTGCACAGGATCTGAATCGCACCGAACTCTTCCTGGTGGAAGGGGACTCCGCAGGTGGATCGGCCAAGCAGGCGCGCGATCGTGATTATCAGGCGATCATGCCGCTTAAAGGTAAGATCCTGAACACCTGGGAAGTCTCATCGGACGAAGTGCTGGCCTCGCAGGAAGTGCACGACATCTCGGTGGCGATCGGTATCGATCCCGACAGTGAAGATCTGAGCCAGCTGCGTTACGGCAAGATCTGTATCCTTGCGGATGCGGACTCCGATGGCTTACACATCGCCACCTTGTTGTGTGCGCTGTTTGTGAAGCACTTCCGCTCGCTGGTACAACACGGCCATGTTTATGTCGCCATGCCACCGCTGTATCGCATCGATCTCGGCAAAGAAGTCTTTTACGCGTTGGATGAAGACGAGAAAGAGGGCGTGCTGGAGCAGCTGAAGCGCAAGAAGGGCAAACCGAACGTACAGCGCTTCAAAGGTCTGGGTGAGATGAACCCGCTGCAGCTGCGTGAAACCACGCTCGACCCGAACACCCGTCGTCTGGTGCAGCTGACAGTCAGCGATGATGATGTCGAGCAGACGCTGCGCGTGATGGACATGCTGCTGGCGAAAAAGCGTTCTGAAGATCGCCGTAACTGGCTACAGGAAAAAGGCGACCTCGCCGACCTGGAAGCTTGATGACCTGGGACGCTGCGGCGTCCCTTGTTATTTGGGCAAGCCAAACATTTTTACCGGGGAAAGGAACGTGAAAATCACACTGGAAGAGCTACGCGCCTGGGTGGCGGTGGTGGATACCGGCTCAATCACGGCGGCGGCCGAGCAGCTCGATCAAACCAGTTCTGGTATCAGCCGGGCGTTGAGCCGGCTGGAAAGCAAATTACAAACCACGCTAATGCACCGCACCACGCGGCGTCTCGCGCTCACCGAGGAAGGCTTGATCTTCCTCGATCATGCGCGCCAGATCCTTTCGTCGGTAGAAAGGGCGGAAGAGCAGATCGCCCAACGTCGCGATATCCCCTCTGGCAGATTGCGCATCAATGCCAACGCCCCCTTTATGCTGCACGTGATCGTGCCGCTGGTGGCGGAATTTCGACAGCGTTACCCGCTGATTCAGCTGGAGTTGAATACCGACGACATCATGATCGATTTGCTGGAGCAGCAGACCGATATCGCGATTCGCGTCGGGGAGTTGCGTGATTCTACGCTGCGTGCCCGCGTGCTGGGCAGCAGCGCCACGCGTTTAGTGGCGAGCCCGGCTTACCTGCAGCAGTATGGCAGCCCGGAATCAGTTGAGGCGTTAGCAGCTCATCAGCTGCTCGGCTTCAGTCAGTTGGATGCACACAATGTCTGGCCTGTTTGGCAAAGTGAGGGTGAGTTTTTGCAGATTAAGCCCACGCTGTCGGCTTCCAGTGGCGAGACGTTGCGTCAGCTGGCGTTAGCAGGACAGGGCATTGCGCGCCTGTCTGATTTTGTCAGCCGTAAAGATCGCGAGCGGGGCGATTTAGTGCAGGTGCTGGAGCAGGAAACGCGCGAATGGCGCCTGCCGATTCACGCCGTGTATTACCGTAATCAATCTCTGACCTCGCGCATTACCTGTTTTCTCGATTTTCTGCGCGAGAAGATAGAACAAGATCGCCTGCTATAAAAAAGCCCCTGCACAGGCAGAGGCTTAGACGATTAACGAACCGGCTCTAATACCAGGATCTTCACATCCACCACATCGTCTTTAATCGTGGCGCGATGCGCATCCATATGCGGCATTTGCTGATGCTGCTCAAGATGGCGCAGCGATTCCCACTGCTCCAGCATGAAAATGGAATCTGGTGAATTCTGCTTCCACGGCACCTGCGCCTGATGGTCAACCAGCGCGTCATACTGATGGCAACCCTCTTCTTCCAGCACGGTGGGGATCAGTTTATTGATGGCTTCCAGCACCACATGACGGCGGCCTGGCTTGACGCAAATTTCTGCAACGACGGTTAACATAGCGCTTCCTCTTTTCCCGGTGTGCTTACAGTTAAGCAAAGATCTGGCTAAGATGAGTCCGATAACGTTCGATATCGCGCGGCACGTCCGGCATCTTGATCACATCGTTACAGATAAAGGTCGGTAAACCTTCCATGCCAAGGAACTGGTTGGCTTTGTGGAAGTGCAGATAGAGACCGTCCACGCCCACGCCTTCGAAGAACTGCTCAGGATCATTAAACGCTTCCAGCGGTGCGTTCCACGTCAGCGATAGCATGTATTTTTTGCCCTGAATCAGACCGCCTGAACCGTACTTTTTGCCCGCATCGCTGCGCGTACGACCATCACTGGCATACAGTGAACCGTGGCCTTCGGTGAACACGTCATCAATGTATTTTTTCACCGTCCACGGCTCGCCCATCCACCAGCCAGGCATCTGATAAATCACCACATCGCTGTCGAGATATTTCTGCACTTCTTCTGCCACGTTGTAATCGCTGTCTGCAAGGGTGACAACTACGTTATGGCCCAGATCGCGCAGCTGGCTGGCTGCCACGTCAGTGAGGGTGTGATTCAGTTCGCCTTTCGAGTGGGCAAAAGTTTTACCGCCGTCGATGATTAAAATATTGCTCATGGATGATTCGCTCCGTTTCCCGTTGATGACGCACACTGTACGCGCGCAGGCGAAGCAAAAAAATGCGTGATTGATCACAAGACTTTTGCTAATAAAGCAACAATGCGCAGGGCTATGCAACAATCCGCGCGCAAACCAACATCAACATAAAAAAGAAGAAACCATGAAAACCGCGATACTGAGTGCATTACTTCTGGTGAGTGGCGCTGCGTCGGCGCAATCCCACCTCGACGAGATTCGTAGCAGTAAAACCCTGAAAGTCTGTACCACGGGAGACTACAAGCCTTACAGCTATCTGCGCAGCGATGGGCAGTATGAAGGGCTGGATATCAGCATGGCGCAGTCACTGGCGGCAAGTCTGGGTGCCAAAGTGCAGTGGGTGCCAACCACCTGGAAAACCATGAGTGACGATTTCGTGGCGAAGCAGTGTGATATCGCGCTGGGTGGCGTGTCCGTTACCTTAAAACGCCAGCAGATTGCCTGGTTTGCCGAGCCGCTGGGTGTGGATGGCAAAATCCCGCTGGTGCGCTGTGATGATAAAGACAAATATCAAACCGTCGCGCAGATCAACAAGCCGAGCGTGCGGGTGATTGAACCGGCTGGCGGCACCAATGAAGCCTTTGTGCACAGCCACTTACCGCAGTCGACGCTGCAACTGGCCGATAACGTCGGTATTTTCCAGCAGTTGGTGGATAAGAAAGCCGATGTGATGATTACGGATGCGTCCGAAGCATTGTTCCAGATGAAGCACTACCCGACGCTGTGCGCCATCAATCCGGATAAGCCGATGCAGTATGGTGAAAAAGCCTACATGATTCCGCGTGATGATATGAGCTGGAAACTGTATGTCGATCAGTGGCTGCATCTTAGCACCGCCACCGGCGAATATGCGCAGATCGCCTCGCAGTGGCTGGGTGTGATTAAGTAAACTCATGCCTGATGCATCGCGCCGCTACTGGAGCGGCGCGATTATTGCGTGGCTTAAAAGGGGCAACGTGGCCCCATTCGGGTACTCAGCGATATAAACTCGCTTTACCCAATCCACCAAACAGATTCATCTTGTAGCGAATCACTGCTTTGGCGGCAGTAATCGCTTCCGGATAAATCACATTGGGATCCCACCAGGTTTCACGCGCCAGAATTTCACGCAGTTTAGCGAAGTAGGCGTACTTCATATCGCTGGAAATATTGATTTTGCCCACGCCGAGGGTCACCGCCTCAGCAATCTCCGCATCCGGGTTAGCAGACCCCCCGTGCAGCACCAGCGGAATATCGGTGCGTTGAGCAATATTTTTCAGAATATGCATCTGCAGTTCCGGCTTCATATCTTTTGGATAGATACCGTGCGCGGTGCCAATTGCCACTGCCAGGGTATCGACGCCGGTGCGCTGGATAAAATCTTCTGCCTGCGCCGGTTCGGTATAGATCACTTTGCTAACGCCACCTTCCACGGTGGTGCCGGTATCGCCAATGGTGCCGAGTTCACCTTCCACCGACACGCCCACCGAATGCGCCAGCTTCACCACCTCTTTGGTCAGCGCCACGTTCTCTTCGTACGGCAGCAGTGATCCATCGATCATCACTGACGTAAATCCACATTGGATGGCGCGCAGCACCTGCGCAATCGATGCACCGTGGTCGAGGTGAATGGTGAAGGGCACTTTGCTCTTCAGCGTGCGTTCCCGCACATAGCCAAAGAATTCATTGGTCACAAACTCCAGCTCACTCGGGTGAATCGAGATGATCGCCGGGGTGTTAGTGGCTTCGGCTTCCTCCACCACGGCACGGATAAAGCAGCTGTCTGCTACGTTAAATGCGCCGATGGCGTAGCGGTGTTCACGAGTCGGTGCCAACATCTCTTTCATTGAAATCAACATGTTAATATTTCCTCAACGTGAGTTTTACCAGAGCCGACGCGTGCGCCGACCCGATGATGGATAAAAAGGGAAATGCTTCTGCATCCTGTTGCTGCACGACTTATCGCGCGGTATCTTGCCGCTGCTTTAAATCACGATGACCGAAGCGGCTTTCAGGTGCGTATAAATGCGTCAAATCACGTGCGTTCGTTTTAGCGCTATGCATTTAGGGTGAGCGCGCCCGAGCACTACGCTTTGCCAGCCGATCCCGACCAGCTCAGATACTCAATCACCACTTCACGGCAGGCGGATTCCATCAGCCCAAGCAGATCGGCCAGTTCCGCGTGCGGATGCTGTTTCAGCGCCTGCTCAACCGCGTTTTTACCGGCATCAAACACTGCGGCACCGACGTTAATCTTCGCCACACCATGCTGATTAACGCGGCGAATATCCTCGGCGGGTGTGCCCGAACCACCATGCAGTGCCAATGGGCGTGTTGAGACCGCATGCAGCTCCTGCAAGCGCTGGAAATCAATCTTCGGCTTCACGCCCGCTGGATAGAGCCCGTGCGCAGTGCCCACCGAAATCGCCAGCAAATCGATATCGGTTTGCTCAATAAACGGCAGCACGTCAGCAACCTGCGTCATCTTTACGGAGGCATCGGCTAACTCGTAGGTCGGCGCATCGGCGATATGCCCCAGCTCGCCTTCGACGCAAACGCCAGCGGTGTGCGCCATCTTCACTACCGCTGCGGTCTGGCGAATATTTTCGGCCAGCGGATCGGCAGAGGCATCGATCATCAGGCCGGTAAAGCCGGCGCGAAACGCCTGACCAATCAGCGGAAAGGCCTTGCCGTGGTCCAGCGCAAGGGCAACCGGTACCGTGGCGTCTTTCGCCAGCGCCTGCACCAGCGGCACGGCCACGGCGGGTGGGAAGTGCGTGCTGTGACCCTGATAGACATTCAATATCAGCGGTGCACGCTGCTGTTCGGCGGCCTGAATCGCCGCCCGCGCGGTTTCAAGATTGAAGCAGTTTATCGCCAGCACGGCATATTGCTGCTTAGCGGCGGCCTGAATCAGGTCATTCATCATGGCAAACATGGTGGCTCCTTATTCCAGTGTGAATTTGATCTCTTCGTCGCGGACGCCAGGGGCTTCCACGTCATCGAACTCTTCATCTGCCTGCGTCACTGGCTTCTTCATTAGCGACAGCATCACGCCACACACCACGGTGCCGATGCCCAGCGCCAGACAGAACATCAGCGGTTTGGTGAACAGCGGCACCACAAACATGCCGCCGTGCGGCACCGGTGCTTCCACGCCCCACACCATAATCAGCCCACCGGCGATGGCAGAGGCCACCACGCAGCTGCCGACCACACGCAGCAGGTCACGCGCCGCAATCGGAATCACCCCTTCGGTGATCATGCAGATACCCATCGGGAAGGCGGCTTTCAGCGCCTCTTTCTCCGCTTTGGTGTACTTATGGCGCGTCAGCAGATACGACAGCGTGATGCCAAACGGCGGAATCATTGAGCCGACAAACTTCACTGCTTCCGGGCCATAAATCCCGTCGACCAGCATGCCGTCGGCGAACAGCGACATGGTTTTGTTGATGGGGCCGCCGAAGTCAAAAGTCGCCATCGCACCCAGCACCGCACCCAGCACAAACTTCGATCCGCCCTGCATCGATTCCAGCAGATGAATCAGCGCCTTCTGCAGCCAGACAATCGGCTGGCCAATAAAGGTCATCATCAACAGACCGGCGATGATGGTGCTCAACACCGGCAGCACCATAATCGGCATCAACCCCTGCATTGACTGCGGCAGCTTAATGGTGCGGCGCAACAGCAATACCGTGTAACCCACCAGGAAGCCGCCGAGCATACCGCCGATAAAACCGGTGCCGATCTGCCCGCAGATAAAACCGACGATCAAACCGGGCGCAAAGCCGGGACGATCGGCGATGGAGTAGGCGATGGCCGCGCTGATCAGCGGCACGATCAAGCCCATGCCCCAACCGCCGATCTGATTCAACATCCAGGCGATAGTGCCGGTTTGCTTGCCGACATCCGGCCCGCCAATCACCTGGCCGAGCGCGATACAGATCCCGGCGGCGACGATCAGCGGGATCATCCAGGATATCCCGGTGAGCAGATGGCCTTTGATCTCTTGTCCGTACTGACGTTTGTTGTCGTTCATGATGGATCTCCTCAGGCACGCGCCAGTGAATCCGCCACTTTTTCGAGGAATTTCACCGGTGACTTGATCACCACTTCGGTTTTCACTCGTACGATGGGTTTGCCCTGAAAGCGTTCTTCACCGTTGATCTTCACATCAATGGCGAGGATCACCACGTCAGCGGCAGCGATGTCTTCACGCGTCAACGCGGTTTCAGTGCCGATGGTGCCCTGGGTTTCAACGTGGATGGTGTGGCCCAGTGCATGAGCGCCTTTGATCAGTTTTTCACGCGCAATATAGGTATGCGCGATGCCTGCCGTGCAGGCCGCTACACAGACGATATTCATGTGTCACCTCAAAAAGTTAGGGGATTAACAGAGGTCGGTTTCGGCGTACTGGCTAAACAGCCGGATGATATTGCTGGGGTCGTTTTCCACCAGCAGTTGGGCTATCACCTCATCATCGGCCAGCGCGCTGGCCACCTGCGACAACAGGCGAATATGGGTGGTGTTCTGATCTTCCAGTCGCACCGCGAAAAGGATGATGCAGCGCACCTGGCTGCCATCGAGCGTTTCCCAGGGGATATCCTGTTGGGTACGACCAATGGCTAATGTGGTGTGTTGGACGGCGGAAGACTTGCCGTGCGGAATGGCAACGTGGTTTTCGAACCCGGTTGAGCCCTCAGCTTCACGCAGCCAGACATCTTCAATAAAGGCTGCACGATCGGTGATGGCGCCGTCCTGATATAGCAGATCGGTCAGTTCGTTGATCACTTCTTCTTTGGTGGTGGCGGTGAGCGCCAGGTTAACGCGGCGTGGCGTCAGAATGCGGGAAATGTCCATGGGTTTTACCTCATTCAATTAATGTTCAGCCAACGCGCAGTGCGCGCCGTCCGGCAGCTGGCTGCCAATCATGGCGTCAGTGACCCGCCGGATATCGTCATCGTTAAAAAATGCACTCACATACACTGCTGGGATTGGCCCGGCGTTGAGATGGATAGTGGTGATCACTAAATCCACTGTCTGGTTCTGACAAAACGCGGCGTGATTGCTGGCAGAGACCACACCCGCAATTTCCCAGTCAGGGAACGCCCGCAGGATGCGGCTCTTAAGCAGATGCGACGTCCCCACGCCGCTGGAACACACCACCAGGATGCGTTTATGGGCAATTTGCCGCTCCAGCGCGGCCTGGAAATGCACGCAGAGATAACCGATTTCGTCGTCAGCCACTGGCGAAAGCCCATAAGTGCGAGCAGTTAATTGCATCGCCTGGTGCGTTAACGAAAATATGCCTTTCATTTCCTGCTGAATATCCTCCAGCAGCGGATTGCGAATATGAATATGATATTTGAGTCGATTTAATAGTGGCTTTATATGCACCAGTAAGCCGTCAAATAATAATCGGTCCTGCGCTAAATCTTGCTGAATAAAGGCTGCGAAACGATCAATTAATTCACAGGTTATTTTTACGGACTCTGCGGTGCAGAATTGATTATGCATCGGCGCATTATCGCCGCGCTCTTCCACCACAATGCCGGATGACACGATATATTGATAAATAAAACCCACTTCATCGGCGGGCAGGGCACAGCACATCCGCTGTTCAATCTGCGTCACCATTTGCTGGGCAATCAGTAAAATGCGCTGATCGAGATCCTGCATTGTGGCCAGAGTTGCCAGTGCCAGCGCATTCCCCTGCGCCATCCGGTGCATCATGATCAGAATATGGGTGCAGAGATTCAGATACCAGGCATCGCCCAGCGGGTAACTGAGTTGCTGCTCCATCTGTTGCAGCAGCGTCTGCACAAAAGCCACATCCTCATCGCCAAAATAATGCACCAGTGCCTGCTGGCTGCCGGGATCGAGACGCGGCAACAGCGGCGTACCGGCAACGTTTTGCTGCATCACATCATTGATCAGGGAGACCATTGCCTGACGCAGCGCCTGTTCGTTACCTTCGATATGGGTGCCACCTGGCCCACGTTGCAGCGTCAAACCCAACGGCTGTAGCCACTCTTCAATCACTTTCAGGTCATTCACAATCGAGGCGTGGCTGATAAAATAGCGTTCCGACAGCTTACTGATAGAGGTCGCACGCGGGGCGTCACTCAGCAACTGCGAGGCAATTTTTACTCGGCGGCTGTTTTGCCCCAGCGCATCGGCACTGCTTTCATCGCCGTTGAGTTGCTGCTCCAGTTGCAGGCGCTGCTGGATATCATCAACCCGCAAACGCACGCCGCGGCCTGGGGTTTTCTCCAGCGTCAGTGACCAGCTACCAAGCCAGCTTTCCAGCCACTGCAAGTCGCGCTGAATCGTCTTTTCTGACACGCCCAACTGTAGGGCTAATTCTCTGATCGGCTGAGGTGCAGCATGTTGCAACAGCAGTTTGACTAAACGGTGTTGTCGCGAAGTCAGTATTTGCATTCGGTCACCCTTTATTTTGGCAAAGCGTTTTTAAGATTATTTCCTCGTTATCTATTTCTTCATGCCAGAAATCAGGAGCGCAATATTGATGTCTTATGGAGTATAAATTTAGGAAAGGACGGTGTAAGCAACAATACTAAATGTTGTCCATGATTACGGACAGCTTTAATACACCTGAAATTGTTAATAATTAATTGCGATCCTGCTCACATATTAATGGGAATATTGATTGTGATATTGATCTCATTCCTTTTTCATTTTCCAACCGATATCACGTTATTTAATGCCATACGATTCTGCCTGCGGTCATTGGCTTCCCTGTGACTAACTCGCACGAATAAGGTACTATCCTCGCCAAATGAGCGCCGGATGCCCCGCCGTTGCGGGCCACGAAGTGAGGATGCGAGCTTAATGAGCGAATTGACGCAGGATGGTGCAGAGCGTCTTGCCCTGCACAAATTTACGGAAAACGCGTACCTGAACTACTCCATGTACGTGATCATGGACCGCGCACTGCCGTATATCGGCGATGGCCTCAAGCCGGTGCAGCGCCGAATTGTATACGCAATGTCGGAACTGGGCCTCAATGCCAGCGCCAAATTCAAAAAATCTGCCCGTACCGTCGGTGACGTATTAGGTAAATACCATCCGCATGGCGACAGCGCCTGTTATGAAGCGATGGTGTTGATGGCACAGCCATTCTCCTATCGCTACCCGCTGGTGGATGGTCAGGGCAACTGGGGTGCGCCGGACGATCCCAAATCCTTCGCCGCGATGCGTTACACCGAGTCACGCCTCTCCAAATATGCCGAGATTTTGCTGGGTGAGTTAGGACAAGGCACGGTCGATTACATCCCGAACTTTGACGGCACCATGCAGGAGCCGAAGATGTTGCCGGCACGTCTGCCGAATATCCTGCTGAACGGCACCACCGGTATCGCCGTGGGCATGGCCACCGATATCCCACCGCACAACCTGCGTGAAGTGGCGGAAGCGGCGGTGAAGCTGATCGACAAACCCAACACCACGCTGGATGAGTTGCTGGATATTGTGCAGGGCCCGGATTATCCGACCGAAGCCGAGATCATCACGCCGCGCAGCGAGATTCGTAAAATCTACCAAAGCGGGCGCGGTTCGATCCGTCAGCGCGCGGTGTGGAAGAAAGAAGATGGCGATGTGGTGATCACTGCACTGCCGCACCAGGTTTCCGGTGCGCGCGTGCTGGAGCAGATCGCTAACCAGATGCGCAATAAAAAGCTGCCGATGGTGGAAGATCTGCGTGATGAATCCAACCACGAGAACCCAACGCGTCTGGTGATTGTGCCACGCTCGAATCGTGTGGATGTGGAGCAGGTGATGAATCATCTGTTTGCCACCACCGATCTGGAAAAGAGCTATCGCGTTAACCTGAATATGATTGGGCTGGATAACCGTCCGGCGGTGAAAAACCTGCTGGAGATCCTGTCTGAATGGCTGGTGTACCGTCGCGATACCGTGACGCGCCGCCTGAACTATCGTTTAGAGCGCGTGCTGCGCCGCCTGCATATCCTCGAAGGTTTGCTGGTGGCGTTCCTCAACATTGATGAAGTGATTCACATCATCCGTACCGAGGACGAGCCTAAGCAAGTGCTGATGTCACGCTTTGAACTCAGCGATACGCAAGCCGAATCCATTCTGGAACTGAAACTGCGCCATCTCGCCAAACTGGAAGAGATGAAGATTCGTGGTGAGCAGGCGGAGCTGGAGAAAGAGCGCGATCAACTGCAGGCGATTCTGGCGTCCGAACGCAAGATGAGCAACCTGCTGAAGAAAGAATTGCTGGCAGATAGCCAGACCTACGGTGACGATCGCCGTTCGCCGCTGCATGAGCGTGAAGAAGCTAAAGCGCTGAGCGAAACCGAGCTGGTGAGTGCCGAGCCGGTGACGATTGTGCTGTCGCAGATGGGCTGGGTGCGCAGCGCCAAAGGCCACGATATCGATCCAACCGGTCTCAGTTACAAAGCCGGTGACAGTTACCTCGCCGCCGCACGCGGTAAGAGCAATCAGCCAGTGGCCTTTATCGACTCCACCGGCCGTAGTTATACGCTGGATCCGACCTCGTTGCCGTCGGCGCGCGGGCAGGGCGAGCCGCTAACCGGCAAACTGACGCCGCCGCCAGGTGCCGCGTTTGAACAGGTGCTGATGGAAGCGGACGACCAAAAACTGTTGATGGCCTCCGATGCGGGTTACGGCTTTATCTGTACCTTTGCCGATTTGATTTCGCGCAACCGCGCCGGTAAAGCGCTGCTAACGTTGCCAGACAATGCCAAAGTGATGACGCCAATGGCGGTGCATTCGGGCGATGATATGCTGCTGGCGATTACCCAGGCCGGACGTATGTTGATGTTCCCGGTGGGCGATCTGCCACAGATGTCGAAAGGCAAAGGTAATAAAATCATCTCTATTCCATCAGCGGATGCCGCTGCGGGCGTGGATAAGCTGCAGTGGTTGCTGATTCTGCCGCCGGGCAGTTCGATTACCCTGTATGTCGGCAAACGTAAGCTGATTATGCGCGATGAAGATCTGCAAAAAGTGCGTGCCGATCGCGGTCGTCGTGGCAGCGTGTCGCGTGGCCTGCAGCGCATTGATAGCGTGGAAGTGAACGCGCCAGCGCGCCCGAAAAGTGACGCCAGTAGCGAAGAATAAGACTGACCAGGCAATGGATTGCCCAACTTGAGGAAGCTATGTTACTAATTTTACGCACGATTATTGTTATCGTTTATTCGATTTTGGTGTGCATCTTCGGCAGTATCTGGTGTTTGTTCTCACCGCGTAATCCTCGCCATGTGGCGACGTTCGGCCATATGTTTGGTCGCCTGTCGACGGTGTTTGGCGTCAAAGTCGAGTTGCGCAAACCCGCCGACGCGGAGAGCTATGGCAATGCGATTTACATTGCCAACCATCAGAACAATTACGACATGATCACGGCGGCGAAGATCGTGCAGCCGACCACGGTCACCGTCGGCAAAAAGAGCCTGCTGTGGATCCCATTCTTTGGTCAACTCTACTGGCTGACCGGTAATTTGCTGATTGACCGTGATAACCGCGCAAAAGCGCATGGCACCATCGGTGAACTGGTCGAGCAGTTTAATAAAAAGAAGATTTCATTCTGGATGTTCCCGGAAGGTACCCGCAGCCGTGGTCGTGGTTTACTGCCGTTTAAAACCGGTGCGTTTCATGCTGCAGTGGCAGCAGGTGTGCCGATCATTCCTGTGGTGGTGTCGAATACCCACGGCAAAGTGAAACTTAATCGCTGGAATAACGGCCTGGTGATTGTTGAAATGCTGCCGCCAGTGGATACCAAACAGTTTGAAACCACCTCGGTGCGCAAATTAGCCACCCACTGCCGCGAATTAATGTCTGCTAAGCTGGAAGAATTGAACGCCGAAGTCGCCGAACGCGAAAAAAACGGTAAACTCTAGCCATCCACGGGGTAGAAACGCTGCCCCGTGCTCATCACAGCAAAAACTCACTAACAAGAACAACATGGACACGGCGTCTTCACGCCCCGCTCAAAAGGTCTGAAGTTTTATGTCTTGCAGCAGACGTCAGTTTATTCAGCTTTCCGCCGGTGTTGCGCTGGCGACCAGTAGCATGCCTTATGCCGCCTACGCTGCGGCTCCGATGGGCGATGTGCCGCTTCCTGTTCCGCCACTGCTTGAGTCTCGCCGTGGCCAACCGCTCTTTTTGACGCTGCAACGCAGCCATTGGTCATTTAGCGGTAATAACAATAAAGTGCCGGTCTGGGGTATTAATGGCATGTACCTCGGTCCCACGGTGCGCGTCTACAGCGGCGATGACGTGAAGTTGATTTACAGCAACCGTCTCAACGAACCGGTGGCGATGACGGTAAGTGGATTGCAGGTGCCGGGTGCCTTAATGGGCGGTGCACCGCGCATGATGTCAGCCGGCGTTGACTGGGCGCCGGTATTGCCGGTACGTCAGGGCGCATCGACCTTGTGGTATCACGCCAATACGCCAAATCGTATGGCGCCACACGTCTACAACGGTCTGGCGGGCATGTGGCTGATTGAAGATGACGTCAGCAAAGCGCTGCCGCTGCCCAAACACTATGGCGTTGATGACTTCCCGCTGATTATCCAGGACAAGCGTCTCGATAACTTTGCCACGCCGGTTTATAACCCACCATCAGACGGCGGTTTCCTCGGGGATACGTTGCTGGTCAACGGCGTGCAGAATCCGTATGTCGAGGTGTCGCGTGGTTGGGTGCGTCTGCGCCTGTTGAATGCTTCGAACGCGCGTCGCTTTGATTTGAGCTTCTCGGATAATCGTCCGTTTACCGTGATTGCCAGCGATCAAGGCTTCCTGCCTGCGCCCGTTGCGGTGCAAACGCTGTCGCTGGCACCCGGTGAACGCCGTGAAGTGCTGGTGGATATGTCGCAGGGCGATGAAGTCTCGATTACGGCAGGGACTGCGGCGGGCCTGATGGATCGCCTGCGTGGTCTGTTTGAACCTTCCTCCATCCTCGCCAACACGCTGGTTCTGAGCCTGCGGCCCACCGGCTTACTGCCGCTGGTTACCGACAATCTGCCGATGCGTTTATTAGCGGATCAGATTCTGGATGGCGTGGCGGTGCGCACGCGCGAATTCCGCATTGGCGACAGTGTGCCGGGCATCAATGGCGCACTGTGGGACATGAGCCGCATCGACACCACGGTGCAGCAGGGCACCTTTGAACGCTGGATTATCCATGCCGATCGCCCGCAATCGCTGAATATTCAGGGCGTGATGTTCCTGATCAAAAGCGTCAATGGCGCACAGCCGATGGGCGAAGATCGCGGCTGGAAAGATACGGTGTGGGTGGATGGTGATGTGGAGTTGCTGGTGAGCTTCCCGCAGAGTTCGTCGGATCACTTCCCGTTTGTCTACTACAGCCAGACGCTGGAATTAGCCGACCGCGGCACGGCGGGGCAGTTGCAGGTCAATCCGGTGCCATAAAAAAAAAGGTGCGCAGTGATGCGCACCTTACAACAGTTCGTCAAATCGACAGGGTCACGATTCATAGCAACCCGCACATGACCGCATGGCTGTTGTGAAGCCAATACAGGCGAGCACGCATTGACCGTATTCGCCTGGCGGTTAAACGGTGCCGACTTAGCCGTTAAAGCTCTCCGGATCCGGCCCCAAACGATTCCCTTTATCCAGCTTAGTGATCTCGCTGATCTCGGGTTTTTCCAGTCTGAAGTCGAACACCTGGAAGTTTTCACGAATACGTTCCGGCGTCACCGATTTTGGAATCACCACTAATCCGCTATCCAGATGCCAGCGAATGACAATCTGCGCTGGCGTCTTACCGTATTTCTTCGCCAGTTCGCGGATGATCTCCTGATCGAATACTCCTTTACCGCCTTGCGCCAGCGGGCTCCAGGATTCGGTTTGGATTTGATGCAGTGCGTTCCAGGCATGCAGGGTGCGCTGTTGCAGCATCGGGTGCAGCTCAATCTGGTTCACCACCGGCGAGACGCCTGTTTCATCGATCAGGCGTTTGAGATGGGCTTCATGGAAGTTACAGACGCCAATGCTTTTGGTTAAGCCCTGCTGTTGCAGCTCAATCATCTTTTTCCAGGCTTCAACGTAGTGATCTTTTTCCGGGCACGGCCAGTGCATCAGATAGAGATCGACGCTCTCCAGTTGCAGCTTCTTCAGGCTGGTCTCAATCGCCTGCTGACCGTTCTGCTGGTCGTCATTCCACAGTTTGGTGGTAATGAAAATGTCTTCGCGTGCGACATCGGTGTCCTGCAGTGCCTGACCGACGGCTTCCTCATTTTTGTAGATGGCGGCGGTGTCAATCGAGCGATAGCCTACTTTTAGGGCCTCGACAATCGCCGCCCGGGCATCCTCGATACTCGCTTGCCAGACACCGAGTCCGAGTTGCGGCATCATATTGCCGTCGTGCAGTTTGATAATGGGTTGCTCTGCCATAGTTGCTCCTTATCTGTCGCAGTGACTTACCGTAAAAGCGCTGTGGTTAAGTCTAGTCAACAAACTCAACCGCAGGATCATTGTGGCAATCACCTCGCCCTTTTACCCTGGTCATTTCTGCCAGAATCTTGCCTGATTCTGCTGAAGGGTGGAGCTTTGAGCAGCATTGCGGCACACTGATTTTTTTGCTGCCTGAGAGTGATCCATGCCGAACGATGCCCTTTGCCGCCAGCTGGCGCAGCGCGTAACCGCGCTAATGAATGATGCGCGTAAGCCGCTGTGCGCTGTGGAAAACGTCAAGCTCATCTACGCCTGCGAAACGCTTCCGCGCACGCCGATGATGTATCAACCCGGCATTGTGATTCTTTTTCAGGGACGTAAAACCGGTTATCTCGGCAGCACGGTGTTTCATTACGACGCCACGAAGTATTTGATGCTGACCGTACCGCTGCCGGTGGAGTGCGAAACCGAAGCCACTCCGGAAGAGCCGTTGGCCGGCATGTGCCTGAGCGTGGATATCGCCAGCTTGCAGGATCTGTTGATGGATATTGGCGACGACGAACAATTTCAGCCGCAGTTGCAGACTTCTGGTATCCATTCGGCGTTTATGAGTGAAGAGATGCTGTGCGCTGCCGAGCGTTTGCTGGATGCGATGAGCCATCCGCGTGATGCGCGCGTGCTGGGCCCACAGCTGGTGCGGGAAATTATCTACTATGTGCTCACCGGCCCGATTGGCGGTGCGCTGCTGTCGCTGGTGAATCGTCAGACCCAGTTCAGCCAGATTGCGCGCGCCTTGCGACGCATCGAAAGCCATTTCGCCGAAAGCCTCAGCGTCGATATGCTGGCAGCCGAAGTGAACATGAGCGTTTCGGCGTTTCATCACAACTTTAAAGCCGTCACCCAAACCTCGCCGCTGCAATATCTGAAGCGCTATCGTCTGCATCAGGCACGATTAATGATGTTGCAGGATGGGATGAAAGCCAGTGCGGCAGCGGTACGTGTAGGCTATGAAAGCCCTTCGCAATTCTCGCGGGAGTTTAAGCGCTATTTCGGCGTGACGCCGGGAGAGGAAGCCAGCCGCGTGCGCCAAACGTTACCGTTTGACGCCGCGTCTTAATCATATTTTCTGGCGGCGTTTTTTCCAGATCACCACGATGCTGCCGGTCAGACCGACAAACAGCAACACCATCGGCAGCACCATCAGCACCGCCATCACCTGATCTTCGTGACGCTTGATAAACGGCACCTGACTGATGCCATAGCCCATGGCGACCACAATCCCGACCCACAGCGCGCCGCTCAGCCAGTTAAACAGCTGGAAGCGCCCATTCTGTAAACCGGAAATGCCCGCCATGGTCGGCAGCAAGGTACGAACAAACGCCAGGAAACGCCCGACCAGCAGCGCCATCAAACCGTGGCGGTTAAACAGATTCCAGGCGCGCTGATGATATTGCGCCGGCAAATGCATCAACCAGCTTTTGACCATCCGCGTATTGCCCAGCCATCGTCCCTGTAAATAACTCAACCAGCAACCCAGGCTGGCGGCAGTGGTCAGAATCACCATGGTGGGCACGAAATCCATCACGCCTTTGGCAATCATGGCGCCTGCGAGCAGCAACAGGCTGTCACCCGGCAGAAAAGAGGCAGGCAACAAACCGTTTTCCAGAAACAGCGTTAAAAACATCACGCCGTAGACAATCCACACGACATCCGGATTGGCCAGCGCGGCAAAATCCTGATGCCAGAGCGCGTGAACAATCTCATGTAAAACACCCATCTGCTATCCCATCGAGTCACAAGGATTCTATTTTAACCATCTGTGGCATCGCAGACGTTGATCTCACCGATGCGGCACGAAATGGTTTAGGTTTTGTTTAAATATTTACTGTTTTAAGCGCGCAAAGCCCGCTTTCAGGTCGTTCAGCAGGTCATCAACGTGTTCAAGACCAATATGCAAACGCACCAGCGTACCGTCGAAATCGACGCCGCCTGCCGGGCGAATCTCCGCTAGCTCTTCCGGTTGATTGGCCAGAATCAGGGATTCATAGCCACCCCAGGAATAAGCCATGCTGAAATGGTGGAAGTGATCGAGGTAATTCGCCAGCTGCTCACGGCTCAATTTTTCATGCAGGATGAAGGAAAACAGTCCGCTGCTGCCGTTGAAATCGCGCTGCCAGAATTCATGACCTTTACTCTGCGCCAGCGCCGGATGGTTAACGCGCGCCACTTCCGGTTGAGCGGCCAGCCATTCGGCAACCTGCAAACCGCTCTCTTCATGCTGGCGCAAACGCGTACCGAGCGTGCGCAAGCCGCGACTGGCCATGTATGCCGTATCGGCATCCACCATCTGGCCCATCAGGTACGAGTTTTCACGCAGCTGCGGCCAGCAACGTTCATTGGCGACGGCAGTGCCAATCATCGCATCGCTGTGACCAATAATGTATTTGGTGCCCGCCTGAATCGAAATATCGATGCCATGCTCCAGCGCGTTAAACAACACGCCCGCCGCCCAGGTATTATCAATCATGATGATCGCGTCGGGCGCTTTCGCACGTACGGCGGCGACGATGGCGGGAATGTCCTGCACTTCCATGGTGATGGAGGCGGGAGATTCGAGGAATACCACGCGCGTGTTTGGCTGAATCAGTTCACTGATTTCGCTGCCGATGCAGTGATCAAAGAACGTGGTGGTGACATTCAGCTTACTGAGAATTTTGGTGCAGAAATCTTGCGTCGGTTCATACACGGCGCCGCTCACCAGAATGTGATCGCCCGCTTCGACAAAAGAGATAATCGCATTGGATACTGCCGCTGCACCGCACGGATACAGCGCGCAACCCGCGCCGCCTTCCAGTTCGGTCATGGCGTCTTGCAGCGAGAAGTGGGTGAGGGTGCCACGGCGACCATAAAAAAGCTCGCCCGATGCACGACCTGCCGTCGCCCGTTTTTTGTCAGCAACCGTGTCAAAAACCAGTGAAGATGCGCGCTGAATGACGCTGTTAACTGAGCCCTGAGTGTAACGTTTGCTTCGTCCCGCGCTAACCAGCGTGGTATCAATTTTATTCGTTGCCATCACTGCCTTTCCTGACACTTACCACAAAACATCCACGTTACCACGAAACACTGCAGTGGGTTGACCCTGATTGCGGATTATCGGAGTCAGTCGATGAATTGGCCGGGCAAAAGCGCGTCCCTGCGATTTCGCGTTACATCACACCCATGACATGCGGCAGCCACAGCGATAGCGCGGGCACGTAAGTGATCAGCATCAGGATGAAAAACAGCGTGACGTAGAAGGGCAGCATGGCCGTCACCACTTGCTCAATTTTCTGTTTACTGACGGCGCTGGCAACGAACAACACGGTACCGACCGGCGGGGTGATCAGACCGATACCCAGGTTGGTCATCATAATCATGCCAAAATGCACAGGATCGATGCCCAGACTGGTGGCAACGGGCAGCAAGACTGGGGTTAAAATCAGAATAATAGGGGCCATGTCCATCAAGGTGCCGATCACCAGCAGTAACACGTTGATGCACATCAGAATCACGTATTTATTATCAGAGATGCTGGTGAAGGCATCGGTGATCATGGTCGGCAGTTGCATAAAGGTCATCACTGCGCCAAAGCCCGCCGCAAAGGCAATCAATACCATCACAATGGTGACGGTTTTGATGGTACGAAACACCAGAATATGCAGCTGATTCCATTTGAAATCGCCATAAATAAACATCGTGACAAAAAACGCCCAAAGGCAGGCGATCGCAGCGGATTCCGAAGCGGTAAAAATGCCGGAAAGAATACCGCCCAAAATAATGACGATGGTAAACAGTCCCCAGAACGCATCGAAGAAGATTTTCACCGCCTGACGCAACGGAATGGCTTCGCCTTTGGGATAACCGCGCTTGCGTGCGAACGCCAGGCACATCACCATCAAACAGAATCCCAGCATCAGCCCGGGGATAATACCCGCAACAAACAACGAGGATATGGTAACGACGCCACCGGTGGCCAGCGAGTAGATCACGGAGTTATGGCTGGGCGGCGTTAATACCGCCTGCACTGAACCGCTGGCGGTCACGGCGGCGGCGAAATCTCGCGGATAACCTTTTTGCTCCATTTGCGGGATCATCACCGACCCGATCGAGGCGGTATCGGCCACTGACGATCCTGAAATGGCGCCAAAAAATGTCGATGCCACGATATTCACCAACGACAAGCCCCCGCGGATAAAACCGACGAAGATATAGGCAAAGTTCACCAGGCGGCGGGCAATCCCTCCCTCGGCCATGATCGCCCCGGCCAAAATGAAGAACGGAATGGTGAGGAGTGAAAATTTGTTGACCCCGTTGGTGATCTGAATCACCACGGCTTCCAGTGGCAAATCAATCCACCAGGCGCCAATAAAAGCGGCAAACCCCACGGCAAACGCCACCGGAAAGCCGACCAACAGCAGCAACACCAAACTACCAACCAGAATGAAAGCATCCATTTTAGTGCTCCGAATTTAGTGTGTGCCGCCCAGCGTCACCAGCGGACGCTGACTTTGATCGCCATTCAGTATTCGCTCGATCACAAACAGCAGCGTAAACAGCGCGCCGATTGGAATGGGCAGATACATTTCGCCATACGTCACAGCAGGCATTGCCGCCAGCGGTTGAATCCACATGGCCTCGCACAAGCTGTAGCTGGCCTGCAGCAGGATGAGACAGACCACGATCAGCAGCAGGTTGCACAGCCGTTGTGCCCATTTTTGCCCAGCCTCAGAGAGGCGATCGGTCACCATCGACACACAAATGTGTGTGCCTGCCCGCAATCCGACGGGCGCACCAATAAAGGTAAAGATGATCATGCAGACGATAGCGACCGGCTCCGGCCATGAGAGGGCACCATTTAGCACATAGCGCGCGAAAATACCGATGGGTATCACCGTGACCATGATCAACAGGGCTACCGCCGCGATGCCCATGCACAACAGATAGAGCCCATCCATCAAACGGGAATATGCATTCATGCTTCGTTACCTGAGCAAGGCGCCACGCGGTCGCGCGGCGCTGAGAGGGTTATTTCACATCCGCAATCTGTTTCATCAGATCCTGATAATTGCCGCCAAACTGGTCGCGCACCGGTTGCGTGGCTTTCATAAAGTAATCGCGGTTGGTGTCCTGGAATGTCACGCCGCCGGCTTTCATTTTCTCCACTGACTGGGCGGTGTAAGTGGCCCACAGCTGGCGCTCTTCATCCTGCGCTTCCTTGCCGAGTTTCTTCAGCAGCGCCTGATCTTCTGCGGAAAGCCGTCCCCACGAGGCTTTAGAGAACAGGATCATCTCCGGCTGAATAAAGTGGCCGCTCAGGGTGTAGTACTTCGCCACGGGCAGATAGTTGTGGGCGACAAACGTCGGTGGATTGTTCTCTGTGCCATCGACCACGCCGGTTTGCATGGCGCTAAACACTTCGCTGACGCCCATTGCCACAGGATTGGCACCCATCGCTTTCAGCGTGGCCAGTGAAATGGCACTGTTCTGCACGCGAATTTTCATCCCCTGTAAATCTTCGGGTTTGGTGATGGGTTTTTTGGTGATCATGTTGCGTGTGCCCGCGTCGGTCCAGCCGAGGAACACCATGCGCGTGCGGGGATCGTTATCGAATTTTTCGACAATCTGTTTGCCGACATCGCCATCCAGCACCTTGTGCATGTGGTCTTCATCGCGGAACACATAGGGCAGGGTTAGCACACTGGTTTCAGGGGCGATAGTGGTGACAGGAGCCAGCGAGACGCGAATCATGTCAATCGCGCCGAGCTGAACCTGCTGCAGCGTTTGATCCTCATCGCCCAGCACGCCGCCAGCGTAAACCTTCAACTCTAATCGTCCTTGCGTCGCTTCTTTTAACTTATCGCCCATATGCTGCAGCGCGACCACAGTGGGATAACCGGCGGGCTGTACTTCCGCGACTTTTAACACTTTGGCGTGAGCACCACTCGCCAGCAGCATAACCAGAGAAGAGATTGCAATCGTGAGTCGTTTTTTAGATGTCATTATTATTGCTCCAGCTTAGTGATCATTAGCGGTGTCAGGCACACCACAATCGGGAAGGGCTGGCTCAGAATAGTGAAATTGCGCTGGCGAAAAAGTGGTCAAATGTTGATTGGATGAAATACATCACATTTTGAAACGATGTTTTAATAAATTTTCAATTTAGCTCACATTTGTAAAACATCAGCCAGCGCATCCATAAAAACCACATAGATTGTTAGAAATTGAAGCATTAATCGTTTGTAAATAGTAATGAGAACTACTATCACTTCGGTCAATTTTTTTGCTATGATCCGCGCTTCAATCGTGAACTGTGCAACAGAAGTTGGAGACGCAGCGTGGTAGCCAGTGATTTGATGCAAACGGACCTCTCCGTTTGGGGCATGTATCAGCATGCCGATATCGTGGTAAAAGTGGTGATGATTGGCCTGTTACTGGCCTCGGTTGTCACCTGGGCGATTTTCTTCGGCAAGTTTGCTGAGCTGAGCGGGGCGAAACGTCGCCTGAAACGCGAACAGCAGGCGCTGGGCGAAGCGCGTTCGCTTAAAGATGCTTACCGCGCCGCTGAAAGCTTCAAAAGTAACAGCCATAGTGCGGTGTTGCTGAACGATGCGCAGAATGAGCTGGAACTCTCTGCAGGTACCGAAGACCTTGATGGCATTAAGGAACGTACCAGCTTCCGCCTTGATCGTCGCGTTGCGGCATTCAGCCGTCATGCCGGTCGCGGTAACGGCTTCCTCGCTACCATCGGTTCTGTTGCACCCTTCATCGGTCTGTTTGGTACCGTTTGGGGCATCATGAACAGCTTTATCGGTATCGCTAAAACCCAGACCACCAACCTCGCTGTTGTGGCGCCGGGCATCGCAGAAGCGTTGCTGGCGACCGCGATTGGTCTGGTTGCTGCTATTCCTGCTGTTGTTATCTACAACGTCTTCGCGCGCATGATTGCCAGCTACAAAGCCTCATTGGGTGATGTTGCGGCGCAGGTGATGCTGCTGCAGAGCCGCGATCTGGATCTCGGCAATGTGGACACCGCGAAAGAAGCGACCCGTCCGACGGCGGCACAGAAACTGCGCGTAGGATAAGTATTATGGCGATGCGTTTAAACGATGACTCGGTAGGCGATGGCGAAATGCATGAAATCAACGTGACGCCGTTTATCGACGTTATGCTGGTTCTGCTGATCATCTTTATGGTCGCCGCGCCATTAGCCACGGTGGATGTGCGTGTTAACCTGCCTGCCTCCACCAGCGCACCGCAACCGCGTCCGGAAAAACCGGTTTATCTATCTATTAAGGAAGATAAGCAGATCTATATCGGCAACGATGCGGTCACCAAAGAGACGCTGGTGAATGCGCTGACGGCGCAGACCGAAGGCAAGAAAGACACCACCATCTTCTTCCAGGCGGATAAGTCAGTGGATTATGAAACCCTGATGAGCGTGATGGATCAATTGCGTGAAGCGGGTTATCTGAAGATTGGTTTGATGGGCATGGAGACGGTGAAGAAATAAATCCCCCCTCTTATCGCTCATAAGGGCCGCCATCGAAAGCGGCCCTTTCTATTTTCTCCCGCCGTCAATGTTAATTTCTTGTTACTTTTGGTATCACTTTTGTAAACTGCAATGGTGAGGCTGATCACATCTATTCCTGGCGCAACCCGCTACAACGGTAGAAAAACCCAGGAAGGACAACATGAGCGTGAGTCAATCTTTACAAAAGCCATCGCAAGGCGGGGCCAAAACCATCTTTAGCGTTACCAGCGGTAACTTTCTTGAGATGTACGATTTTATGGTGTTTGGCTATTACGCTACGGCGATCGCCAAAACCTTTTTCCCCGGAGATGATCCCTTTGCTTCATTGATGCTTACGCTGATGACCTTTGGTGCGGGCTTCCTGATGCGTCCACTTGGCGCGATTATTCTCGGTGCCTACATCGACCATCACGGACGCCGTAAAGGACTGTTGCTGACATTGGGCTTGATGGCGTTGGGCACACTCACCATCGCCCTGGTGCCGGGCTATGCCACGCTGGGTGCCGCCGCACCGATTCTGATTCTGCTGGGTCGTTTGCTGCAGGGCTTCTCTGCGGGTGTGGAATTGGGCGGTGTGTCAGTTTATCTGTCTGAAGTAGCACCAAAAGGACGCAAAGGTTTTTATGTTAGCTGGCAGTCTGGAAGCCAGCAGGTTGCGGTGATCTTCGCGGCGCTGCTCGGCCTCGGCCTGAACCATCTGCTGGCGAAGGATGCGGTCACCGAATGGGGCTGGCGTATTCCGTTCGTGGTCGGTTGTATGATTGTGCCGTTCCTGTTCTGGATCCGCCGCATGCTGGAAGAAACCGAAGCGTTCAGCAAGCGCAAGCAGCATCCTTCCATGGGACAGATTATGCGCTCGGTCGGTGAGAACTGGGCATTGGTACTGGCGGGGATGCTGATGGTGGTGACCACCACGGTGATGTTCTACATGATCACCGCCTTCACCCCGACTTTTGGCAAAACCGTGTTGATGATGAGCGACGAGCAGAGCTTTATGGTGACGCTGTTTGTCGGCATCTCTAACCTGATCTGGCTGCCGGTGATGGGTTCGCTGTCAGACCGCATAGGACGCCGCCCGCTGCTGATCACTTTTACTATCCTGATGATTCTTACCACCTGGCCAGTGCTGCACTGGCTGGTGGGATCGCCCACCTTTGCGCATCTGGTGGAAGCGGAATTGTGGTTATCGTTCCTGTATGCCAGCTATAACGGTGCGATGGTGGTCTATCTGGCGGAAATTATGCCGGCTGAAGTGCGCGCCACCGGCTTCTCACTGGCTTATAGCCTGGCGACCGCGCTGTTTGGTGGCTTCACGCCAGCAGTTTCAAGCTACCTGATCCATGCCACGGGTGATAAAGCGATGCCCGGCGTGTGGTTGTCATTCGCGGCGGTGTGCGGATTGATCGGGACGCTGCTGATTGGCCGCATGGTGAAACAGTATCAGGCACGCCATGGCGGCATGCCGGTGGGAGCTTCGCTGTAACGCCCTGGCTGACAACGGGCCTCATATCAGCCCGTTAAGAAGCGATTCGAATAAAGCAGCCCCTTGTTGAAGGGGCTGCTTTTTTGTTTATGCAGATATGTGGGTATGGCGCAGTGAAACGCAATCATCGGGCCTCTTAACAAGCGACATCGTCGCTCATGCCCTGCCTAAAACGACAGATCCACCACCACGCTATCCGTATAACTCCCCGCCGCTGGCGTATTCTGCGTCGTCAGAATCTGCGCTGTATAGGTGAAGTTGCGCGTTACCAGATCCGCGTTCAGGGAGGTGGCGCTGGCGCTACTCCAGCGGTCAGTGCCGGTCGGTCCCCAGCGTGTCGTGGTGGTGGTGCCTTTATAAATGTCATAAGCCAGCCGGTTAGTCCCGCTCGCCATCTGGCGCGTGGTGCCGCTGTAGTAGCTGCCATTGCTCAACCCCACAGTGAAAGTGCTGCCTTTAGAACACACCACGTTGATGGTCTGCTGCACCGTGGAGAAACTTCCCACCAAGGGTGCGCTGCCAAAACTCACATTGGGCGCGGTGATGGTGGTGCAATCATTGGTCACAACCAGGTTAACGGTAATCGGCATCGCGGTGCCGGTACTGGTTTGCACCGTACCCACGCATAAACCTGCTACGTTCAACCCGGCACATACCGTATAGCTCACAGTGAGCGTAATCGTCGTCGTATAACTGCCTGCGGCAATCACCTGTCCAGGCACTGTGCGGAAATAGAGCGGAATATTGAAATTGAGCGTGCTGCCCAGTGTTAATAACGCCGATGAACTGTAAACGTGGTTAGACCCCTGTGTGAGTTCGCTGGCACAGGCGCTGTCGATACACATCTGAATCGGAATGCTGTCCGTGCCGGAGCTGGCGGTTTTCAACACCGCGCGCGCGCCGCTAAGATAGGTCGCGGTGGTGAAGGCGTAAGTGACGTTATCGGTGCCCAGCAACGACAGCGTACCTGACCCACAGTTGACGTTGGTGGTGCTGGAGGTGTTCTGCACTGTGGAGCCCACCGCGAAGGTGGTCACGGAGCCAAAGGTCGCCGTTGGGGCCGATAAACTGCAAAGCGCATAGCTGGTGCCCGGCAAGATAAACAGTGCCAGCAGCAGAAGAAACTTTCTCATGGCGAAATTCCTGACTGTGAATTATTGGCCGTGATGACCGCCGAACCCGGCGACGGCGACGGCAGGTCGCACGTCAGCGGACCGTAGGTCTCCAGCGCTTTTGGCTGGCCGTCCGCAATGGTCAGCGTGGTATCACAACTGCGCCCATCAGGCGTCACGACATGAATTGGGTTTTCAGCGCTCAGATTCTCCATCCAGACAATGCCATCCCATCCGATATATTCCGTACCCTGATTCGGGCGCAGCACCTGGCTGGAGATCGGCAACGGTTGCCCCTGTTTATCGTGCAGCACCACGCTGGCGGCACGCAGGCGCTCCACCGGGAAGTTCAGCAGGTAACCGCTTTTCCGTTTCACCGCAAAACGCTGTTCCACCTTGGGTGCGGTACGATCGGCGGGTAAATCCAGGGTATCGATATCGTATTTTGCGCCGTAGTAACTGCTGATCGATGGCACCAGCAAATAGCCCTGATTATCAGTGCGTCCCATTGCCTGGTTTTCATAGCGCACCGTGACATCCGGGTAATCGGTTTTCACCACCACAAACGCATCATTGATGTCGTTGGCGGCAAACACGCGGTTATCCATCAGCACCAGCGAACCGGTGAAATCGGCCCACTGCGTGGTGTTATCGTTATCACCGTAGAATCCGGCTGAGGTGTCGATTTTGTTATTGCGATAGCGCAGGCTTGCCTGGCGGTAATCACCGCTGTCGCCACCCTGATTGGCCCAGGCCGCATCATACGCAAAGCCACCATCGGTCGGCATAGCGCGTGACACGTAGAGGCGCTGATTGTTGTTGCCCTGCTGATCGCGCTCATAGCTCACCGAAGCACTGCTCTGCTCGCCGAATGGGATCACCAAAGAGATGGCACCGCTCCAGTCGCCCTGTTCCTGATCGCGGCTGGCGGAGATATACAGGCTGCTGTTACCCCACAGATTTTTACTCCACGACAGGTTCCATAAACGGGTGCGATCGCCCGATCCGCCGGCAATATCAAAGTAGGCCAGGCCCAGACTGCCGTATTGATTGAGTGACACGCTGGCGGTGTACTGCGCACTGCGTCGCGCCAGTGAGTAGCTGGTGTTGGCGCTGTCGCCCCGGCTGCCGACCAGCGCCAGATTGCCGTAATCGGCGGTGCGTAATACATGCTGGGTGCCGAGGCTAAACCAGCTGTTGTTGTATTGATAACCCCAACTGTATTGCGTGCCGGGTTTACCTTCCATCTGACTTTGTGCCAGCGCACCATTGACCACGCCCCAGCTGCCGAGCTTCACCAATCCCCCAGCGCCGCCGGTGGCCACGCTGTCGCTGCCTTCCGCATGGCTCTCCAGCGTCAGCCAGTCGGTTAACCCATAACGATAAGAGCCGCTGGCTGCTGCTGCGCCATAGTCAAAGTTCTCCAGTCCGTAGTTTTCACGAATAGCACCGGCCGAGAAGGAGTAATCCGACAAACCCTGTCGCAGCAGGCTGCTGGAGACATAAAACGGCAGCGTGGTAGTGACCTGGCGCCCCACGGCATCGGTGGTGGTGATCACCGCATCGCCCGCGCCATTAACGAACGGCACATTGGTCAGCGACCACGGACCCGGCTGCACATTGGCTTGCGTGCTGCGATAACCGTTAATAAACAGATCGACGGAAGAGGGCACTGCGGCCTGGCCGGAAAACGCCGGTAGCGGGTAAGTGACCAAATCCGGTCGCACGCTGAAATCACGCGCAATCTGCACGCCACCCAGACGCACGCTGTTACTCCAGCTCAGCGCATCGGTGACCAGATCCCCGGCGCGCCAGCTAATTGCATCGTTCTCATCTTCATTGCTGAACCAGGTATCGTAGCGAATGTATCCCTCTTGCTGACCGCTGACACCGCCTTCCAGTTGTTGGGTGTAGACGCCATTGGTGGAGAATTGCCCGCTGGGGCCAAACACGCGCAGCTCATTCCAGCTCGACAGGCGGGAACCGGCATTATCGGTACGCGTGGCGTAAAAGTCGTAATTGAGCAGCGCACCGTTACTGGCTCGCCCCGGGTAGCGAGGGCCGCGCTGATCTTTACCGATCACCTGGCCGGGCAGCCAGGCGGGCGGAACGGTGAGCAACAGGCGTTGACGGCGCTCGTCATATTCTGCTTTCACCTCCGCAAGTTGATTCACATCGATTTGCTCGCCCTGGAGTTTCTCCGCAGGGATACCGGCACGCTGTAAATCGCCACTGCGCAGCCAAAAGTCGCCTTTTTTGCGCTCCACCGGCACGATATCGCCGCGCGCGTTCTGATTCACCACCAGCTCCAGCATGTACTGCTGACCGCTGGCGTTGTTCTCCAGCGCAGGGGGCGGTGGTAGCTCGGAAAAGGTCTCCGCGCTACTGATTTGAGGTAACAGGCATAGCACGCTAGCCACTGCCAACGTGCAGGGATGCAGCGAAAACGTCATCAACGCGCGGCCGCGCTGCTCCAGTGCCCTTTATTCACTTCTGCGGACAGCTCACCGCTCACGCTGCTGGTTAATGGCCAGCGGTTACTGCTGTTTGCCAGTACGTAGCCAAACAGGCCATTGCCCAGGCGGCGACCACCGATGGTGACGTTACTCAGCCGCGCATGGCCATTGCCACGGTTGGTGAGTTCCAGCCAGCGTTTGCCACCACTGTCCACCTGTTGCCAGCTGAGATGCGGCTTCGCACTGTCGCTGGTGACGCCGTTACCATAAACAAACAGCGGAACCGAATAGCGCATCTGGAAGGTTAATCCCGCCTGATTTTCGCCGGGCGTGCGTGGCGTAGGGATTTCATCCAGCACCACGCGGTAGGACATTTCGCGTCCCGCTTCCGGCGCGCCCTGCTTAATGAGTCGCACCAGTTGTTTCTGACCCGGTTCGAGGCGCACCATCGGCGGGCTGGCGACCACTTGCTGCTGAGTTTGATACTGTTCCTGACCGCCCACTTGCAGCCAGCTAAAGATGCGCACCTGCATCATGGTGGTGGCATTCCCACGGTTTTCCAGCCAAAGCTCACTGGCTTTATCATCGGGATTGATGGTGGGATCGATGGGCCAAATCATCAGCGAATTGGCAGCGTGGGCAGCAGGCATTAGTGCCATGATAAACAACAGTAACAGGGCGCGCAGGTTCATGATTATTCATCCTTCTTTATCACTGCCGTCACCAGCTAAGCGTAACGGTTAAGGTGTCGGTATAAGTGCCGGCGCGCGTGGGGCCGGGCAGCGTTAACAGGCCATAAATCGGCAAAGTAATGTTATTGGCGTTGCTGTAACTCAGCGCCACGGCGCTATTCACTGGGATAGCCGTGGTGTGTGCCGCGTTGGTGTAAAGGGAATAGGGCACGGTATTGGTGTTACCCGACACCTTGAGATTGCGGGTAGTAGAGTAATTGGCGCCGCCATTAATGCTCATGCTAACGGCGGTGCCTGGCGTGCAGGCGAGAATGATGGTGGTGCTTTGCACATAGCTGGCGCTCACGCTGCTGGACGATACGCCAGATTGCGTACCGAAATTAAGCGTGCCAAAGACCCCGGTATTGGTACCGGAGACAACACAGCCTGCCACTACTGATGCAGAGACCTGAAAGGTTGCGGTTGGCAACCCCCAGGCAGAGACGCTCCCTATCAGCAGGGCGAGGCCGCCTGCAATGTGCACCCAACGCTGCACCACGGCCACCCTGATTACCCCACAACTGACCTCAGTAGTTCACCGCAACGTTAATGGTGTCGGTATAAGTCCCTGCCGGAATCAGTGGGTTAAACCCGCCGCCCACCACACGACCATAAATGGCGTAGTTAGTGCCTAAGGTCGGGTCCGTGGTGCCGCTGGCGGCAATGTTGGTGTTATTGGCGATGGCGGTGGTGAATGCCGCATCGCTATACAGGGTATAGGCAATGCCTTGGGTGTTATTGGAACCGAGGATCAGATAGCGCGGCTGGCCGCTGACGGTGCCATAAATGGTCGCTGGCGCGGCGTTACTGCTGGTGACCTGCACGTTGAAAGTCTGGCCGGTAGTGCAGCGAACATAGATACCGTTGCCTGATGCGCCGACCAACGTGGCATTCAGGGTATCGAAGGTTGCGGCGCTGCTACCAAAGTTCAGGGTACCGAAGTTGACGCCTGTGGTGGCAGACTGACCATTCACCAGACAGCCGGTGGTCAGGGTCAGGGTCGCATTAATGGTTCCCGTTGTGGTGGCGGCAAAAGCCGCATGAGGGGCGAGCACTACGCTCAGGCTGGACGCCAAAAGAAAAAGCTTGAGTTTCATAATCATTCCTTACTGATTATCCGTAGTCAGTGCTTTTTCACCTGGTGATTCATTTATGTAACGAATCCGAAGTCAAACAAGAGCCACGATCGACTTTACTGCGTAAGTGCCCGACATCTAGGAATATTCTTAGATGGAGGGTTTATGATTTATATCAGTTTTCTTTACTATAGATCAGCAAATCAACACTGGGAGCGTTGCGGTTAGATTTTTCATTAATCAATTCACAATTTTCGCCGATAATGCAGTAATCGCAAGGAGTGACAACCGGTTAAAAAAACTAAACAGCGAGTGATTTCACCCTCTACCGCGATTAATCGTTCAATGTTATGTTCGTGCATTAATCAGATATTATTAATTTTTCTGACTGCGACGGATGATGAAAAACAAAAAACATAGCGTGGTGTTTCCAGAATTATCTGGATCGGCTCCCCCCTCTGCCTCACTGCGTGCGGTCATTACTCACCCTTAATCAATGTTTCGAACTCTTTGAACTTTTTTGACGATACAGCACCTGCTCCGCAGCGGGCTGAGTTTAGGAGCGCACATGCTGCTGGTTACCTGGGATAGCGTTCTGGTCACGGTTTCATTAATCGTGGCCTTCATTGCTGCGTTTACCGCACTGGATACGGCAGGACGCGTCGCGATATCACGCGGCTACCTGGCGAAAATGTGGCTGATTGGCGGTGGCACCGCGATGGGCATTGGCATCTGGGCGATGCACTTCATTGGCATGCTGGCGATGATGATGCCGATGACCATGCGTTATGACATTACCCTCACCACGGTTTCCCTGCTGGTGGCGATCCTCACTGCCATCTTCGCCTTCGCCCAGGGTGTTCAGGGCAGCGATCTGACCCCACGTCGGCTGTTAAGTGGCACCCTGATACTCGGCAGCGGCGTGGTGGCAATGCATTACATTGGCATGAATGCCCTGATGATTGAACCGGCGATTCGCTGGGACATGCCGTTGGTCGCACTCTCCGTGGTGATTGCCTATGCCGCCTCGGGGGCAGCACTGTGGCTGGCGTTTCATCTGCGTCAGGGCGAGAGCGTGTGGATCATGCGCGTCTGCGCGGCACTGGTGATGGGTATTGCCATCGCCGGAATGCACTACACCGGCATGGCGGCAGCGGAGTACAGCGTGCCAAGCACCATGCAGCAACATCATGGCATCAGTGAGGATGGACTGGCGGTATGGGTGACCATTATCACGCTGTCCATTCTCGGCGTCACGCTGCTGGTTTCGATGCTGGACGCTCAGCTACGCGCGGCGCGTCTGGCGGCCAAGCTCAAGCGTGCCAACAGTGAACTGCGCCAGCTGGCGTTGCATGACAATCTCACCTCGCTTCCCAACCGCGTGCTGCTGGAGCAGCAATTGACGGCGCAGATCAAGCAAGCCACGTTGCAGGATGAGACTTTTGCGCTGATGTTTATGGATCTCGATGGCTTCAAAGCCGTCAACGATACCTGGGGCCATCACGTGGGCGATCGCCTGCTTATCGCGGTCGCCGAACGTCTGCGCGTGCAGCTGGGCGAGGGCGTGCTGCTGGCGCGACTGGGGGGCGATGAGTTTGTGCTGCTGTGTCCACAATACAATGATTTACAAGCCTCGGCGCTGGCGCAGCAGCTGGTGAATGCGATTGATGCGCCGTTTGAACTGGATCGTTATTCACTGCGGGTGTCGTTGAGTATCGGCATCGTGGTGTTCCCGCAGCACGGTCGTAGCCAGCAGGAGATGATGTTCAACGCCGACTCCGCCATGTATCACACCAAACACAGCGGCCGAAACGGCTGGTGTCTGTTTGAACCGATGATGAGCGCCGTGGCACAGCATCAGCTGGCGCTGGCGAATGACCTGTGGAATGCGCTGGAATACCAGGAAATGTGCCTGTTTTATCAGCCAAAATTCCGCGCAGGCGGCACGGTGCTCATGGGCTTCGAAGCGCTGCTGCGCTGGCAACATCCGCGTCGCGGATTACTGATGCCGGATATGTTCCTGCCGCGTGCGGAGAAAACCGGGCAAATCGTGGCGCTGGGCAATTGGGTGATCAACGAAGCGTGCCGTCAGTTAAAACAGTGGCACGATGAAGGCAACCGCGACTGGAGCGTGTCAGTTAACCTTTCGGCGTTGCAATTCCATCAGCGCGATCTCATCGACAGCTTGCGTCATGCACTGCTGCGCTATCAGCTGCCGGAGGGGGCGCTGATGCTGGAGATTACCGAGAATATCGCGATGCGCGACCCGCAGTTCAGCCAGCAGCGCATTGCAGAATTGCATCAGCTCGGCGTGAAAGTGGCGATCGATAACTTCGGTATCGGCTATGCCAATTTACTGCATCTGAAACATCTGGAAGCCACCGAACTGAAAATCGACCGCGCCTTTATTAACAGCCTGCGTGCCGACAGCGAGGACGCCACCGTCGTGAGCGCGATGCTGACGCTGGCACAAAGTCTCAATCTGCGCATGGTGGCCGAAGGGGTAGAAACCGAAGAACAGCAGCGTCTGCTGACCGGGCTCGGTTTTGACACGCTGCAGGGCTATCTGCTGGGCAAGCCAACACCGGCGGAGCGTATCGGTGAATTTACCGCTGTGTTTAATGCACCGCCACTGTTTGCTGAGCACCCGCTGCCCTTAACCAGCGCCTGATAAATCATTTTTATTTTCTTCCGCATCGGAAGGTTTCATCGTTCAAAGACTCAAATCGGCAGTGTTCCTGCCGATAAAACACACCATAAAACCTATAGCCTTGACTTTTTTTCATAACACCACAGCTGATTGATAACGGCTTTAACTTGGGAAATCACTATGTTAGTGACTTCGTACGATTCGTTTACCGTCATCGTTTCCATTCTGGTGGCGATGCTGGCCTCGTTTACCGCGCTGGATATGGCGGGACGCGTGGCTTCTTCAACTGGCAAGGTGGCGCTGGTTTGGTTATTAGGCGGTGGATTCGCCATGGGCGTAGGCGTCTGGGCGATGCATTTCATCGGCATGCTGTCGATGAGCCTGGATATGGTGATGAGCTACGATCCGCTGCTGACGGCGACGTCGATGGCAGTGGCAATCCTGGCATCAATTTTTGCCTTGTGGCTGGTGTGCTCATCGCATGATTTATCCTGGCGGCGCTTAACGGGCGGGGCTTTGGTGCTCGGTTCCGGCGTGGTCGCCATGCACTACATGGGCATGGCCGCGCTGATGTTTGCGCCGGGCATCGTCTGGAATTGGGGCTGGGTCGCCGCTTCAGTGGTGATTGCGCTGGTGGCATCGGGGGCGGCCCTGTGGCTGGCCTTTAACCTGCGCGAAGGACATGGTCGCGTGAACATTCTGCGTCTCGGTGCTTCGGTGGTAATGGGCTGCGCCATTGCTGGCATGCACTACACCGGTATGGCCGCGGCCAGCTTCCCGATGATGAGTCATGCCACGCACATGGGCGTTAACAGCAACTGGCTGGCGATTGTGGTCACCGTGGTGACGCTGGCGATCCTCGGCATTACGTTGCTGGTTTCGATGCTGGATGCACGCCTGCAAGCACGCACCTCCATCCTTGCGCACTCGCTGGCGGAAGCCAACCGCGAGCTGGCGCAACTGGCTCTGCACGATAACCTGACACGCCTGCCAAACCGTATTTTGCTGGAAGATCGTCTGGAGCAATCCATCAACAAAGCCAATCGCGAGAAGTCGCAGTTTGCGCTGATGTTTATGGATCTGGATGGCTTCAAAGCGGTCAATGACGCCTTTGGTCACCATGTGGGTGACAACCTGCTGATTGCCGTGGCCGAGCGCATGATCAGTCAGATGAAAGGGCACTACACGCTGGCACGTATGGGCGGTGACGAGTTCGTGCTGCTGATCGAAATCGATGAGCCCAATGACGCCGCAGCGGTAGCGGATGCATTGGTGAAAGCGGTCGATCGCCCGTTTGATATTTCACGCTATGAGCTGGTGGTGTCACTGAGTATCGGCATCGCGGTCTATCCCGGCGACGGTCAAGATGATCGCGAGCTGATGTTTAACGCCGATGCGGCGATGTATCACACCAAAAACAATGGTCGTAACGGCTACAACTTCTTCCAGCCGTCGATGAATACCCTCGCGCAGTCGCAGCTACAGCTGAATAACGATCTGTGGCAAGCGCTGGATAACGAAGAGTTACGTCTATTCTATCAGCCAAAATACTGTGCGCCGAGCGGCCCGATTCTCGGCTTTGAAGCCCTGTTACGTTGGGAGCATCCGACACGCGGTTTGCTGGCACCGGACAAATTCCTGCCGATTGCCGAGAAGACCGGCATGATCATCAACATCGGTAACTGGGTGATTAACGAAGCCTGCCGTCAATTGCACTGCTGGCATCTGCAGGGCCATCCACACTGGTCGGTCGCGGTGAATCTCTCCGCGCTGCAGTTTGAGCAGAGCAACCTGGTGGAAACCGTGACGCAGGCGCTGGCGAAGCATCAGATCCCGGCCGAATTGCTGACGCTGGAAGTGACGGAAACCACGGCGATGCGTGATCCGGAAGAGAGTGTGCGTATCATGACGCAACTGACGGATATGGGCGTGAAAGCCTCGATCGATGATTTCGGCACCGGTTACTCCAGCCTGCTGTATCTCAAACGTTTGCCCGCCAGTGAGTTGAAGATCGACCGCGCGTTCGTCAATGAACTGCAGGCAAAATCGGAAGATGCCACCATCGTTTCCGCCATTGTGGCACTGGCGCAGTCACTGGATCTCAAAGTGGTGGCGGAAGGGGTGGAAACGCAGGATCAACAAGCGTTCCTCACCGGCCTGGGTTGCGATACCTTGCAGGGGTATTTGCTGGGCAAACCGGTGCCGCCGGAACGCATCCACGAACTGCCGAACTTTGTCGAAAATGAGCAGCAGCTGGTGCAGCTGCCGTAAGGGCATGTGTGCGGTGATGGTCTCATCCCAACCATCCCCTCTCGCGCTTGCGGGAAGGGGCCAGGGTGAGGGAAAATAGCCGCACTCATTTCCCATATCGGAGCCAGGGTGGCGAAATATCAGCAGTTGGTCGATCAACTTCGTAAGCAGATCGAAGCGCGCATCTGGCCGCCGGGCGAAAAGCTGCCGTCATTACGTCAGCAGGCGGAGCAGAGCGGCCTTAGCCTGATGACGGTGATGCACGCCTATGAAGTGCTGGAAAGCCAGGGCTGGATCCTGTCAAAACCGCAATCCGGATACTACGTTGCGCCTCGTGCTGCCGAAAGCCGCCCACGTTTGCCGACACAGGCGATTGCCAAAACCGAGCAGGCGGACACCAACAGCTTCGTGTTTGATGTGCTGCAAGCCACGCGTGACCCTGGCATCATGCCGTTTGGCTCTGCCTTTCCCGATCCCGAACTCTTTCCGCAGCGTCAGTTGATGCGCTCGCTGGTCAAAGTCTCGCACAATCTGAAACCCAGTGATGCCTTGAATAACCTGCCGCCCGGCAACGAAGCGCTGCGGAAAATTCTGGCGCAACGTTATGCCCAGCAGGGCATCACCTTGTCGCCGGACGATATCGTCATCACCAACGGCGCGATGGAAGCGCTCAACCTCAGCCTGCAAGCGGTGACCGAACCCGGTGATTGGGTGGTGATTGAAAATCCTTCTTTCTACGGTGCCTTGCAGGTGATTGAGCGCCTGAAACTGAATGCGATTGCCATCGCCAGCGATGTTGAGCAGGGCATCGATCTCTACGAGCTGGAGCAGGCATTGCAACGCTGGCCGGTCAAAGCCTGCTGGCTGATGACCAACCGACAAAACCCGCTCGGCTTTACTCTGAGCGTTGAGGGTAAACAGGAATTGGTTGCGTTGCTGGCACGCTACCAGGTCGCGATGATTGAGGATGACGTTTACAGCGATCTCTACTGCGGCCACGACAAGCCTTTGCCCGCCAAAGCTTTTGATCGCGAGGGGAATGTGCTGCATTGCGGCAGCTTTTCGAAGAATCTGGTAGCGGGATTTCGCGTCGGTTGGGTGGCAGCCGGGCGCTATGCACAGCGCGTACAGCGTATTCAGCTCATGAGCACACTCTCCACCAGCGCGCCGATGCAGCTGGCATTGGCCGACTTCCTCAGCACCCGTAGTTACGACACGCACTTAAAGAAGTTGCGCCAGACGCTGGCAAAACGTAAGCAGCTGGCGCAGCAGGCTTTACGTCGTGTGCTGCCTGTTGACGCGCAGATCAGTGATACGCCAGGCGGCTATTTCTTGTGGATTGCGCTGCCGCAGCAGATCAACACCACGCAGCTGTATCATCTGGCGTTAAAAGAGGGCATCAGTATCGCGCCCGGTCAGCTGTTCTCGGGCAGTGAAGGGTTCAGCCACTGTTTCCGCTTCAACACCGCCTGGCCGTGGGATGCGCGCGCCGAGGCGGCGGTGGAGACGTTAGGGAAATTGATTGCTCAGTTGGCGTCGGCTTAACGGCTCTGCCGCAAAATGTTGGCCCCCGAGACGACTGACCACAAAGGATGACCAATGTGGTCAGTCTGAATTCGATGTGCCGTTTGTACCTGCAGGGCAACCTGACAACATCGCGTCAGATTTTTGGAGCCTGTGCTGCCTTGCATCTCGTGCAAGACGATATTCATCAGATAGTTGCTGCCTGCTTATTGCCCCATGTCAGGTAATAAACATCATAAAAATCCACCTCACCTTTCTGCTTCATCAGGCGATCGATGCCGCTGCGCACGCGGTCGGGCGTGCCGGGATTTTCCACGATTTTATCCAGCGCTTGCTGTGAAACTGGCTGCACATAATACCACTCACCGTTGTAGCACACGCGCAGATCCAGCGTGTCGATATCCTCAAAGCGGTATTTGGGGTTGATATCCATCAGCATCAGGAAGCTCATCACCAATACAAAGGCGGTGGCGAACCAGAACGCGGGCCAGCCAAGCATGTCGGTGGAGAAGATCAGCGCCACGCACAGCGCGTAACACAGATACATGATCGCCCACAGCCCCGGATGGGTTTTAAGGAATGATAAGCTAAAGCGTGGCAGATTATCGCGCTGGCCTTCACGGTTAAGCGTGGCGATTTCATCGAGCAGAATTTGTTTGATCGCTTCCATAGTTCACCTCTGAATGTTACTGCCTGCCAGTTAATCACATAACAGTGAAGCGAATCAGATACAGAATTGAGGTGTTTTTTTATAACAGTTTATTGGCGGCTTTTCCGGTCCCACAAAATGTTAAATATGTTGCCAGGTAATTTGGCTTTAGTAAGGTAAATCATTCTGTTATGTGAATTTTGTCGGCGGGCGCACATTGCAATGCCGTCGGGGTTTGCCACAATTAAGCAATGTGGCTTCCCGGAGAAAGAGTATGACTGCCAACACTTCCAGCCTGCTGTTACTGATGTCTTTCGCCGCCGGTACCTTTTCTGCAGGTTCATCAAATAATCCGCAGCATCTGATGCTGTCGGTGCCCTCGGGCGGCATCCCGAACAATCTACTGCCGCTGATCATCTGGCCCGGCATTGCGCCTGACTATGATGAGGAGCTGCAAAGCAACAGCGCCGAATGGTTTGAAAAAACCTTCACGGCTAACGGCTGGCCGGCCGCGTGGCGCGCGCCAATCTTCCCTTACACCCATTACCATCCCAACACCCATGAAATTCTGGGCGTCGCGTCGGGCTGGGCGGAAGTGCTGTTTGGCGGCGATAGCGGCCGTATGGTGACGCTACGTGAGGGTGATGCGGTGCTGATCCCCGCCGGTGTCGGCCATAAACAGGTGTTCGCCTCAGACGATTTTTTCGCCGTTGGCGCCTATCCTGAAGGAATGTCCCCGGAAACCGTGCGTGATGAACCTTCTCGTTTACGCGCGGCGAAAGTTCAGATCGCGCGCGTACCTTTGCCGCAGCGCGATCCTTTCACGGGGGGCGATGGAGCGATGACGGATATCTGGCTGCCAATTGCGCAGCAGCTAATGCACCAGTAAGGTGCAATCTGAGTGTTATTCGGCGCTGCTCCACTATCGGGGTGCGTGTGCCGTTTGGGGCGTGAGCCTCTGGCACACTTTGTGCAGGAGAGGATCCAGGTCCTCTGACAAGCGCCGGGTAAATCATGAAAGAAAGCTACCAGATAGCGTCACACTTCTATGATGAGATGTTATTGAGCAACGGCGAACACCGTGCGCACTATCAGCATTACTGGGAGTGGTTACAACAGGCGGACAAAGAGGCTGTGGCGCGGAAACGCGAAGAAGCGGAACTGCTGTTTCATCGCGTGGGCATCACCTTCAACGTCTATGGTGAAGACGGCGGCGCGGAGCGGCTCATCCCGTTCGATAGCGTGCCGCGTATTATTCCGGCCAGTGAGTGGGCGATGCTCGATCGCGGCATCCGCCAGCGCGTGCAAGCCCTGAATGCCTTCCTGCATGATATCTACCATCAACAACACATCCTCAAGGCGGGGATCGTGCCTGCCGAGCAGGTGCTGGTAAACGATCAATATCAGCCCTGCATGCAAGGTGTCGATCTGCACCGCAACATCTATGCGCACATCACCGGTGTCGATATGGTGCGCAACAACGACGGCGAGTACTACGTACTGGAGGACAATCTGCGCACGCCTTCTGGTGTCTCCTACATGCTGGAGAACCGCAAGATGATGATGCGCCTCTACCCGGAACTGTTCGTCGAGCAGCATATTGCGCCGGTAGAACGCTATCCTTCACACCTGCTGCAAACCCTGCGCGAAAGCTCACCGGTCAACGATCCGGTGGTCGTGGTGCTGACGCCGGGCCGCTTCAACAGCGCCTACTTCGAACACAGTTTCCTTGCGCAGCAGATGGGCGTTGAGCTGGTGGAAAGTGCCGATCTGTTTGTCAAAGACGGTGCGGTGATGATGCGCACCACCGCCGGGCCGTGCAAAGTCGATGTGATCTATCGCCGTATTGATGATGCGTTCCTCGATCCGCTGGCGTTCCGTCCCGATTCGATGCTCGGCGTGCCGGGCCTGCTGTCGGTGTATCGATCCGGTAACGTGGTGTTGGCCAATGCCATTGGAACTGGCGTGGCCGATGACAAATCGATCTATCCCTATGTGCCCGACATGATCCGCTTCTATCTGGATGAAGATCCGATCCTCAACAACGTGCCGACCTGGCAGTGCCGTAAGCCGCAGGATCTGACTTACGTCCTCGCCAATCTCAGCAAAATGGTGGTGAAAGAGGTACACGGCGCTGGCGGTTACGGCATGTTGATTGGCCCGGTGGCCAGCCAGCAGGAGCTGAGTGATTTTCGCGATCGTTTGAAAGCACGCCCGGAAAACTATATCGCGCAGGACACGCTCTCGCTCTCCACCTGCCCGACGTTTATCGACAACGGCCTGGCGCCGCGTCATATCGATTTGCGTCCATTTGCCTTATGCGGTGCGGATATTCGTTTAGTGCCGGGTGGCTTAACCCGCGTGGCGCTGACCGAAGGTTCGCTGGTGGTGAACTCATCGCAGGGCGGTGGCACCAAGGACACCTGGGTTCTGGAGGATGACGCATCATGCTAAGCCGCACGGCCAGTGGCCTCTATTGGATGGCGCGCTATCTGGAGCGCGCAGAACAACTTGCCCGGGTGCTGGATGTCACCAACCGGCTTTCGCTGATGCCGGTGCGTAACAGCCAAACCGATGAGCTGTTGTTGCCGCTCAATCTCACCGGCACGCGCCAGCTGTTTGAAACCCTGAACGGGCGTTTCACCATGCCGCAGCTGTTTAACTTTTTCGCCCTCGACGATCGCAACCCTAGCAGTATTTTTAGCTGCTGGCAGGAGGCTTGGAACAATGCGCACGCGGTGCGCGGCAGTTTGTCGTCCGAGGTGTGGGAGAGCATCAACTCAACGTGGATTGAGATGCGTAACATGCGGCGACGCGGCATCACCAGCGCCAACGCCGACAGCTTTTTCGACTGGGTTAAAGAGCGCTCCCACCTGTTTCGTGGCGCGATGTTCGGCACCTTGCTGCGCGGCGATGCGATGTGCTTTATCCGCATCGGCACGCTGATGGAGCGCAGCGACGGCACCGCGCGTTTGTTGAGCGTCAACCAGCAACTGCTGGAGCAAAACCCCGATTCGGTGCGGGAATACTACTGCCTCGATACCTTGCTGCGTGCGGTGTCGGCGCGTGAAGCCTATAACGCGATCTTTAAGCAGCAGCTGATGCCGGATCTGGTGAATGAGATGCTGATCCTGCGTAACGAAAGCCCGCGTTCGCTGCACTCCTGCATTGAGGAGATCGCCAACCAGCTGGAACAGATCGGCAGCAGCGGTGAGGATCGTCCACGCTATCTGGTGACGGTGCTGTTAGCCGAAATGCGCTTCAGCACCTGGGAGAGTTTGACGCGTGACGGGTTGTACAGGTGGCTTAATCACTTTCTCACGCAGACCAATGCGCTGGCAGAAAGCATCAATCAGACCTACCTGGAGGCGAAATGAGACTGAACATCGAGCACAAAACCTGGTATGCCTATGAGCATCAGGTCAAACTCAGCACCCAGTATCTGCGCCTGACGCCGCAAAACTCGGTGCACCAGCAGATTCTGTCATGGGATCTCGATTTACCGTGCGAAGCCACGCGCACCCTGGATGCTTACGGCAACGTGTTGCATGTGCTGACGCTGGATACGCCACACCAGCAACTGGAGATTGCCGCGCGCGGGGTGGTGGAAATTCTGGATGAAGGGGAGTATTCCCCCGACCCTGAATCGATCCTTTCGCCATTGGTGTTTCTGCGCGCCACGCCATTAACCTTGCCCGATGCGGCGATACGCGATTTCGCACAGCGCTACTGGCACGCGGAAAAACCGCTCGCCAGCCTGGAAAAACTGATGGATGAGCTGCTGTTAAAAATGCCGTACCAGCCAGGCAGCACCCAGGTGAGTGATACCGCAGCGAAAGTATTTGCGGCGGGCAGCGGCGTTTGCCAGGATCACAGCCATGTGTTTCTGGCTTGTTGTCGCAGTCTCGGGATCCCGGCGCGCTATGTCAGCGGCTATCTTTATACGGACAATGTAGAACACGTTGCTACTCACGCCTGGGTTGAAGCCTGGCTGGATGGCAGTTGGCACAGCTTTGATATCACCAACAATACGCGCAGTACGCGCCAGCATTTACGTCTGGCGGTGGGTGTGGATTATCTCGATGCTTGTCCGGTGCGCGGTATGCGGCTGGGCGGCGGCGGTGAGGATATGCTGGCGATGGCCGCGGTGCAGCAGGTGCATGCGCAGCAGTGATATTTTTTTGCAGGCGTGACTATGACTTATTGTGTGGCAATGCGTTTATCGTCAGGGATGATTTTTGTATCGGATTCACGCACCAACGCGGGCGTCGATCATATTTCCTCGTTCCGTAAATTACATGTGTTTCAGGTGGATGATGAACGCACGCTGGTGCTGCAAAGCGCCGGTAATCTGGCGACCACGCAAAGCGTGATGAGTTTGCTACGGCGTAATAACCACGACAGCGACCAGCCCAATCTGCTGAATGGGCGCTCGCTGTATGACATTGCGCTGCTGGTGGGGGAAACCCTGCGTGAAGTGATCAAACGTGATGGCGAAGAGTTTGGTGGCACGCTGCTATTAGGGGGGCAGATTCGTGGTGAAGAGCCGCGCCTGTTCCAGATCTATCCGCAGGGCAACTTCATTGAAGCCAGCGTGGATACGCCTTATTTCCAGATTGGTGAAAGCAAGTACGGCAAGCCGATTATTGATCGCGTATTGCGTTATGAGACCCCGCTCAGCCAGGCGATGCAGTGTGCGCTGATTTCCATGGACTCGACGCTGGCGAGTAATATTTCGGTGGGCCTGCCGCTGGATGTGATGGTGTATCACACCGACAGCTTCAAAGATAACGAACAGCATCATATTAACGAACAGCACCCTTACTTTTCGCAGATTCGTCAGTTGTGGAGCAAAGGCTTGTTGAGCGTGTTCTCACAATTGCCGCCGTTAAAACTTTAACCGCTCACGCACGATGAATCGGGCGGTGCCACACCATCGATAAGTGGTTGTCTTTTCAGGGGCGGCTTCTGCCGCTCGCTGGCTCGACAATCCTCTATACGGTTCGCTAGCGGTGCCATTACTGACTAACGCCCTGCGTTTCCCCCCGTTATTTCCGTTTCGCTTTCTCACTGGTCATAAATCTGAAAACAAGCCTGTTTAACTTCGGTGCCATAAACCTCTGCGCACAAAAGGTGAATGATGTTTTCTGTTGATCAGCTTCTCGATACTTACTGGCCAGGCCATCACCCCGCGAACTGGCAAAAAAGCCTGTTGAAATGGGCGGTTCGCGAACATGAATTCCAATCTTTTGCTGACCGTTATCGCCACCTGAAAGGGGTGGATATGGTCGAGCAAGTACTGGAGCACCTGGATGTGCGCTGTGAATTAAGTGAACGCGATTTGGAGCAGATCCCGACCAGCGGTCCGGTGGTGATTGTCGCCAACCATCCGCTCGGTGCGCTGGACGGACTGGCGCTGCTGGCGGCCGTGTCTCAGGTGCGTCGTGATGTGAAAATCGTGGCAAACCGCATGCTGATGATGCTGGAGCCGATCAACAATCTGATGTTGCCGGTGGATAACATGGGCAACCGCACCAGTCGCGAACAGCTGACGCGCATGCAGCAGCATCTCGACAATCAGGGCGCACTGATTATCTTCCCGGCGGGTGAAGTGTCGCGCCTTTCGAGCCGTGGTGTGCGCGATAACCGCTGGCATCACAGCTTCCTGCGCCTGGCCGCCCGTGCTCGTGCGCCGATTGTTCCGGCACACGTCGTCGGACGTAATAGCCTTGCGTTCTATGCCGCCGCCAAAATCGCCTCACCGCTGGCGCTGCTGATGCTGGTGCGCGAGATGTTCCGCCAGCGTGGATCGCGCATCAAGCTGCACATTGGCGAGCAGATCCCGTTTGCCAACTGGCACGATGGCCACACGCCGGGCAAAGAGCTGGCGAAACGGCTGCGCAAGCACTTATATCGCATTGGTCAGGGCCGTCGTGGTCTGTTCCAGACTGAAGCGGCGATTGCGCGCCCGGAAGATCGTGCCGAACTGAAAAAAGCGCTGATGGAGAGTGAGCGTCTCGGCTCGCTGCCGGATGGCAAACAGATTTACCTGTGGCGTCGTAACGGCGCGACCTGGGTGCCGCTGCTGCGTGAACTCGGACGCCTGCGTGAAATCGCCTTCCGCGCGGTGGGCGAGGGCAGCGGTCGCCGCCGTGACCTCGATAAATACGATGACGATTACTATCACCTGATTCTGTGGGATGACGACGCGCTGGAGATTGTGGGCGCTTATCGCTTTATTCCGGGTGCCGAGCAGCTGGAGCGTCGTGGTCTGGAAGGCATCTACAGCGACAGCCTGTTCCACTACGACGAGCGCATGTTGCCGATCATCAATCAGGGCCTGGAGCTGGGTCGCAGCTTTATCCAGCCCGCCTACTGGGGCAAACGCGGCCTGGATTATCTGTGGATGGGCATTGGTGCCTATATCGCCAAATACCCGGAGACCCGTTACCTGTTCGGTCCGGTGTCGATCTCCGGCGGTATGCCGCTGGCGGCGCGCGATCTGCTGGTGGCGTTCTACCGCATGTACTTCCCGACTGAATTGCCGCTGGCAAAATCGCGCCGTCCTTATCCGGCCTCGCTGCCGGAGGTGCTGGCGCAGTTTACCGGTGATAACTATGCGGAAGACTTGCGTCGTCTGAAGCATCTGCTGGCGAACCTCGGCACCGCGATTCCCACGCTCTACAAGCAGTACTCGGAAGTGTGTGAACCGGGCGGGGTGCAGTTTATCGATTTCGGCAGCGATCCCGATTTCAACAACTGTATTGACGGGCTGGTGCTGGTGGACCTGTCACGCGTGAAGCCATCACGCTATGAGCGCTACATCGGCATGCATTTGCAGGTTGAAAGCGTCGAATAAGTAGCAGGGAGGCTTTAGGGCCTCCCGTTTTGTTTGAGCACGGAAACGTCAAATCGATGTCACGGGATCGTCATCTGATTGTCGTAGGGTTTTAGCCGGACTGTCAGATAAAGGCCAGAAACATGGCAACGATCATACTTCGCGGGTTAAGCAAAGCCTTTGCTGCCCAGCCGGTACTTCAGGATATCTCGCTGCAGATTGCGCAGGGAGAGTTCATCGCCGTTCTGGGTCCTTCGGGCTGCGGCAAAACCACCTTATTACGTCTGCTGGCGGGCTTTGAAACCGCTGATGCCGGTGAAATCCACGTCGGTGAGCGCTGCTTTGCTGCGCCGGGCGTGCACCTGCCGCCGGAAGATCGCCAGCTCGGCGTGGTGTTCCAGAGCTATGCGCTGTGGCCACATATGACGGTGGCGGAAAACGTCGCCTATAGCCTGAAAGTCAACGGCGTGGCGCGCCATGAGCGTGACAGCCGCACGCAGCAGGCGCTGGAACTGGTGGGATTAGAAAACTTTGCCTCGCGCCGTCCTTCCGATCTTTCCGGTGGACAGCGTCAGCGTGTGGCGTTAGCCCGCTGTCTGGTCGCTAAACCGATGCTGGTGCTGCTCGATGAGCCATTGGCCAACCTTGATGTGCACCTGCGCGCTACCATGGAAGAGGAGTTTCGACGCTTCCATCGCCACAGCCACGCCACCTTGCTCTACATCACCCACGATCAGCACGAAGCGATGGCGCTGGCCGACCGCATTGTCGTGATGGACAGCGGCCGCGTGATGCAGTTCGCCACGCCGCAAACCCTGTGGCGTGAACCGGCGAATGCAATGGTGGCGGGATTTATCGATGACGGCAAAGTGCTGCCGGTCAGCGATATCGAACCTACCGGCGAGGGCAAAGCGCTCGCCACGTTGTGCGGTCTGCGCGTCACCTTGCGCTGTGCACCGGATCAACGCCCGATGCCCCATGGCAAAGCCAGTTTTCATGCGGTGGATTTCCGTCTCGCTGAACCGGGTGAACCGCAGTTTGCGGCACGCGTGCAGCGGGTGATCTATCGCGGCAGCCATTACCAAATTGATGTTGCACCCATCGAGGCACCAGACCACAGCATCACGCTGCAGCTGGCCGATGCCGCTTTACCCGTTGTTGACGCGACCCTTGGTGTGGCGCTGCGCGACGGTTGGATTCTTCCTTCATAACGTTCAAACCTTAGGGAAATTGCTATGCGCACGTCTTTTAACGCTTTGATGTTAGCCAGTGGATTAGTGTTTGCCGCCACCAGCCACGCCGATGATGCCCCGTCCGGCAAGCTGGTGATTTACACCTCACAGGCACCGGAAATCGCGCAGCAAACCGTGGACGCGTTCAAAGCCGCGTACCCGAAAGTCGAAGTGGAGTGGACGCGTAACGGCACCACACAGCTGATGAACGTATTGCAGACCGAGATGATGAGCGGTGGCGCTAAGCCAGATGTGCTGCTGATTGCCGATGCCATCAACCTTGGCGCGTTGAAGAATCAGAACCAGCTCTACAGCTACAAAGATGCGCCACTGAGCCACATCAATCCGTCGTTCTACGACAAAGACAAAAGCTTCTTTGGCACCAAAATCATCGCCACGGTGATTGCTTATAACACCCAGCACGCACAGCCGATTGACAGCTGGAACGCGCTAGCGGTAGAGGCCAATAAAGGTCAGATCGCCATGCCAAGCCCGCTCTACTCTGGTGCGGCGCTGTACAAGCTGCACACCGATATCAACACGCCAACCATCGGATGGAACTTCTACAAGAAGCTGGCAGCGATTGGTGTGGCTCCGCAGGGCGGCAATGGCCCGGCGCTGAAAGCGGTGGCCAGCGGACTGGATAAGTACGGCATCATCACTGATGCTGACGTGATTCTGGCGAAGAAAAAAGGCTCGCCAGTCGATCTGGTGTACCCGAAAGAGGGCGTCTCTTACGTGACGGAGCCGGTAGCGATCATGAAGTCGGTGCACAACCTGCCCGCCGCTAAAGCCTTCGTAAACTTTATGCTGTCTGAGCAAGGCCAGAAGCTGGTGGTCGAGCAGGGTAACCGTCCGGTGGACGATCGTGTTTCTGCACCGGCCGGCTTTACGCCCATTAATAAAATCAAACTGCTGACCCCTGACGTGGCGAAAGCCATCAAGGAAGATGCCACGGTGCGCGATCAGTTCACCGCAATGTTTGGCGGCTAAGCATGAGCGTGGTGAGCAACGAATGGCGTAACGCGACGCGTGGCGGCCAACGCTGGCGTCTCAACAGCGAAAAGCTGATCCTGGCGCTGATGGTGCTGCTGATTGGTTTGCTGTCTGTCGCGCCGCTGCTGCGACTGGTGTGGACGGCGATTGCTCCTCAGGGCGTGCCGGACATGGCTCGGTTAACGCGCTTGGTAGCCAGCGACCGCGTGCTGATTGCCAGTGGCAATACGTTGCTCATCGCCTTTAGCTCGACCCTGATTTCGGTGCTGCTCGGCGCCGCCGCCGCCTGGCTGGTGGCGCTGAGCGATTTGCGCGCCAAAACCGCCTGGGTGTTTGCCTTTATCCTGCCGCTGATGATTCCGCCGCAGGTCACGGCGCTGGCGTGGCTGCAGGCGCTGGCACCGTCCAGCCCGTTAGCGCTGCTGTTTGGTTCGCTCGGCTTGCCGTGGTTTGCGCCCGGCGAACAGCCGCTCTATTCGCTGAGCGGCATCGTGCTGCTGCTCGGTACACACAACGCGCCACTGGTGTTTCTCACCGTGCGCGCGGGTTTACGTCGCTTACCGGCCGATTTAGTCGAAGCGGCACAGATTAGCGGCGCGTCCAGGATGCGCGTGCTGTTCACCATCATTCTGCCGCTGGCGCGTCCGGCGATCTTTGCCGGGGCCGCGCTGACCTTTGTCGCCGCTGCCGGTAACTTCGGTATTCAGGCGATGCTGGGTATTCCCGCCCGCGTGCCGACACTGATCACGCTGGTCTATCAGCAGCTCAACGGCATTGGTCCGAGCGCCTTACCCAATACCGCCGTTTACGCGCTGCTGATTGCCGTGATCACGCTGGCGGGTATGGCGGCCAGCGCCTGGCTCGGTGGGCGTCATGATGTGCGCGTCAACGGTGCGCCGCGCCTGTGGCAGCAAACGCTAGGGCGCGGGCGCATGGCGATTGAAGGTACCGCCTGGCTGTGGATGGTGCTGACGCTGCTGCTGCCGGTCAGTGCGCTGCTGATCACTGCACTCACCAGCGGATATGGTCAGGCACTCACCTGGCAAACGCTGACCCTGGAGAACTTCCGCAGCGCGCTATGGGGCTACCCAGCGGTGCGCCACGCCTTTATGACCAGCCTCGGGCTAACCACGCTGGCGGCGATGATTTTGACGTCCACCGCGCTGTTCCTGGCGTATTTCCTCAGCTGGCGACGGACCAAACTGGTGCGCGGCCTGTGGCTGGCCAGTGAACTCACCTATGCCTTGCCGGGCATTGTTACCGGTGTCGCCGCGATGCTGTTCTTCCTGCGGCCGCTGCCGATAATCAATGTGTCGCTGTATGGCACGGTGTGGATCATCCTCGCCGCGTATCTGGCGAACTTCCTTGCGCTGGTGCTGCGCCCGACCCTGGCAGGCTTCGCGCAACTGGAACCAGCGCTGGATGAGGCGGCACGCTTGTGCGGTGCCAGCTTTATGCGCCGCATGCGCGATATTTTACTGCCGCTGGCTGCGCCTTCTGCGCTGGCGGGCACGGTGCTGGTGTTCCTCACCGCACTGAATGAAATCCAGGTTTCGGTATTGCTGGTCACCTCGCAAACCCAAACCATCGGACCCACCATCGTGTTCCTCGACGAAGGGGGCTCCGCCTCGCTGGCGGCCGCGGTAGGCTGCCTAATGATTCTGGTCGTGTGTTTGCTGATGGGATTGGCAACGCGGCTGGCGCGGCGCCTGCCGCAAGGGGTTTTACCATGGCAAGCTTAACGGTTATCAGCGGTGTGGGCGGCAAGCTGCCCGCGGCCTTTTTGGTTGAGATGGAAGGCTATCGCCTGCTGTGGGATCTCGGCGCCGGTCCGCAACCCGGCGTGCGCCCGGATATCCGCGCCATTGGCCGGGTTGATGCGTTGTGTTTGACCCACTCGCACATTGATCACGCCGCCTCGCTCGACTGCTGGGCGCAAATCGGCTCACCGCCGGTCTACGCCACCGAGCAAACCTGGTTGCAGTTGGCTAACGTCGCGGTGCCGATGTATGCGCGACGTTTGTTACCGCTACGCGGGCAAACGGCCATTGGCCCGTTAAATCTGTTTACCGGCCGCAGCGGCCATTCACCGGGTTCGGTATGGTTCCATCTGCCGATTGCCGGTGGCATCACCTATATGGGCGACTGGAGCCGCGAAGCGCTGCTGTTGCCGTTTGACTGCCCGCCGCAGGCTAAGCTGTTGATCACTGATGCGTCCTACGGCGATCGCACGCAGCGTTTGTGCGATCAGATGGATGCACTGGGGATGGCCGCCACCCACGGCGCGGTGATTGCCGTGCCGGAACACGGACGCGGTCCGGAAGTGGCTTTACAGCTCACCGCACGGGGGCTGGCGGTTCAGCTCTGCCCGCAAATTCGCAGTGAGGTCGCGCAACTGCTGGCGATGGACAAACTGCCCGCCACCACGGCGCTGGGATTGGTGCGCTTGTTGAAACAGCCGCAGCCGGAACAATGGCGGCCTGCAGATGTCATTGTGGCGGCCGATGCGGTGGCCGACAGCGGCTTAGCCGCGCAGCTCAGTGCTCAGCCAGGCTTTAAGCTGATTTTCAGCAGTCACGTTGCGCCCGGCACACGCGCTGCGCGGCTGCTGGCCGAGCAGCAGGCACGCTGGCTGCCGTGGAACGTCCATCCGCCGCTTGACGATCAGCTATGGTTAATTGAGAAAACCGCTGCCCAGCGCGTGATCCCGGCCTTTATTGCGGCGGCAGAGTGCCCGATTTTAGCGACACGCGCGCCATTATGCTGGCAAGCGCATCTCCCCCTGCAATGCCATCTGGATAGTCCGCGTTTTCCCCAGGAGCAGCGTCAACGTAGCAGAATATATTGAGTATCCCTCTGAATGTTTTTTCGCCATTGCCGATAACCTGACTACCAACTTTTGTCTGTGGACGATTAACGCTTGTCAGCGCTGCGCTTTTGCGTTTAAGTCTCCACGGTAATTAAGATTTTTCTTAAGAAGCAATTAATACCAGGCCAGCAATAGGCGAACAACAATGAATAATAACTCTGACGTCATGTACCGGCTGCTGGTGCAGAGCGTGGTGGATTATGCCATTTACATGCTCAAACCCGATGGCACCGTCGCCAACTGGAATGCAGGAGCGCAACGCGCCAAAGGTTATACGCCGGACGAAATCGTCGGCAAAAATTTTGCGCTGTTTTACAGCGAAGAAGATCGTAAAAACGGTGCGCCGCAGCGCGGGCTTTCAATAGCGACAGCGGTGGGGCGCTTCGAAACCGAAGGCTGGCGTTATCGTAAAGATGGCAGCGCCTTCTGGGCACATGTGGTGATTGATGCGATTCGCGACGACTTCGGCGAACTGCTGGGCTTTGCCAAAATCACCCGCGACTGCACGGTTCAGCAAGAACAGCAGCGCAAACAGCAGGAACAGGAGCAACGTTTCCGTTTATTAGTTGAAGGCGTAACGGACTACGCCATCTACATGCTTGATCTCGACGGTAACGTCGAAAACTGGAATGCCGGCGCGCAGCGTGCCAAAGGTTACGTGGCCGAAGAGATTGTTGGTCAGAACTTCTCACGCTTCTACAGTGCGCAGGACCGCAAAAATCATATCCCTGAGAAAAACCTCAGCACCGCTTTCAAAACCGGGCGCTTTGAGGATGAAGGCTGGCGCTATCGTAAAGATGGCAGCGCGTTCTGGGCACATGTGATCATTGATGCCATCCGTGATGATGCGGGCAAGCTGATTGGCTACGCCAAAATCACCCGTGACTGCACCGAGCAGCGTGAGCTGCAGCGCAAACAGCAGGAGTACGAGAAAACTTTCCGTCTGTTGGTGGAAGGCGTGACCGATTACGCGATTTATATGCTCGATTTGCAGGGCCGTGTAGTGAACTGGAACGCCGGGGCACAGCGTGCCAAAGGCTATCTTTCCGAGGAGATTGTCGGCCAGCATTTTTCAGTGTTTTACGGTTCGCAGGAGCGCATCGCCAACACGCCGGAAGCCAACCTAGGTATCGCGCTGAAAACCGGTCGCTTCGAAGATGAAGGCTGGCGCTATCGTAAAGATGGCTCGGCGTTCTGGGCGCATGTGGTGATCGATGCTATCCATAATGAAGATGGCAAGATGATCGGCTTCGCCAAAATCACGCGTGATGTCACCGAGCGTCGTGAGAATGAACAGCAACTACTGCGCGCGCGGGATCTGGCGCAGGCGCAGAGCGCTAAGATGTCTGAGATGTCTGGTTTCCTCGATACCATCATCGCTAACATTCCGTCTTGCGTGATTGTGGAAGACGCCATCAGCCGCGAAATTTTGATGGTTAATGACAAAGCCGAGCAGCTGTTTGGCGTCAGTAAATCTTTGATTATGCACAAGCGTCCGCACGAGTGTATGTCGGCGGAGCTGAGCGACTATTTCAACAGCCTGGCGGATATCGCGCTGCGCAGCGAAGGCATCCATTCACGCGAGCAGCTGCTGCTGACCGCAGGCGGTGATCGTATTCTGCATACCCGCGCCACCACCATCAGTGGCAAAGATATGCGTCAGAACTACGTGATGCTGATTGTTGAGGACGTTACCGATCAGCGTGAAGCCGATGCGCGTATTCACCACATGGCGCACCACGATAACCTTACCAGCCTGCCAAACCGTATTCTGTTCCGGCAGAAGCTGAGTGAAGCGCTGCGTCAGGATAATCATCACCATGCGTTGAGCGCCACGCTGTGCCTCGATCTTGATAACTTCAAGAACGTTAACGATGCGCTGGGCCATCAGATTGGAGACGATCTGCTGCGCGTGGTGGCAAAACGCTTGCGCAGTGTGCTGCGCGATCACGACACGCTGGCACGTATTGGCGGCGATGAGTTTGCTATCGTGCTGCCGAATATCAATAACGCGCAGGAAGCGGCGGTGGTGGCTCAACGCCTTATCGAAGCGATCCGTCCGCCGATCAACGTTGAAGGGCACAATCTTTCCGTTGGGCTGAGCGTGGGCATTGCGTTGACGTCACAGGTCACCAACACGCCGGAGCACATGCTGCGCTGTGCGGATATGGCGTTGTACGAAGCCAAACGCAACGGACGTAACCGCTATGAACACTTCACCATGGAAATGGATGATGTGGCGCGCAGTCGCCGCGTGATTGAAAACGATCTGCGTGAGGCCATCACCGGGCGTCAGCTGAAACTCTACTATCAGCCGATCACCAATGAGGACGAAATCATTGGTTATGAAGCGCTGATGCGCTGGCACCATCCGGTTAAGGGCTTGATCATGCCAAATGATTTCATCCCGATTGCTGAAGAGACCGGACTGATCCACATGCTGGGCGCTTATGCACTGTATGAAGCCTGCCGCGAGGCGCAGAGTTGGGGCACCGAGCAGTCGGTGTCGGTGAACCTGTCGCCGCTGCAGTTCAAGAACAGCTCGCTGGTGTCGGTGGTGGAAGGCGCGTTGCGCGAATCCGGGCTGGCCCCGCATCGCCTCGAGGTGGAGATCACGGAATCGGTACTGCTGGATGACACCCTGGGCAATATCCGCACTCTGCAAAGTCTGAAGGCGATTGGCGTGCAGATTGCGCTGGATGATTTCGGCACTGGCTACTCATCGCTGAGTTATCTGCGATCTTTCCCGTTCGACAAGATCAAAATCGACAAGTCGTTTATCAACGATATGGGTGACAGTCGCGAAGCGTTGGCGATTATCCGGGCGATCACCGGCATGAGCCGCAGTCTGGATATTCAGATCACCGCCGAAGGGGTGGAGAGCAGCGAGCAGTTCGCCAAGCTGCGTGAAGAGGGTTGTACCTTGTTCCAGGGCTATTTCTTTGGCCGCCCGCAGCCTTCAGAACTGCGTCTGAAAGAGCTGGAGTAAGCGGTCGCCATGTATGGCGATGCGACAACGCAGGGGGGCATTGATGCGCCCCTGGTTGAGTCTATGTTCCTGATCGTTTGTACGCTCGTCGCCATCTAAGCGTACGATTTCAGCATAAAAAAACGCCCGACATTGCCGGGCGTGGTGTTTTCAGCTGTGTGTCGTCTTTATTATGACTGGCCGTGGCCTTCGACGTTCATGCGCCCCAGGTCTTTGTCCACAAGGAACAGGCCTTCGCCTTTGTTGCCCACCAGCGCCAGTTTATCCAGTACGGTTTTGAACAGCTTCTCTTCTTCGTGCTGCTCAGCCACATACCACTGCAGGAAGTTGAAGGTTGAGTAGTCCTGAGACATCAACGCGGTGTGTACCAGGTCGTTGATGCGCTGCGTGATCAGCTGCTCATGCTTCAGCGCTTCTTCCAGCACGTCATTCAGTGAGTTCCAGCTAACGGCAGGGGCGGCAATGCTGCCCAGCACCGGCAGAGAACCGGCATCGCTAACGTAATCGAACAGGCGCTGCATGTGTTCCATCTCTTCGCGAGAATGCATCTTCAGGAAAGCGGCAGCACCTTCAAAACCTTTGTCGCTGCACCATGCGCTCATCTGCAGATACAGGTTGGCAGAGAAGAATTCGAGGTTCAGTTGATCGTTCAGGCGAGAGGTCATTTCAGCAGTTAACATGGCTGAGTCCTTTTTAATTTGTCAGGTGAAGTACGGTGAATTATGCATCAATCTATACTTTTTTGTGAAGGCTTTTTCAGCAAAAAGTTGAAATTATCTTATTGATTGTAAATGGAATTATTTCATTTATTGAATGCGAAGAGTTCTCAGGTTTGACTCATTTTCATTCACCCTGGATTGATTATAGCCGTACATCGGCGGATGCTGTGATGAGCCTTTACTTGTCAGGAGCTTAGCGGTGTCGAACGTATTAGATCATTACCATTACCTGCATGAAATCCCGGAACTGGGATTCGAAGAATTCAAAACTTCCGCCTATATCGCCGACCAGCTTGAGCAGGCTGGCATCAGCGTGACGCGCGGCATTAATCACACCACCGGCATCGTGGCGGAAATTGACAGCGGCGTGCCGGGTCCGGTACTGGCGCTACGTGCAGATATGGATGCACTCGGCCACATCATTAACGGCGTCGCCTGTGCACGCCATACCTGCGGCCACGATGGGCACTCTTCGGTGGTGCTGACGGCGGCACAGGAGTTGCTGAAAGAGGGTGCGATCAAGCGCGGCAAGCTTAAGCTGCTGTTCCAGCCTGCGGAAGAACTCGGTGCAGGTGCGTTATCGATGATTGAGGGCGGTGCGCTGGAGGATGTCGAGATGATCCTCGGTTTCCATGTGCGTCCACTGGAAGAGTGCCATGTCGGACAAGCCACGCCAGCCGTGCTCTATTCGGCGTGCAGTACGCTGGAAGCGACAATTAAAGGTGTGCCTGCTCATGCCGCGCGCCCACATTTGGGTGTCAATGCGCTGGATGCCGCAGTACAAGCGGTACAGGCGGTGAACAGTATCCATCTGGCGCCGGGTCTGACATGGAGCGTGAAAGCCACCCGCTTCCTGTGTGATGCCGGTGTCACCAACTCCGTGCCGGATGAGGCGCGCGTGGTGTGGGATCTGCGTTCGCAGGAGAACGCACCGATGGAGGTGCTGAAACAGAAAGTGACGCAGGCGATTCAGCACAGCGTGGCTGCATTGGGTGCGAGCGCTGAAGTGGTGGTACTGAAAGAGATGCCCGCCGCAGAAATCCACGAGGAAGCCACGGCAGTGATCCGGGCAGCGATCGTCGATGTACTGGGGGAAGAAGGACTGCTCGACACCAAATCCACGCCAGGCAGTGAAGACTTCTTCTACTACCCGGTGAAAAGACCGCAGGTGAAAGCCGGTTTCTGGGGGCTGGGTACCAATCTGGTGCCGGGACTGCATCATCCTGATATGCGTTTTGAACTGAGTTCGCTGGAGATTGGGGTGAAGATCTTTAAGGCGGCAGTGGTGCGCATATTGGGTTAGTCGTGTGTCGTTTCCCACACCCCAGCCTCTCCCGCAAATGGGCGAGGCTGTAACCCTGAATGAAAGCCTCGCTCGAGCAGTCTCTTCTTATCGCCTGCAGGAAAGCGGCAGGGCGAGGGTGTACACAGGTTCCATCCCGCGATTTCCCCACCTGCTGAAATATTGTATGCTATGCCGCCTTAATGCTGACTGGATAACCGGACTGCCGCCAATGTAGATCGCGCACATCTTGCTGTGAACTGACACCACTGCGTCACCATGGGTTCCGTTATCCCCCGGCTTTGCCCGGAACGATTTATTCGCAGCGCGCCGCCCGCGCGTTGCCCTTGAAGAAGAATTCACACATGTCTATTGCTTCCTTTTTAGATGAAGTGGCGCGCCGCCGTACGTTTGCGATCATCTCGCACCCGGATGCCGGTAAAACCACCATTACCGAAAAAGTGCTGCTGTTCGGGCAGGCGATCCAAACCGCCGGTACCGTCAAAGGCCGCGGCTCCAGCCAGCATGCTAAATCTGACTGGATGGAGATGGAGAAACAACGTGGTATCTCCATCACCACCTCGGTGATGCAATTCCCCTATCGCGACAGTCTGGTGAACCTGCTGGATACCCCAGGGCACGAAGACTTCTCTGAAGATACCTACCGTACGCTGACGGCGGTTGACTGCTGTTTGATGGTGATCGATGCCGCGAAAGGTGTTGAAGATCGTACCCGTAAGCTGATGGAAGTGACCCGTCTGCGCGATACGCCGATCATCACCTTTATGAACAAACTTGACCGTGACATCCGCGATCCGATGGAACTGCTGGATGAAGTTGAGAGCGAGCTGAAGATTGCCTGCGCGCCAATCACCTGGCCGATTGGCTGCGGTAAGCTGTTCAAGGGCGTGTATCACCTCTACAAAGATGAAACTTACCTGTATCAAACCGGTAAGGGCCATACCATTCAGGATGTGCGCATTGTCAAAGGTCTGGCGAACCCGGATCTCGACGCGGCGGTGGGTGAAGACCTGGCACAACAACTGCGTGATGAGCTGGAACTGGTACAGGGCGCGTCCCACGAGTTCGATCAGGAGCTGTTCCTGAGCGGTGAAATTACCCCGGTGTTCTTCGGCACCGCACTGGGTAACTTCGGCGTCGATCATATGCTCGATGGCTTAGTGGCCTGGGCACCGACGCCGATGCCACGTAAAACCGATGCGCGTCTGGTGGAATCCAGCGAGGAGAAATTCAGCGGCTTCGTGTTTAAGATCCAGGCGAATATGGATCCGAAACACCGTGACCGTGTTGCCTTCATGCGTGTGGTTTCTGGCAAGTACGAGAAAGGCATGAAGCTGCGCCAGGTGCGTACTGGCAAAGACGTGGTGATTTCGGATGCGTTGACCTTCATGGCCGGCGACCGTTCGCACGTAGAAGAAGCTTTCCCTGGCGATATCATCGGCTTGCACAACCACGGCACCATTCAAATCGGCGACACCTTTACCCAGGGTGAAAACATGAAGTTCACCGGTATTCCGAACTTCGCGCCGGAACTGTTCCGTCGTATCCGTCTGCGCGATCCGCTGAAGCAGAAACAGCTGCTGAAAGGTCTGGTTCAGCTGTCGGAAGAGGGCGCGGTGCAGGTGTTCCGTCCGGTCCACAACAACGATCTGATTGTGGGTGCGGTTGGTGTGCTGCAGTTCGAAGTGGTCGTGGCGCGTCTGAAAAGCGAATACAACGTCGAAGCGATATATGAAGCCATCAACGTCTCAACCGCCCGTTGGGTGGAGTGCAGCGATGCGAAGAAATTCGACGATTTCCAACGCAAAAACGAAGTGAACCTGGCGCTGGATGGCGGTGATAACCTCACTTACATCGCCCCAACTATGGTAAACCTCAACATCACGCAGGAACGCTATCCTGACGTGAAGTTCCGCAAAACGCGCGAGCATTAATCCCGCATCACAACAGGGCCAGTGATTTTACTGGCCCTATTTTTATCCTACAGACTCCTCCTAATTGCGCTGCGTTTATCGCTTTTTGGCGAGATATCAACCACAAAAGCCAGCAAAACCTGTAATCCCTACTATGATTATCCTGTCGGACGAGAAAAGAGACCTCTGGTTTCATTACGTCTATGAATGCAGCAACGCCGTTTGTTGCTGGCGCATTCGCAGTTGCGAGTGAGTTAACTGATAGAAGGATGATATCGATGAATAAGACTAAGATTGCTAAAACCCTGATTGCCGCTCTGGCTACCACTGCTCTGTTGGGCGGCGCAGCCTTCGCTGCGGACACCAGCAGCACGGGTTCTAAAATCGATAGTTCTATGAAAAAAGTCGATGGTTTTATGGATGACAGCGGCATCACTGCTAAAGCCAAAGCGGCGCTGGTGGATGATGAAGCGATTAAAAGTACGGATATCTCAGTAAAAACGCATCAGGGCGTGGTCACGCTGAGCGGCTTTGTCGCTTCGCAGGATCAGGCGGAAAAAGCCGTGGCGCTGGTGCAAAAAGTTGAGGGTGTGAAATCCGTCAGTGACAAACTGCACGTTAAAGACAGCAAAGAGACCACACTGAAAGGTTATGCGGGGGATACCGCAACCACCAGTGAAATCAAAGCTAAGCTTTTAGCAGATGACATTGTGCCATCGCGCAACGTGAAGGTGGAAACCACCGATGGCGTGGTGCAGTTATCAGGAGAAGTGGCGAACCAGGCACAGTCCGATCGTGCTGAGAAAATCGCCAAAGCCATTGAAGGCGTCAAAAGCGTGAAGAATGACCTGAAGGTGAAATCTTAACGCGAGCGAAGCGGCACTGTTTCGGTGCCGTTTCGTAATAAAAACAATGTTGTATGAATAAGCAGTTCGATTTTCACTACGGTAAGGAGAGGCTTATGTTTCGTTGGGGTATTATCTTTCTCGTCATCGCTCTGATTGCTGCAGCGTTAGGTTTCGGCGGTCTGGCGGGTACGGCAGCATGGGCAGCTAAAATTGTCTTCATTGTCGGTATTATTCTGTTCCTCGTAAGCCTGTTTACCGGGCGTAAACGACCCTGACCGATTGCGTTAACACAACGCTAACCCGCGAGTCACTAAAGCGGAGACCAGTCATTTGCGGCATAATAGTTAGCCGCACCGATTGCACGATGCAATAGGTCAGGGAATGACAATGACTGGTTCTCCGGGATGCTGCCGTCAGCGGCTCCCTCAGAGCAGGAAAACTGAGGGACATCCATTGGGAATACGCATCCCGGTGTCACTGGACACCTTTGAGCCCCTGGCGCTCACCCCATTTAAATCCAAAAAAATTGCCCTGGTCTGCGAAGGCGGCGGTCAACGCGGCATCTTCACCGCAGGCGTGCTGGATGAGTTTCAACGTGCCGGTTTTAACCCGTTTCAATTGATGCTGGGCACCTCCGCAGGAGCACAAAACCTGTCTGCGTTTGTTTGCGCCCAACCGGGCTACGCGCGCCGCGTCATCACGCGTTATACCACCAGCAAACTGTTTTTTGATCCGTTGCGCTTTGTGCGCGGTGGCCATCTTATCGATCTCGACTGGCTGATCGACATCACCAAACAAGAATTTCCCTTGTCGCTGAGCACCGCCGAAGGGCTGTTTGCCAAAGGCAGCGAGTTCTATATGTGCGCCTGTCGCGGTGACGATTATCGTGCCGAATATTTCAATCCTACCAGCCTGAACTGGCATGACGTGATCAAAGCTTCCAGCGCCATTCCGGGGTTCTATCGCAGCGGCGTACTGATGGATGGGGTGAACTATCTGGATGGCGGCATTAGCGATGCCATTCCGGTGCGTGAAGCGGCACGACGCGGTGCCGATACCATTGTGGTGATCCGCACCGTGCCATCACAAATGTCTTACACGCCTAAATGGTTCAAACGTATGGAGCGCTGGCTGGGTGACAGCGCACTGCAGCCGATGATCAACATCCTGCATCACCATGAAGAGAGCTATCGTGAGATTCAGCAGTTTATCGAACAGCCGCCAGACGACCTGCGCATCATTGAAATTTACCCGCCGAAACCGCTGGCGAGTATGGCGCTGGGCAGCCGTTTGGCTTCACTGAATCAGGATTACCATTTAGGACGCCGCAGCGGCCGCTATTTCCTCGCGACGCTAGGTCAATGGCTGAGCGATGCCGAACCGTTCCTGCGCCAGACTACCGTGACACCACCTGCCGCCGTGGCGAATGCACCAGACAATCGCGCCGTGCATACGCCGCCGCTGGCGGATAATGATGCCGATTTTGATGCAGGATCGCTGGCATGAGATTTATCGACACCCACTGCCATTTCGATTTCCCGCCTTTTGTCGATGACGCCGCAGGCAGCATCGCCCGTGCGGCGCAGTCGGGTGTGGAACGCATTATTGTGCCGAGCGTCGATGCCAGCCGCTTTGCACTGGTCAGCCAGTTGGCGCAACAGCACGTGGCGCTGTATGCCGCATTAGGGCTGCATCCGATCAATATTGCCGAGCATCAGGATGCGCATCTGGATCAGCTGGAACAGTGGTTGAAAACGCCTGATAGTAAACGCGTGGCGATCGGCGAGATTGGCCTCGATCTGTATATGCAGGACGCGCAATTTGATAAGCAGACGCGATTACTGGATGCACAGCTTAAACTGGCGAAAAAATACGATTTGCCTGTGATCCTGCATTCACGTCGCACCCACGATCAGCTGGCGCTGCATTTGCGTCGCCATGATTTACCGCGCCGTGGCGTGGTACACGGTTTTGCTGGCAGCCAGCAGCAGGCGGAACGTTTTATCCAGCTTGGCTATGCGATCGGCGTGGGCGGCACCATCACCTATGAACGCGCCAGTAAAACCCGCAACACTATTGCTAATCTGCCGCTCACCTCACTGTTACTGGAAACCGATGCGCCTGATATGCCGTTGCAGGGTTATCAGGGGCAGCCCAACCGTCCTGAGCGCGCGCGTAACGTGTTTGATGTGCTGTGTCAGTTGCGCAGTGAATCGCCCGATATCATTGCTGATACGCTGTGGCAGAACAGCCTGCGCGTGTTTGCCCTGCCTGCCTGACCTCCTCCCGACACAATCTGGATTTCCCGCGGTTTTGGCGGGTATTGGCTACAGTAATAAAATCGGCATTACCCTTTTCTGCTCTTTTTTGTGATAATATTCACAATCTGTATTGCGCCTGAAACGGGTGTGCTGGCGGTTATTTGTGATTTAAATCACTAAATAATTGTATTCATATGACGAATTTTCTTTTTCATGTGACATGAAGCGCAATTCATTCAGGTGTGGTTTGTTAGAATTATCACATTATCCGGTGGGCGTCGTCTGCCGGTCACCTTTTGGAGAGCATCATGACCGATCTTAAAGCGGCTGCACAACGCGCCCTGCAACTGATGGATTTGACCACCCTGAACGACGATGACACCGATGAGAAGGTGATCGCGCTGTGTCATCAGGCGAAGTCGCCAGCCGGTAACACTGCGGCCATTTGCATCTATCCACGTTTCATCCCTGCGGCACGTAAAGCACTGCGCGAGCAGGGCACGCCTGATATTCGCATCGCCACGGTCACCAACTTCCCGCACGGCAACGATGACGTTGAGATCGCGCTGGCAGAAACCCGTGCGGCGATTGCATACGGTGCAGACGAAGTGGATGTGGTCTTCCCGTATCGCGCGCTGATTGCCGGTAATCGCGACATCGGTTTTACGCTGGTGAAAGCCTGTAAAGAAGCCTGCGCCGCTGCCAACGTGCTGCTGAAAGTGATCATCGAAACCGGTGAACTGAAAGAAGAAGCGCTGATTCGCGCCGCTTCTGAAATCGCTATCGATGCCGGTGCGGATTTCATCAAAACCTCAACCGGTAAAGTGCCGGTTAACGCCACGCCAGAAGTGGCGGCGATCATGATGCAGGTGATTCACGATAAAGGCGTGCAGCAGCAGGTGGGCTTCAAGCCTGCGGGCGGCGTGCGCACGGCGGAAGATGCCGCGATCTATCTGAAACTGGCGGATGACATTCTGGGCGAAGGCTGGGCGGATGCGCGCCACTTCCGCTTTGGTGCTTCAAGCCTGCTGGCGAGCCTGCTGAATACGCTGGGCCACGCGACAGCGACCAGCAAAGCGGGCTACTGATCCCAGCCTCAGGGTCGCCATCAATGGCGACCCAAATAATGTTTGGTGCATTTCACAGCAATCTCCCGGGGAGGCAACCTTGTTCCTGCCACAAGAAATTATTCGAAAAAAACGCGACGGCCAGCCACTGAGCGAAGCGGAGATCCGTTTCTTTATCAATGGCGTGCGCGACAACAGCGTATCAGAAGGTCAGATTGCCGCGCTGGCAATGACCATCTACTTCCACGATATGAATCTTGAAGAGCGCGTGGCGCTGACCATGGCGATGCGCGATTCCGGCTCGGTGCTCAACTGGAAGTCGTTGAACCTCAACGGCCCGATTGTTGATAAGCACTCCACCGGCGGCGTGGGCGATGTGACTTCGCTGATGCTCGGCCCGATGGTGGCAGCATGTGGCGGTTATGTCCCGATGATCTCCGGGCGCGGCCTCGGCCACACCGGCGGCACGCTGGATAAGCTGGAAGCGATCCCCGGTTTCGATATCTTCCCGAGCGACGATCGTTTCCGCCAGATCATCAAGGATGTCGGTATCGCGATTATCGGCCAGACCAACTCACTGGCCCCCGCCGATAAACGTTTATACGCCACGCGTGATATCACCGCTACCGTTGACTCGATCCCGCTGATCACCGCATCGATCCTTGCCAAGAAACTGGCGGAAGGATTGGATGCGCTGGTGATGGATGTGAAAGTCGGTTCCGGTGCTTTTATGCCGACCTTCGAGGCTTCCGAAAACCTGGCGCAGGCGATTGTTGGCGTGGCGAACGGCGCGGGCTGCAAAACCACTGCGCTGCTCACTGATATGAATCAGGTGCTGGCATCCACCGCCGGTAATGCGCTGGAAGTCCGCGAAGCAGTGCAGTTCCTCACCGGCGAGGCGCGCAACCCGCGCTTGCTGGAAGTGACCATGGCGCTGTGCTCGGAAATGCTGATCTCCGGCAAGCTGGCCGACAACGACGCCGAAGCACGACAGAAATTGCAGAACGTGCTGGATAACGGTAAAGCGGCGGAAGTGTTCGCGCGCATGGTGGCGGCGCAGAATGGTCCGGTGGATTTCATCGAGCGGATGGACAGCTATCTGCCTGCCCCGACCCTGAGCAAAGCGGTGTATGCCGATCGCGCCGGGATTGTCAGCGCCATGGATACCCGTGCGCTGGGCATGGCAGTGGTGTCGCTGGGTGGGGGGCGTCAGCGTGCCAGCGACAGCATTGATTACAGCGTGGGCTTAAGTGACATGACCACGCTCGGCACGCAGGTTGATGCACAGCGCCCGCTGGCGGTGATTCATGCCGCGTCGGAAGCGCAGTGGCAGCAGGCTGCGGAAGCGGTCAAAGCAGCTATCACGTTGAGTGATAGCGCGCCTGCGGAAACGCCGGTGGTCTATCGCCGCGTCAGCGAGTAACGCTTCTTCGTGCCAGGCAGCGGCCATTCGGGTATACTGATCTGATCGCTTTTTTTTGACTTGTCATCGCGCCATTGCGCAGGAGACTTGCATGAAACGTGCTTTTATTATGGTTCTCGACTCCTTCGGGATCGGCTCCAGCAAAGACGCCGATAAATTCGGTGATGAAGGATCGGATACGCTCGGCCATATCGCCGAAGCGTGCTTCGAAGGCCGCGCCAATGAAGGTCGCGAAGGCCCGCTGCATCTGCCCAACCTGACCGCGCTCGGTCTGGGTAAAGCGGCTGAACTCTCTACCGGCCGCTTTCCGCCGGGCCTCGACGCCAATGCTGAAATCATTGGTGCCTACGCTTACGCCAGCGAGCTGTCATCCGGTAAAGATACGCCGTCAGGCCACTGGGAAATCGCCGGCGTGCCGGTACTGTTTGACTGGGGCTACTTCAGCGACAAAGAGAACAGCTTCCCGCAGGAGCTGCTCGACGTGCTGGTAAAACGCGCCGATTTGCCGGGTTATCTTGGTAACTGCCATTCGTCCGGTACGGTGATCCTCGACCAACTGGGCGAAGAGCACATGAAGTCCGGCAAGCCGATTTTCTACACCTCGGCGGACTCGGTGTTCCAGATTGCCTGTCACGAAGAGACCTTTGGTCTGGATCGTCTGTACGAACTGTGCGAAATCGCGCGTGAAGAACTGACCAACGGTGGCTACAACATCGGCCGTGTAATTGCGCGTCCGTTTGTCGGCGACAAAGCGGGCAACTTTGAGCGTACCGGCAACCGTCACGATCTCGCCGTGGAACCTCCTGCGCCAACCATGCTGAAAAAGCTGGTGGACGAGAAGGGCGGCGAAGTGATCTCCGTGGGTAAAATTGCGGATATCTACGCCGAGCAGGGCATCACTCAGAAAGTGAAAGCCACCGGGCTGGATGCACTGTTTAACGCCACCATCGAGCAGATGAAAAAGGCGCCGGACAATTCCATTGTCTTCACCAACTTCGTTGATTTTGACTCCACCTGGGGCCATCGTCGCGATATCGCCGGATATGCGGGGGGTTTAGAGTTCTTCGACCGTCGTTTGCCGGAGCTGATGGCGCTGGTGAAAGAGGGTGATATTCTGATCCTTACCGCCGACCACGGTTGTGACCCAAGCTGGAAGGGCACCGAGCACACGCGCGAGCACATCCCGATTTTGATTTACGGTCCAAAAGTGAAGCCAGGATCGCTGGGTTATCGCGATACCTTTGCGGATATCGGCCAGACCATTGCGAAGTATTTTGGCCTGTCCAGCATGGACTACGGCAAAAGCCTGCTGTAAAACAGCCCACCAATTTTAAAAAGGAAAATAACCATGGCAACGCCTCATATTAATGCAGAAATGGGTGACTTCGCGGACGTGGTGCTGATGCCGGGCGATCCGCTGCGCGCTAAGCACATCGCAGAAACCTTCCTGGAAGATGCGGTTGAAGTGAACAACGTGCGCGGCATGCTGGGTTACACCGGGACGTACAAAGGCCGTAAGATTTCGGTCATGGGCCACGGTATGGGTATACCATCCTGCTCGATCTACACCAAAGAGCTGATCACCGATTTCGGCGTGAAGAAAATCATCCGTGTCGGTTCCTGCGGCGCGGTGCGTGCCGATGTGAAACTGCGTGACGTGGTGATTGGTCTGGGTGCTTGCACCGATTCCAAAGTGAACCGTATGCGTTTCAAGGATCACGATTTTGCGGCGATTGCTGACTTCGACATGGTGCGTAACGCGGTTGATGCCGCCAAAGCGCTGGGTGTGGACGCACGCGTTGGCAATATCTTCTCTGCTGACCTGTTCTACACACCAGATCCGCAGATGTTCGATGTGATGGAGAAATACGGCATTCTGGGCGTGGAAATGGAAGCGGCCGGTATTTACGGTGTGGCGGCGGAGTTCGGTGCTAAAGCGCTGACCATCTGCACCGTGTCGGATCACATCCGCACGCACGAGCAGACCACGGCGGCTGAGCGACAGACCACCTTCAACGATATGATCAAGATCGCGCTGGAGTCGGTGCTGCTGGGGGATTAATCCCGTCTGTTTTGTTCGGTGCGCTTCAACGCGCACCTGACGAAACCCAACAGCGCACAGGGTCGTCATGGGTGGCGACCTTGTTCTTCTTCGCGCGAAATGAACCCTGCCATTTATCACCACCTCGTTACTCACCGCTCGGAATCATCGATACCACTCAGGGCGACCTGAACCTCTCCTCGTAAACATCTGACACACTTTTACCCAGGCTTGTGCATCTTCGTGCTGGCTCTAAAGCCATCTCTGCTTATCATTAGCGTGATAACAAAGAGACTAAGCCCCCCTGATGAATTTCCGTAATTTCGAAGCTGAAGAAAAACTGTTTGTCCGCCGTGCGCTTGTCGCTTTTGCTCTGGTCGTCATCTGTTTCATTATCCTTGGCGTTAACCTGTATCGTCTGCAGGTGGATCAGCACAGCTATTACCAGACGCGGTCCAACGAAAACGACATCAAAATGATCCCCATCGCGCCGACGCGAGGGTTGATCTACGATCGCAACGGTATTCCGCTGGTGCGTAACGTCACCTGGTACGACATCCTCGTGACGCCTTACAAAATCGACAATATGCAGGAAACGCTGAAGCAGCTGACGCCCATTGTCGACCTGACGCCGGAAGAAATTGAAACCTTCGAGCACGAACTCAAACAGAACAGCCGCTATAAGCCGGTCGAGCTAAAAGCAGAACTCACCGATGAGCAGGTGGCGCGCTTCTCCGTCAATCAGTTCCGTTTCACCGGCGTGGCTATCGACACCTATGAGGACCGCGAGTATCCCTATGGCGCCGATTTAGCCCATGTGGTGGGCTATGTTTCCAAGATCAACGATAACGATTTCAAACGCCTGAATGCCGAAGGCGTCGGCGAAAACTATGCTGCTGACCACAACATCGGTAAGCAGGGCATTGAAGGCTATTACGAGTCCATTTTGCACGGCAAAACCGGTTATCAGGAAGTGGAAGTGGATAACCACGGTCGCATTGTGCGCGTGCTGAAAGAAGTGCCGCCGGTTGCCGGCCAGAACGTCTATCTGACGCTGGATTTGCATCTGCAGCAGTACGTTAAGAGCCAGCTCGCCGGCCAGCGTGCGGCGGCGCTGATTGAAGATCCGCGCGATGGCAGCGTGCTGGCGATGGTATCTGCGCCGAGCTATGACCCGAATCCGTTTGTAAAAGGCATCAGCTACAAAGCCTACAAAACGTTGCTGCAGGACAAAAATCTGCCGCTGATCAACCGTGTCACGCAAGGCCTGTATCCACCGGCCTCGACAGTTAAACCCTATATGGCGATGTCCGCGCTGCTGACCAAGGTGATCACCCCAAGCTTTACTATTTATGGCGCGCCGACCTGGACCCTGCCAGGCACCGATCGTAAATATCGTGACTGGAAAAAGTCGGGGCATGGCACGCTGGATGTCACCAAGGCGATTGAGGAGTCGGCGGACAGCTTCTTCTATCAGGTGGCGTTTATGATGGGCATCGATCGTATTCACACCATGCTGAGCCAGTTTGGCTACGGCAAACCCACCGGCATCGATCTTAATGAAGAGTATTCAGGATTGCTGCCTAGTCGTGAGTGGAAGCAGAAAGTGCATAAACACGCATGGTATCAGGGCGATACGGTGTCGGTGGGAATTGGGCAGGGTTACTGGATTGCGACGCCGATTCAGATGTTGAAAGCGCTGGTGGCACTGCTCAATAATGGCCGGGTGATTAATCCGCACCTGCTGGAAAAATCGCAGCGTGGTAAGGAACAACAGCTTTATCAACCTAAATTGCCGCAACCGCAAATTGGCGATCCAAAATCACCGTATTGGTCGCTGGTGCGTCACGCGATGTTCGGTATGGCCAATGTACCGAACGGCACCGGTTATAAGTATTTCCACACCGCGCCTTACGGCATTGCGGCGAAGTCGGGGACGTCTCAGGTGTTCAGTCTGAAGCAGAACCAGGTCTACAACGCGAAAATGATCCCGACGCGCCTGCGTGACCACATCTTCTATACCGCGTTCGCACCGTTTAATGATCCGAAAGTCGCAGTGGCGTTGATTCTGGAAAACGGGGGAAGTGAAGGGGTGACGGCAGCACCGTTGATGCGCAATATTCTCGATCACATCTTCCTGCCGCCACCGTCTGAGCCGCCGGTAGAAACGGCGCAGAAAAATTAATTTGCGCGAGATCGCACCCAACGTCGCGGTGCGATTTATCGCGCGATCCTGAGCGGTAATGCTGATCTCTGCGCTATAAAGCTGTCGCGACAAGGCTCTTCTAGCGGAAGAAAACCCGGTTGCGACCGTGGTTTTTCGCATCATATAGCGCGGCATCAGCATTGTTATACAGGGTTTCGAAATCAGAACCCGGTTTGCCGTAGCTCACGCCGAGGCTGGCCGTTACTAACTGACCCGGCAGCACCGCCAGTGGCGAGGCGTTCAGGGAGGCGTGAATCGCGCCCGCGACAATCACCGCGTCCGATAAACGGTAGTGCGGCAGCAGCACGGTAAACTCTTCACCGCCAATACGACCAATGCTGGCATCTTCCGGACAGTGCGTCTGAATACGCGACACCAGGCCGCAAATCACCTTATCGCCCATCGGATGTCCGAACTCATCGTTGATCTTCTTGAAGTGGTCGATATCGAGAATGATCAGCGCCGCCGGGCCATTGCTCAACGTATTCGTAATACGCTGAATGATGGCACCGCGGTTCCAGACAGCAGTGAGTGGGTCGTGGCTGGCTTTGTATTCCAGCTCCTGAGCCAGTTGATGCAGCTGCTCATTGACGCGGTTCAGCTCGCGTTCAGCACGGTCACTGCGCGAGATCATGCGATAGGTCTCGCGCATCAGGCGCTGATAGTGGCGATTAACGTTCAGCAACGCATTACGATAATCGTCTGCACTGAGCGAGGTCTGAGCCGCAACATCCTGAGCGCGCGTTAGCACCTCGCTCTCTTCGCGAAACAGCTCATTCAGGTCCATCATGAGGCCATTTCCGCTCGCAGATTCACCTGCAGATCGGTAAAGTCCAGCGCCAGTTCCTGGCCGAACTCTTCAGACACATCATCTTCTTCATCAAAGAACCAGTTGAGTTCAACCTTCTGGCCTTTCTGCGCCAGCTGATTGAACAGATCAAACAGGCTGAACAGCATTTTGGTGCTGGAGCTGTTGAAATAGCGCAGGGCGATATTGGCTTCGATCTGGCCGCTTTGTGCGGGTTGCCAGCTTTCCAGCGCATCCAGCAACGGACGGTAGAAGGCGGCGGCGTTTTCCGGCCAGGATTCTCCACGCAGGGAAAACTGACCGCTTTCGAAGTCAAAATTGACCTCGGGAGTGCTTTCTGTGGCAGCAATAACAAGGTTTTGCATAAACAATTCAATCCTGGTGAATGGTGGCTTTGAGCCAAAACGTGGCGTAACCACTGGACTCCAGCGGACGCAGTTCATACTCCAGCGGTTCACTGACATCACGGGCAAGTGTCAGTAATCCTATGTTGGCCCCTTTGCTTGTGGCAGGGCTCTCAGCTCGCAGACCTACGCGGTATGCTTGTTTGATCTCTTCATTGCTCATGGTACGCAGCAAATCCAGCCAGTAACGCAGCTGCTCACAGGCGACTTCATCGACCTGATTGCTGCTTTCCAGCACGTAGGTGTCGCCATCTACGCGCAGCGTAACGGTGCCGAAGCGAAAATCCTGCTCGGCGTGGTTCATGACGCGGCTATCCTGCGAATAACGCAGGATATTCTGTACGATTTCAACAAAGCTGGAGAACAAGCGGCGGCGCACTTTCACCGGTGCCTGCTGGTTCTCCAGAAAGACCTTAATCACCTCGCCCATGGCGGTGATGTTCTGCGGCGAGAAGAAGCCAGTATAGTGCAGTGCAACGCTTTCTGGCGGTACGCGGCTAAGGGTTGAACCTGAGTTCATAAGGTGCTCATTAATAACGGAAGCCAAACCAGGTGACGTCATCGCGTCGCGGCTGGTTGCCTTGCCAGTTGAGAAATTCCCGCTCAAAGGTCGCTGACAACTCGTCCATCGGCAGGGTTTGATATTGTGTTACCAGCGTCTGAATGCGCTTTTTGCCAAACATAATATGGCGTTCACCGCCGGGCTGATCGGTCACGCCATCGGTCATCACCAACAACATATCGCCGGGATGCAGCGTGCGTTGATGTTCCGGCCAGATGTAATCCTGCGGCGTATCGGTGTAACCCACACCGACGCGATCGGCCTTGAGCGATTCCGCTTCGCCAGCGGCCGGATGTAACAGCGCATGCATGCGTGCGCTGGCCCAGCTGAGTTGATGTTGGTGAGTATCAAGGCGTAGCGCGATAGCATCACAGCCGTCATTGGAGAGCGACGTTTGCTGCGTGGCATTGAGCTGCCCAAGGGTTTGTTTAATATGACGATTCAGTGATTGCAGCAGATCGGACGGTGCCCGACGGTTTTTCTGCAGCGCGTTTTCCAGCGCGGATTGCAGGATCACCGTCATAAAGGCACCCGGAATGCCATGGCCGGTGCAGTCGGCAATCAATGCCAGCCAGCCGTGTTCATCCTGATGGAATGCATAATAGTCGCCGCCCACGCCATCGCGCGGCTGCCAGTGCAGGCACCAGTCATTGAGCTGCTGGGCCATTTGCTGTTTTGAGCGATCAAGCATCGCGTCCTGAATCACGCGCGCATAATCGATACTTTGCAAAATTTGTTGATGCTGTTGCGCCTGCAAATCGGAGACGGTGCGGATCAAATCGATCCCCAAACCGATGCCGATATAGCGGCCTTGTTCGGTCAGAATAAATCCGTCGGTGACCGATTTATCACCGGTTGCCACCACCTGATGCGCCACCTGATCCAACTCGGTATCGGCATCAATCACCAGCGGCTCTTTGTCCATAAAAGCGATACAGCTTTTGCGGTCATAGAGTTCGCGGAAGAAGGGACGCGTCATCTGTGACAGGAAGATATGGCGGTTAATCATGCCGAATGGCGTACCGTTCTCGATCACTGGCAAACCGATCAAATCTTTGTGTTCAGTAAACAGAGCCATGACCGCTGTGTTGTCCATGGCTGGACTGACAAACGGCACCTCAATGCACAGCGAACGCGCACGGGAACGGCTCGACAGGGAGTTTAATCCTGCGCGTAAATCAGGCAGCTGCATAAGAATTATTCTGGCATTGATTAGGATTTATCCTAGATTACTGCACTGCCATGACAGTTTTATGTCACAGCAGTGCAATAGAAGAAGAGAAAGCAGGAAAAATTACTCTTCTTTCAAGGCCTCAGCCACATGACTGATGGCGCGCACCACTTCGCTGGAGCTGCCGCGAATCTCAGAGATCACGCCACCCGCTTCTTTGGCTAACACGACGCCATGATCGGCACGTTTCAGGTTCGATTCGATGCCTTTTAACGCTTTTTCGGCGAGAGTGTGGTTATGTTGCACCATATTCTCGATCTCGGTGGTGGCGCGGTTGATGTTTGCCGCCAGCGTGCGCACCTCGTTAGCCACCACAGCAAAGCTGCGACCGTGCTGGCCAGCACGTGCGGCTTCCACTGCTGCATTGAGTGCCAGCAGATTGGTCTGATCGGCGATGCGGCGAATGCTCTCGACAATCGCACCAATGCGGTCTGAGGATTCGCTGAGGTTACTGATATCGCCGGAAATACCGTGCAGTTCGCCCGCCAGCTCATTGATGGTTTGCACACTGTTTTCAATCACCGTGGCACCGAGGCGCGTGCTTTCGCTGGTTTGCAGCGCCGTTTGATACGCCTGTTGTGCCGCCTCGCGCTCCAGATGGTTCTTCTCCACCTGTGCAGTCACATCGGTGGCGAATTTCACCACTTTGTACAGTTCGCCGGCTTCGTTAAACACCGGGTTATAGGTGGCACGTAGCCACACGGTGCGACCCAGCTTGTTCACGCGCTCAAACTGACCGGAGATAAATTCACCCTGATTCAGCTTGTGCCAGAAGCGGCGATACTCGTCACTGTTGCGCATCTGCGGCGGGCAGAACTGACTGTGATGGACGCCAATCACCTCATCGCTGCGATAACCCATGGTTTTGAGGAAATTGTCATTGGTCATCAGCACTTCGCCTTTGAGGTTAAAAGCGATGACCGCCATCGAACGTTCAATGGCGGTGGTCATGGCGCGCTGCTCTTGCGCATCAATAATCCGTGCGGTGATGTCGCTCGCCAGCTTAACGATTTTAATCACCCGGCCGCTGCGATCCTGCACCGGCACATAGTTAGCCTCCAGCCAGATGGGACGGCTGTGCTTGGCAACGCGCAGGAATTTATCGCTGAAGCCTTCGCCCCGGTTCAGGCGGCGCCAGAAATCGCGATACTGCGGGGATTGGACTAAATCAGCCGTACAGAACATGCTGTGATGCTGGCCGGCAATTTCCTTCAGCGTGTATCCCATGCGCTCCAGAAACAGTTCATTGGCGGCGAGAATGTGGCCTTCCGGCGTAAACTCAACCATTGCAATCGCCTCCTGCAACGAGCTGAGCGTGGCGCTGCTGCGAGCGCGCTTCTGCCACGCCAGGCGTGACATTATTCCCGATGTAATAGTGCTAAACATGGTGGACCTTATAATTGGAATTTGTTGTCACATCGGTTATCGGCGGGTGCGGTTAAAAATTCACCACTAAAGTTGGTAGTTGCAGAAATTTTTTACCGGATGGTCTGAAGGTTGCTGTAAAAGCCAGCAGTCAGCGGATTTTTGCTGAAAAGCGTTTGACGGTGCGGCCTGAGTAGGGTTTAATGCGCCCCGTTGCCCGGATAGCTCAGTCGGTAGAGCAGGGGATTGAAAATCCCCGTGTCCGTGGTTCGATTCCGCGTCCGGGCACCAACATTCTGAAAACCCAGCCTTTATGGCTGGGTTTTTGCTATTGTGGGGTGGTGAAATCGTTAGCTCCACTTCACATCATGCTCGTGCTCTAAAAAACTGATAGCCACGTCATCAGCATTGTTTAAGGTAAGACTTCCCTGTATCACCACTCTTTATCCTGTATTCATATAAAAATGACCAAGTTCTAATCGACGTGATAACCCTATGATCGATCCATTGTTAATATGGATGAGTTAGGTGTTTAGTCTATATCAGGCGTATTATTTTAAGGCATATCTGACGCTTTTATTATTGTCAGGTTTTGACTACAAATTTTTCAGATAATGTGTCCATTGAAAAGGGATTATGAATATTGTGTTTGATAGTGGGATTAATCGATAATTTCCGGCTTAAGAGCCTTGAGCTCTTAACTTCACACTCTAATGATTATTAAAGGTTTTATTAATTCCTGTTAATACTCACGAGATGAAATTAATCAGTTAAAAACACTTTTAACAAATGGACGCGTTATTATGAATAAGCTCATTAAGTTTTCAATTGCCGCTGCGGTAGTGACTCTGCTGTCTGGGTGTACTGGAAGCGTGTACAACAAAGAAAAGAACTGTGATTACGATTATCTGCTTCATCCGGCTGTTTCTATCTCGAAAATTATTGGCGGTTGTGGGCCAGTAGATAAATAGTCTGCATGATGATCAGCGGCCAGTTATGCCAGTTAACTGGCCGCAACACCTTTAAAACCCTGAAAAATCTGAAAGAAAAACAAATATCATGTTGTTTTAGAAGGGGTTTATTTTATTTTAAGAGTATTAATCATAAGGATGGAAAATTTATTGTTCTTTTATCTTGCAATGTTGCATTAGACATGCGTAAATGAACTTCAGTCTGATATGCAGACAGTTTCAAAGTTAGTTCACAGTTTATCTCTCATCTACGTCAGTGCCGAAAACAAGCCCTTTCTCTTTGAGTTTTATCTCAGTCCTGATTTTTCTCTGCGATTCAGTTTACTCAGCCTCACGGCAAAAAAAGAAAAGGTATTAATTATGTCTAATAAAATTCTCGGTACTGTAAAGTGGTTTAATTCTGAAAAAGGTTTCGGTTTTATTACCCCTGAAAATGGCGGCAAAGATGTCTTCGTACATTTCTCTGCTATCACCGGTAGTGATTTCCGCTCCCTTGAAGAGGGTCAGCATGTTGAATTCTCCGTACAAGATGGACCGAAAGGCCCTTCAGCAATCAATGTTACAGGTCTCTAATATTAATTTGTTCACCTATTTTATGAGATGTCCTCAGTGTCAGGGCTCTCAATACCGTAAGTCAGTATTTGATGTCAGCCAAAAAAATCCTCACGGTGCGACCTGCATTTTCTGCAAGTCCTCGATGATTGAGCTTAAAAATATTGCTGCATAAACGCAGGTTTGCACTCCTTTTCGTGTAACGTCCTCACGCTGTATCTGAACGACAATCCCGCGTTATAACTCGAGCTGAATCGGCTCGATATCGCCATTCTGCTGTGCCGGCTGCGCGCAGCAGATTAATACTTCCCCCTCTGCCACACTGGCACTCGGCGCAGTTGGGTAGGTTACCGCTCCCTTTAGAATCCGCGTTTTGCACGATCCGCAATGTCCTTCACGACAGCTGTACTCCGGGCTAAGACCGCGTGCTTCGGCCAGTTCCAGCAGCGATCCGCTATTCGGCGTCCAGCGCGCCTCTTTGGCTGAGTTCATGAACATCACGAGTATGGATTGCGTCGAAATCGGAAGTAAGGTTTGTTCTGTTTGCTGCGCATCCATGCGGCGCTGCAGCGAGGACGGGCCAAAGGCTTCGGCGTGAATACGGCTATCCGCGATATTGTAGCTGCGCAGCCCGTCATATAACGCCTGAGTAAACTGCGGCGGGCCACACAGGTAAAAGTCGTAGTCGTTAAAGGGCAGCACCTGTGAAAGCAGCGCCATATCGATGCGTCCTACGACATCGTAATCGAATCCTGATTCTGCCTCCTCTGGCTGGCTCAACACGCGCACCAGTTTGAATGCGCCCTGTGAGGCCGCCAGCAACGCATCCAGTTCACGGACAAAAGGGCGTTCCGCTTTGTTGCGCGCGGACTGGATAAAGTAAGTGGGGCGCATGCGCTGTTTGCTGCGTCCTTCATAAACCAGATGGCGCAGCATCGCCAGCATCGGGGTGATGCCGACGCCCGCCGCAATTAAAACCGCTGGGCGTGTCTCTTGCGCATTGATAGTGAAATCACCGGCTGGCGCTCGCGTTTCAAGACTGTCGCCAACCTGTAGATGATCGTGCAGATAGCGCGAGACCACACCATCGCGCTTGACGCTGATGCGGTAAAAACCGTCCGACGGCGCAACCGACAGGGTGTAGTGACGAATCAGCGGTTTGTCTGTACCGGGCAACTGCACGCGAATCGGCAGGTGTTGTCCTGCCTGATGTGGCAGCAAACCGGCGCCATCATCCGGCATCAGATGAAACGAGCGAATCGACGCGCTCTCATCCACAATCTTCGTCACCCTAAACGGCCGCCAGCGTCGTGCCAGTTCGTTAGCGCGCAGGCGTTCGGCAGCCGATTGCCAGTCACCCGTCATTTCTGACGCCGGTGAGATACCGCCTGCTTCCTTTTCCCAGCGCAAGGCGAGAGCGGCATGACGTCGCATGATGCGGCGCGGAAGGAATGTCCACAACCGTTCGGCGCCCTGGAATGCAGCGATCTCCGGCGAGTCGAGGATTACGCTGGCATCGCCGGTCATTTGCAGCGTATCGCCGCTGTGGTAATCGACAAACAGCAGACCGCCTTTCCCGTTCTGGTGGATGTTGCCGAGCGTGGAGAAGAAGAGGTTGCCGTTAAAATCGGGAATGGTCAGCAGGCCATCTTCATCGACTCTAACAAAGCCGGGTTTGCCGCCGCGATGCGAGGCATCAACCTGATGCTCGGCATAAGTCGCAACGTAAAACGTATCGGCGGTGGCGATGGTGGTGCGGGCTGCCTCATCGAGCTTGCTCAGCTCCTCAACCTCACCGGTAGCCGGCTCATTGGGCGAACGAGCAAAGCGGAAATCGCGCAGCTGAATATAGCGCGGACAGTTGCCGAAACTCTGCTCCACCTGTACCCGAAAGCCACCGCCAATGGCGCTCAACATGCCATTCATGCGGTTACGGCGACGGGTGTGCAACTCAATGCCGAGCAGGCCAACCGGAGCGCCATCAGTGAACCCGGCAGCAGCCGGATCGCGGGGATCCGGCTGGGCGGCAATATCCAGCGTGCTGGCATTGGGCGAGAAAATAAAACCGGGCTGGCCTTCCAGCAGCGTAACCCAGGCATCGCCTCGCGGGTCCACGCTGCCTACCACGATAAACGGCAGTTGCGCGTAGAAGTCGCGGTGCTGGTCGGGCATATAATCGCGAATCACACGCTGACCGACCTCCGCCATGCGTTCGGCCACGCCCGCTTGCTGCTGCAGGGCTATTTCACCTGCATGCCATACCGGAAGTTTCTCGCCCATGATAGTTAACTCACGCGATGCTGCGCAGACCGGCAGCGGTTTGCGGGAAGGGAACAAAGCCCGGCAACGCTTCAATACGGCGTAACAGCGCATTGATCGCCGGATAGCCAGAGAGATCCACATTGCCTTCCGGCGCGCCGATCAGGTAGCTGTACTGAGCGATGTCCGCGATGGTTGGGCGATCGCCGACCAGCCATTCACGTCCTGTCAGATGTTGATCCATCAGCGCCAAAATGGTGTGCGCACGGGCGATCACTTCGTCAGGGTTGAACGGGCGGCCAAAAACGGTAATCAAGCGTGCCGCACAAGGGCCATAAGCCAGTTCGCCTGCCGCCACCGATAACCAGCGCTGTACCTGCGCCGCGCCCAGCGCATCTTCGGGCAGCCACTCACTGCGGCCTGATTTTTTCGCCAGATAAACCAGAATGGCGTTGGAGTCGGAGATATACACGCCGTCATCTTCCAGCACCGGCACCTGGCCGAATGGGTTGATGGCGAGAAACGCCGGGGATTTGTGTTCACCGTTAGCGAGATCAACATCAATCACCTCGTGTGGCAGGTCGAGCAGGGACAGGAACAGACGTGCACGGTGCGCATGACCAGAAAGCGGGAAGTGGTAGAGTTTCATCATCAGTGTCCTTTAGTGGTGGCCGGGATGATCCCGAACCCTGTCTAAAGGTTGGCACAGCCTGTGGCGCGGCAGAATAGCCGGGTTTGCGAAGTCATTATTGCGGAAAATGGAAGAATGGTGGGCGGTGTTGATGCTGCTTTGAAATTAACTGGTATTTGCCATTATTAATCCATCTGACGGCATCGCGTGCAATAGGCTTGCAAAGCTTTGCTGCTAAGCAGTTTTTCGGAATGCGATGCCTTCACACGGAAACTTAATTACATTTATAGCCATTCCTCTGGATATTTTTCAATGAAATTGAAAAGATTAAAAAACTTCATTAACCATACACATGTACCATCTACTGATATTCAACCGTCAGCATTGCTGTCGCAGAGAATGATCCCAGGCTAATCCCACCCGTACTGTTTCTTACTAAGACAGCTGTTAAAACAGGCTGGTCAGGATAGGTAAAGTTGAACCAGTCGTTAACGGGCACCTTAACGCCGTCATATTTAATCTCAATTCCCAGGTTATTCTTGCTGGTACTCAATAGGGTTGAGTTAAACGCAGCTCCCGTGCCTGAAAACTGCATTTTTAGCAGTTTTGATACCGTTGCAGGGCATTCAAGCGTGTACGATAGCGTTCTTTCGTAATTTTTCCCGTTAATCGTCGAAGCGAGAATACCTTTACCAAAATCGACAGCAATGTCGTTTCCTTTGTTGAGATCACAGGGCGGCGCGAGGACTTTAACTTTAACGGTGGCTCCCACAGAAAAAGCATATGCAGACTTAGTCGGAGCCAGGCTCATTAAGCATATGGCAGCACAAGTGTATGCAAATGGAGAGACCTGACTATTCATAGCTTAACCTGAAGTTTATATTGGCAGAATAATTCCCGGCACTTAATTCTCCTCGGGTACGTTCCGCAGTAATGTAATAAACGACCTGACTATCATCAGGTTGCAATAACACTGGTTTGCCTCGTTGGCCAATAATAATATTATTGAATGATGCGTCCTTTAAACGTAATCCGATGCCCTTAACCCCCTGGGCCTGAAAAAGCTGTGGATTAGCCGCATCCTCTACGCCAGTGAAAGAAAACGACACAGCCGGTTGATGCGCGCTCCAGGCAACATTATCTCTCTCCCGTTGAGGGTCTGATGCATTACGTAAACAATCATGTAATTTTAGCGACACAGGAATTAATGGGCCCTGGTCACCGACATTATGGAAGTTTGCTGTCGTAATGTTACCTAAATCAATCGACTGGTCGGCTGAATGCATATCCAGATAGCATGCACTTTCAGTTAACGTCCCATAAACGCGCAATACACCAAAGTGGCTCTCAATTGTGCCATTTTTAAACACTGCTAATGCCAGCGGTGAAAATAATAATGCCATGATGGAAACGCATATGTGCAATGCCATGCATTTTTGAGTGGATTTCTTCATAAACGGATTTATTCTCATATTCATTGTGCCAAATTATCCATTGTGTTGCGGATCCACATGACATTCGTTTCCCTTACAACTGAATATCAGCGATGGCTGGCCACCGTAATCATTCACGTAAACTAAAACCGGGCTCTTACCCAAAGATGATGCACTTCCCCCCAGTGGAGCCTGACTGAAAGGAGGGATCATAATGGATTCAAAACCTTTAATAACGTTGCCTTCTTTCTTGGCGCTTGCACCAATCAGGGTAATGTAATAAGGAGTGGGATTTTTAACTGTATATTGGTCACCCGATTTTATTAATGTCATTTTTTCCTGAAAAGGCGTTGCATGCTGAGCCGCAGCGGCTTCGGCTAAATCTGCCGGACGATAGAAAAACTTGATCCGTGTTTGTAATGCAATCTGCAGGACATTAGGTTTGTCACTTTTAGGTGGGATCTCTCTTAAATTAAAGTAAAAGAGCGATTCACGATCGTTAGGAAGTTTTTTAAATGCCTCAGATGAGGTTAAAGCCTGAACTTTGACCTGGCTTTCTTCTTTCGGTTCGATACGTTGAATCGGAGGAACGACGATAAAAGGACTGTTATTTTCAAGTTTTTCGTCTTTATCATTTTCAAGCCAGCCCTGGGCGAGATAAGGCAGTGATTCATTTTTATTACTGACTGTTAAACTGACTGATTTTTCTGAACCCGGATAGATGACTCGCGTTCGGTCAAGAGAGACAGCTGCAACGGCAGATTGAACGCCAGTATTGAGTGTTAATGTGATAATGAGGGCTTTTTTCAATATTATTTTTTTCATGAGAATTCATCTCTTAATTATTAAATGTAATATTTATAAGTGATTTCTTGATTAAACTTTAATGCAAGAAAGCAGTAAGTTTGTGGTTATTTCATTGGTTAGATTCAGTGGAGGCGTTATGGTGCACTGATCGGCATTGTTCCAGCGCACCGTCATCGCTTCGCCAGGCTGAATACCGCTCAAATAGACATTGCCATCATCGTTGATAATGCCGGTTTCCTGATTTTTTAGATTAAATACGCTTGCACCAAAAGGCGGTGCTGAACCATCTTCAAGACGGACCGTGGCAATGGCTTTTCCACCATGAGTAACATTGAACGTGCGGTAGCCAATAGCACCTTCAGTTAAAGTACCTTGGGAAACGGATTTCATTACCTCAATGTCATCAGCTAATTTATCGAGGTTGATTCGGATACTATTACGATAATAACTATTGATATCCGTAATAACGGCTTTACCAAAATAGTTGGTGTTGATCGAGTGACCGTAGCCGGAAACAGGCACACCTGCAACGCCATCGGTATCAACTAACATACGTGTTCTACCCGCAACGCTGCTACTGTGAAATGCGCCACCATTTGGAGTGAGGGTTGCACCGCCTTGCAGTGACATACCTAATGCTTGATATTGACTCTCACGGTAACTCACTGACGTGTTTAATTGGGCGAGGCTGCCTTTGTGCGTGTAGTAACCTCCGATATCAGCATCACTGTTAGCCACGCCAGCACTAATCTGATAGGAATCAGCATCACCAATACGATCATAATAACTCACGCTATTGAGGTTATTACCTTTTGAGTAAGAGTTATTGTAACTGGCGGTGCCAGATTGCCCCCAAGGTAGTGATAATGACATATATACGCCTTTGTCATTGTTTTGACCCAATGCGCTTCGATATGCAGTTAATGACAGGCTGACATTTTTAAACTTCATCAAATCCATGTTTTTTGACAATGAGAAATCATAGCGGTCATTTGACTGCTGATTCCAATACGTCTGATGGTTGTAATTGAGATAAGTGGCAAGGTTTAGCGATTCAAATTGCTGGTTCAAAGAAACCGTATACATTTCTTTGCTGCGCCCGTTATCGACATTACCTTTTAAACCATTGAGGTAATCTCCCATCGAACGAAAACCATCATCCGAAAAACGATAGCCAGCGAATGATACCTGGCTACCTGTATCCTCGAATCGTTTGGCATAACTTGCGCGCCAGGCATTGCCTCTCTGCGTGTCACGGTTATGGTCTTTTAAATTTGAGACAGTGACATCTGTGGAAATTGCGCCCAGTGCAAGTAAGTCCCGGCCGACGCCAAGAGACAGGGCATGGTAGTCACTACCGCCCATTCCACCGGTGTACAGGGACCAACCATTACTGATTCCCCATGAAAGTTCGCCCGTCGCGAAGAGTGGCCCTTCAGTGTGATGTGCGAAATTTGAAGGTCTGCCTATTGAGGACTTGTATCTAATCTGTCCTGGGCGGGTCAGGTAAGGGATAGTCGCTGTATTGACCTGAAATTGTTCAATATTGCCATCCTGTTCTTCAATGCGAACATCCAGATTGCCGGAAACGGCGCTATCAAGGTCCTGAATGCGGTACGGGCCTGCCGCTACTTGCACCTCTTTAATGACGCGACCCTGCTGGCTGATGATGACTTTGGCGTTACTTTTCGCCACACCACTGATCTCAGGAGCATAGCCGCGGAGGTTCGGGGGCAGCATGTTGTCATCTGTCGCCAGACTTAAACCCGTGAAACGAAAGCCATCGAAAATCGATGAGTTCAGATAGTCTTCGCCCAGCGTTAATTTGGCACCCAGTCTTTTTATTGCCCTAAACGCATAAAACCGATTCCAGTCCCAGTTCTGCGGAGTTTGTGCGCCGCCACCTGCAGATTGATGGTCATATCGACCCTGCCAATCCGCACGTACGCGCCAGGCACCCAGATTGGCACCGGTCGTGCCATTACCCGATAAATTTGTATGACTTTTACTGCCTACCGCATTTTGCTTAATGGTCTGAAAATTGAGGTTATAGTCAAACAGCGCACCCGCTATGCCTTCTTCCCATCGTGCGGGGGGATCCCATGAAGAACTGCTATATTCCAAAAAAGCTTGAGGAATGTTGATCAGTAACGTTGATTTACCTAAATCAGCTCGCGTTGACATCCCTGCAACACTGTTCAGATTTAAGCATTCCCCGTGATGCCACCATTGAAGCTGCGAGGAGAACTTATCCTTCAAACCCAGAAGAGGAATGAGTTCCTGAGTGATACAGGCTAAGGTTTCATTTTCGTTTTCTTCAGAGGCATAGAAATTGACCACGCGTTCTGGCAGCGTGATTGAATTGATGTTTATTGCGAGAGTATATGCACCAGGTAAAATAAATCCCTTACGTGCAAACTGGCTAATGTCGATATTGCTACGATCTTTAAGATCCAGCACATCAGTATTGAACTGAATGTCTGAGCCAGCGAGCGTGCTTCTCGCTCCCAGGATGCAGGAAAAAAATACTAATATGCTTATTAATGAAATGGCAAATGCATGCCAAAAAAAACGCATCAGCATAATAGTTTCCCTTTTTAATTGTAATCTATTCTAAATCGAAGTGTTAAATGTAGGTCGCCTGAGCGAATGACGTCCTTGTTACCAATCAGGTTTAGTCGGTAGTTAAATTGCATATCACTGTTTAATTTGCTCTGACTCAGATGTTTTCCGGGAAAGGCTAGATTTCCATGGTGATCGCTAATCATCATTGCTATGCCGTTTGCAGAACCTGATACTTTAAAATGCCCCCCATCTTCCTCACCATCGAACATGAGTTTAATCGTGGTTATTTCAGCTTGCTGTGTGTCGTTTTCAAACAACATGCAACCTAACAAAGCGATTGAGAAGAAGTGGTTTGGCCCACGACCTACTTTTATTATTTCGCTAACGGGATGGTTTCCGATATTTATCGTCTGGTCGGGCGAACCTAAACTAATACTGCAAGCGGCTCCAACAATGGACCCAGTAATGTGCACTTGTGAGATACTTTCACCCGCGGCAAAGGCACCTTTCGCCAGCATCGATATATGTATGATGGTCAGTAGAATCACGGGTTTAAAACTACCTGAAATCATACGCTTCAAAGATTCGTTCCCAGTTTATCCAGTTGAAAAAACCTGCGACAAAATCGCCGCAGGTTAAGGGGAGAGAAATGGCCGATTAGTTGTAGCTCAGCACAAAGTTCGCAGGCACCTGGAATGTGCCGGGAACGATGGTTGCAGTAGATCCACCACCCTTAACATTGGCGGTGAAGGTCAGGGTATTGCTGCCGTTGAATACTTGCTGGGCGGCAGTTGGGGTATTAATTTTCACTTTCTCACCGTCATTGGTGAACATCTGGATTGATGCACCTCGTGCGGTACCGCCGGTCAACGCAAGGCTTTCTGGATCATAGGAAGAGGTTGCACCGGTGAAGCGTGCAGTCACTTTGTCATTCGTACCGGCAGTGGCGATAACACAATCTTCCAGTTCGATTTTAAAAATCTGAGGGGTTGAGCTACCCGTGTTGCCACTGTCTGCCAGCAGCACGTTAGAAATAGCACCCAGCGATACAGTTTGATCTAATGATCCTGGAGCAATAGAACACGGAGAATCAATAATTGAACCGGTGAAAGTCACTTTACCTGTGTTTCCTGCAGCGTAGACAGAGGAAGCAGTAAACAGGCTTAATACGGACAGGGCGATAATACACTTTTTCATTTAATATCTTCCATTTTGTTTGCCGATGTTTTTATATTTAAAACATGGTGTTCACTGATGCTTCATCAGAGGTGTAAGCGATGTATTACGCCTTTATATTGACGAAGTGTCAGTATTTGCACACTGCTATCAGGTGCTCCTTGAATATGCAGGTTAGAAACTGCACGATTCATTTTCGCTCAGCCTTATGATTCTTTTTATTGGCGTCGTTGGAAGGTATTATGAATAGCGATCAATCTGATGAAAATAAGATTTATTTTCTGATGATGTAGTGAGTGAATGGGCTATTTGTCAGGGATGTATTACAAATGAAGTGATAAAAGGATAGAGGAAGCAGGATGTCGATATTTTAATCTGAATAACCTATCGATCCAATTGCTGAAAACTATAACATCGCAAGATAGCGTTTAATGTGAGCAGCGTCGGAAATATTACGAGAACAGTTAATGATACTTATTAATAAGCCATGATTCTCCTGATGAGCTAGCCATGAATAAAGCCGCCCACGCATTATCCGCGCAGGCAGTTTTATTGTTAACGACTCAGCACCTGTGCTCCGGCATTTTTCTCCAGCCGCCAGACATCAAACAAGGACACCAGCACCAGCAAAGCTACACCCGCGAAAGCGATATGAATGTCATTCTGCTTAATGGTTGCATGTTCGTGCCACAGCATGGCTCCGCGTAAGAACAGGGCGGCAAGTGCAATGCCGGCGCTCATGCTGAACTGGAAGAAGATACTAAACACCACAGAGGCGTCACTCATTTTGGCCTGGGGTACATCGGCAAACCCTAAGCTGTTGTAACAACTGAACTGCAGCGAGCGCGACAAGCCCCCGATAAACAGAATCCCAGCAATCGCAAAGTACCCAAGTGAAGGGCTGAGCAGCAAGCAGCCCAGCATTGCGCCCAAGCTGATGACGCCGTTAACCATCAATACCCGCCGGAAGCCAAAGCGTTTCATCAGCCAGGTGGTCGCGGGTTTCATTGCCAGATTGCCGGCAAATACCCACAGCACCATGGCGCCTGCCTGCGCGGCGCTCCAGCCAAATCCAAGCTGAAACAGCAATGGCAACAGAAAAGGGACGGCATTAATGGATGCGCGGAACAGTGATCCCCCGACAACGGCATTTCGGAAAGTATCAATAGTCATGGCACTGAACGGCAACAGCGGTTGCGGATGGCTGAAGCTGTGGCGATAGGCCAGCACACTGCACAACACGCCAAGTAACAGCAATGGAATGCCAAGGCTGAGATGCATTTGTCCTAGCGCTTCCAGGGAGATAATCAGCGCCGTGCAGGCGGTAGCGGTCAGCACAAATCCGCGCACATCAAACGGACGCGGTTGTTCTGCTTTAAACTGGGGCACCAGATAAACGGTGGCAATAATGGCGATAATGCCAAGTGGGATATTGAGCCAGAAGATCCACGGCCAATGTCCGTAAGTCACTATTAAGCCACCGAGCGGTGGACCGAGCACCGGGGCAATCAATCCCGGCCAGGTAATAAAGGCGATGGTTTTCACCATGTCTTTTTTTTCGGTCACACGGAGCACTACCATACGACCGACTGGCACCATCATCGCGCCACCAATGCCCTGCAAAACGCGGCTTAACGTGAACATTGGCAGGGTATCGCTGAGTCCACACAGTATCGACGCAACAGTAAATACCAGAATCGCACAGGCAAACACCGTGCGTGCTCCGTAGCGTTCCGCTAACCAGCCACTCATCGGAATACCCACCGCTACTGCCAGTAAATAAGCACTCACACCCACGTTAAGCGCTACCGGGCTGGCAGCGAAATCGCGCGCCATTTGTGGAATAGCAGTGGTAATGACGGTGGCGTCGAGGTTTTCCATAAAAAAGGTGACTGCAACCAGCAGTGCGAGCAGCAAGGTTCTGTTAGCTGGGATGCCATTCTGCGTCATAACGCCATTCCTTTCTCTTCCATGTGAATCAGGATTAGGGAGAGAATAGTTTCGGGCGCAATCGTTTTCTATGCAAGTTTAGCGATAAAAAACCCGGCAATTGCCGGGCCGTGAGGACAGGAGCTGATTAGATGCGGTCTCTTTACTGACGGCTCAGGGTAGGTTGATCACAATGGTGCCGCTGCCGCTCTTATCACCGGGCGTGGGATTTGTTGCCCTTAATGTTGAGGATACTGTATGGGTAGAGTTGCCGCTGGACAGATAAATAGAACCTGAGCTGCGCCCATCAAAAGTGAGTGTTGAAGTCACTCCGCCACCCAGGTTTATGGTACCGCCCAGGCTGCCGATAGTGGCTGAGGTGGCGCGATTACAGTATACATTGATAGAAACGCTATCCTGCTTTCCGTTCACTTTGTCAGCCTGCAGTGAGCCATGATTGATGTTAGGAGATCCAGAGAATGAGCAACTGGTAGGAACCGGGGGGAGAGAAACTGTGCGGCATGAAGTGCCAGGTTGGTTTCGATAATTAGCGCCTAAAGCATTTGTTCCGCCACCCACACAAATCGAATAGGGTGGGGAACCTAAAGGTAAACTTGCGGTAAAAGAGGCGCTAGCGGGGTAATTGCGTAAAAAAGTAATGTTGGCATTTGACCAGGTATCTGTAGCGGGCATTCCGCCGCTGCCACTATGTAGCGCATAGCGTGTTGTTGCAGTTGCTCCCGAGCTGTTCACTACCCAAATGCCGAATCCACAATACCTAACGCCACATCCAATGTGTGAAGTGGCATTTCCACCGGAAGCGCTGTAGCTTATTTCAATTCTGGAGGAACCCGCAGGAATTTCAGCGCGAGTAATACTGATCACTGCCTTCGCACTTAGAGAAATGAGTGAAAGAAATAACAAAATGAATACATATGAGACTTTCATATTATTCCTGGTGGTTAAGGTAAGTCAGGAGAAATTGAAACTAAAAAATGTGCAAACTTGTTATTTCACTGGAGTAATAACGAGTAGTTGAATCTGTAATGACTTTTTGATTGTATTTTTTATTGTATTTTAAATATGTCAGTGGATGAGATTGTATATGTCATTATCACCCGCTATTTATGTAATGTATGCCCTACAGCTTGTTAATCCACTGCTTGCTAAACTCCGACTCCAATAGGCTGTGCTAAAATTGTGATTACTCGTAAAGACATTGCATATACTTCTCATTCGACACCTTGGCCTCACTCATTTTTAATGGGCATCGTTGGCAGTATTCATTGAGTGGCTAATTCGCGTAACTCTCTCTATGATGGATTTTTTCCCGCGTGATTGTCGGGAACGATCAATGACTTAGGGAAGTAACCACGCGATGACTCCATTAAACGACCTCGATCTGCGTCAGCTGGAAGCCTTCTCGGCGGTAATTTCAGCCGGCAGCGTGACGGCGGCCGCCAAAGCACTAAACCGCTCGCAGCCCGCCGTTTCCCGCCTGATTCAGGAGCTGGAGCAGTCGCTGGGTTATCCGCTGTTTATCCGCAACGGCCCGCGTATTCACCCCTCGGAAGAAGCACTGCAGCTGCATCAGTATGTGCAGAAAGCACTGCTGTCGCTGCAACAGATCCGACTCCGTGCACAAGAGATCGCCCATCAGCAGCATCGCCCACTCAGTATTGCCGCCACGCCCGCGCTGGCCGCCGGGTTATTGCCGCAGGCACTGGCCGCACTCAATTTACAGAACAAAGTGCAAATCATCAGTGAGTCCGCCGTACAGACGGCACATGCGGTGATTACCGCTGAAGCAGACATCGGTTTGTGCAGCTTGCCGCTGGAGCATCATGCGGTGGAGTTGCACTGGATTGGGCAATCACAGTGCGTAATTGCGCTACCGGAAGAGGATGAACTGGCGGCACACAGTGCGCTTTCGCTGAGCCAGCTTGCTGGCCGCCGTTTGATTGCACCGTGGAGTCCGCAACGCCTGCGTAGTCGTTACGAAAAGGCGCTGAAGAAAGTCAAAGCGCCGCTGCTGGAAACTATTGAAACCAACTCATCGGCAAATATTCTGGGCTGCGTGCGTGCCGGATTGGGCGTGGCGATCCTCGAACCGGTCACCGGCTGGGGCATGCCGCTGGCCGGTGTGGCGATTCGTCCGATTCAGGAAGACATCCCTTACTTCTTTGGCGTGATCACGCCGCAAGGCCGGCAGATTTCCAGCGCCGCCCAGGCACTGGTGGAAGCGCTGGCAGACGCCGCTACTCAGCTGCTGCCAGGGTTTGAACGTCTGCCTGCCAGTGAACATCCGCGCATCATGCGAGTGATAAACCAGGAGTCATAGCGGGGCAATTGAGTTCATCCAACTGCATTAGCGCTTCAATTAGAGATGAAGCGCATCGCTACGCATCTGAACCGAATGCATTAGGCACGCAATAGCCCTATTACACTACAGCGGCAGGATAAAGTACCGCGGCTTCCTGACTTATCAGGCGCGATGAATCCCTTCATTTTCAACGCTTATAACTTTTTCGGCATAAGATATAAGAAATCCATTGGTCAAATCCTGAGCGAAAATCTTGACTCACATTTAGGGCAAGAGGATTATGCGAAAACTTAGTTTTTATTATGCGTATTGATGATTGTTGGCTGCCTATTATGCGTTATATAGATAATTAAAAAGGCAGGGTCATCGGCGCGTTTTAACCGTTTTCGCTCGCTCTCAACGCGATCGCTGACACCGGGGAAATCTCTCTATGACGTATGCCGCCAAAGGTCTTGCTGCATTAGAAGCTCAGCTTCAGCAGGATCTGGAATTTCTGGAACTGCCCGCCAAATCATGGGTACCGGAACGCACCTTTCAGAGTGCACCGGTCCGTGATGTAGTGGTGATTGGTGCGGGTATGTGCGGTTTGGCGGCACTCGCCAAATTACAGTTCACCGGCATCAGCAATGTGGTGGCTTATGACGCCGCACCCGCTGGGCTGGAGGGGCCGTGGATCACTTTTGCGCGTATGGAAACCCTGCGCTCACCAAAAACGCTGCACGGCCCGGCTCTCGGCCTCGCGCAACTGACCTTCCGCGCCTGGTTCACGGCGCAGTGGGGCAAGGAGGCGTGGCAGGAGCTGGACAAAATCCCTAAAGCGCAGTGGATGGATTACCTGATTTGGTATCGCAAAGTGCTAAATCTGCCGGTGCACAACAACGTGCGCGTCACCAGCATTGCACAGGCCGGGGATTTGATTGCGCTGGATCTGGAGGGTGCTGAAACCGAGCGTGTTTACACGCGCCGTTTGGTGCTCGCCACCGGACGTTCAGGCCTCGGTGGCTTCGCCGTGCCGGATTTCCTGCGGGGCATTGATCGCCAGTTCTGGGCACACTCCGCTGATGACATCGATTTCACGGCCTTAAAAGGCAAGCGCATTGCGGTGATTGGTGCAGGCGCCTCGTCGATGGATAACGCGGCCACCGCGCTGGAACAGGGCGCTGCTGCCGTCGATCTGCTGATTCGCCGCAAAGAAATGCCACGCATCAACAAGATGACCGGCATTGGCAGCCAGGGCGTGGTGCACGGCATGCATCAGTTGCCGGATGTGTGGAAATGGAAATTTGTCGATTACACCGCCGCGACGCAAACGCCACCGCCGCGCTCTTCCACCCTGCGCGTATCCCGTCATGAGAACGCGCGCTTCTTCCTCGATTGCGGCATTAACGCCGTTAAACAGGAAGAAAACGGCCTGCTGATTGAAACCACCCAGGGCGCACTGCACTACGACTTTTTGATCGCCGCCACCGGCTTCACCAACGATTTCCACGGCCGCCCGGAGTTTGCTGCCATTGCGCCGCATATTCGCAGCTGGTCTGACGGTCGCTATCAACCTGAGATGGGCAATCCGCGCCACAGCCTGCTGGAAGCGCCGGATCTCGGCCCTTCATTCGAGTTCCGCGAACTGACGCCTGATGCCTGCCCGATGCTGGCACACATCCACTGCTTCAACGATGCCGCCATGCTGACGCACGGCAAAGTCTCCGGCGACATTCCTGCGGTAAGCGCCGGTGCCGATCGCCTGGTGCGCGGTATTACCGCCTCGCTGTTTGCCGAGGACGTCGAGCAGCACTACGCCAACTTACAAGCTTTTGACACCCCTGAATTACAGGGCGATGAATGGGTGGATTCAACCCCGTTACTAAAACAGGAGAACGCGTTGTGAGCGACGCTATTGATCAAGCAGCCGGATTAACACCAGAAGAGGCGTTGTATCAGACGCGCCGCCTGCGTCCCGAATTTGTTGAGGGCGCGGAAGCGTGCCGTGTGTCAGTACTCGCGCCGGAAGAGGATCAGGGTTTACCTGCGGATCTGCGTCTGGCACTGGCGCAGCGTATGGCGGTGTTGAACTACGATGCGCCGCTGCAACGTGATTACCAGGCGCAGCTGGCGGCGTTAAATCCGTCTGAAGCCTTGCTGGCGCTGGCCTCGGGTTGTGCTGTGTCGGAAGAACCACTGGCCACGATTGCGCGCCATGCTGACATGGTGACGCAGCAGCCCATTCAGGCTACCGAACAGCATATTCGCTTGCTGGAGCAGGCCGGTTTGAGCAACCCGCAAATTGTTGCGCTCTCTGAGCTGATCGCCTTTGTTAACTTCCAGACGCGCGTGGCGGCTGGCTTACGTTTGATGAGGTCCGCATGATTCCGTCGGTAAATCTCAAGCCGCTGCACTGGCATCCGTATATCACGCCAGTGGATGTTGAACAGGCGACACCGGCGCAGCTAGATGCGATGAAAGTCACGCCGTCCAACAAGAAGATCTCAGAATACGTGCGCACGCTGGTGCACGATCCCGAGAGCTACACCGCACGTACCGGGCTGTTCAACGCCATTATGTATGTCGAAGGTGGCCTCGATCGTGCGGATCGTGAGCTGGGCGCATTAGGTGCTTCGATCGTCAACGGTTGCCGCTACTGTGCGGTAGTGCACGCGCGGCGTCATGCGCAGCTGGCCGACAGTGACGCCGTGGTCAGTGCCATCTATTTTGATAGAGCGGATGTATTAGGTGAACGCGATGCGGCGATCTACCGCTTTGCCCGCCGTTTATCGGTTACGCCTTCTGAGGCCACGCCGGAAGATGTGGCGGCACTGCGTGCCGTCGGCATGAACGATCAGGAGATTATCGATCTGATCCACGCCATCGCCATTTTCGGCTGGGCCAACCGTCTGATGCATGTGCTCGGCCATGCTGACCTGAACAAATAAGGGCTGCACCGGATGTTAGAACTCAACAATATTACGCTCGCTTACGGCAGCAATCCGATCCTGAAAGGGGTTGATCTGTCGGTAAAACGCGGCGATGTGGTGTCGATCATCGGGCCAAGCGGCACCGGTAAAACCACGCTGCTGCGCTGCATTAACTATCTGGCGAAGCCGTCAGCCGGGACCATTCAACTGGATCAGATCCGCATGGATTATCAGTCACCGGATAAAGCGGCGATCCAGGCGATCCGTCTGCGCACCGCCATGGTGTTCCAGCAATTTAACGTGTTCAAAAACATGACGGTGCTGGAAAACGTGATGGATCCGCTGATCGTCATCCAGCGTAAAACCAAACAGCAAGCGCGCGACATCGCCGTGCAGGAGCTGGAGCGTGTGGGTCTGGGTGCCAAGCTCGATCACTATCCGTCGCAGCTGTCTGGCGGCCAGTTACAGCGTACCGGTATCGCCCGTGCTTTGGCGGTGCGTCCGGATGTGATGCTGTTTGATGAACCGACCTCATCGCTCGATCCTGAGCTGGTGGGTGAAGTGCTGAAAGTGATTAAAGACGTGGCGTCATCCGGCATTACCTCGCTGCTGGTGACGCATGAGATGCAGTTCGCGAAGAGCATTTCGAATCGCATCGTGTTTATGGATCAGGGTGTCGTGGCCGCGCAGGGCAGTCCGACAGAGATGTTTGATAACCCAACCCTGCCGCGCCTTGCACAGTTCCTCAGTTCAGAACGAGCATTCTAATAATTTAAGGAATCAAAGACATGCCTGCAATCAAAACCACATTACGTCGCCTGGCCGCGCCTGGTATCATCGCCCTGGCTCTGATCAGCAGTAACAGCTTTGCTGACGCGGTACGCACCATCAAAATCGCCACCGCTGCGGAATCCAAACCGCTGTCATGGGGCGCGATCGGTCACGAGCCTGAGGGTTACGAGCCGGACGTGCTGAAAGCCATCAACGCCAAACTGCCACAGTACAAATTCGTGATGGAAGGCGCGGCGGATATCGCGCAGGAAACCGGCCTGGTGACCGGCAAATACGACATGGCGACTGGCGGTTACTACAAAGCGCCAGCGCGCAGCAAACAGTTCCTGATCCCGGATGCACCGATCGGTGCCAGCCTGATGAAGATTTACAGCCGCAGCGATAGCAATATCAACGGCATGAAAGATCTGGTCGGCAAGAACATCGTGCCAGTGACCGCAGGCGGCGGCGTGTATAAGTTCGTCACCCAGTGGCAGCAGGACAACCCGAACGACAAAATCACCATCAAAGCGTCCAGCGCCGGTGTGCCTTACCCGGATCGCCTGAAAGAAGTGCAGAACGGTAAATACGATGCGCTGATCCTGCCTTCAAACCTCGGTGAGCAGACGGTGATCGACAACCAGAAACTGGCGATCAAAGCCAGTGAGCCAGTGGTGATCAACAATACCTATGTGCTGATCCACCGCTCTGCCGAAAACCAGGCCCTGAACGATGACGTGAACAAAGCGCTGAAAGAACTGAAAGACGACGGCACGCTGGATAAGCTGGCGCAGAAGTGGTTTGGCGAAGAAGTCACTAAGTACATGAAGTAATAGATTCACTGCGCCCGGTGCTGAGCCGGGCGCATGCTGTCCTTTTTAGCAGGAGTGTTTCACCGTGAATCTATCCTCCATGATTCCAGAACTGCTGTCGGCGCTGCCACTGACGCTCGGCATCATGTTTGTCGCGATGATTGCCGGGTTCTTTCTGGCGCTGATCGCCACCGTTTTTCGCGTGCGCCGTATTCCCGTGATCAGCCAGCTGGCCGATCTCTATGTTTCCTATGCGCGCAGCGTGCCCGTGGTGCTGCAGCTGTTTGTGGCCTTCTACGGCATGCCGCTGATCACCGATAATTTTGGCTTTGGTGACTTCTTTACCGCCAATGTGGCGGCGATGATCGGCCTGAGCCTGTATCACGGCGGATATCTGTCGGAAGTGATGCGCCCGGCATACCTTGCAGTGGAACGGGGTCAGCATGATGCCACCGACAGCCTTGGCTACAGCTTCCGCCAGAAAATGCTGCGGGTGATTGGCCCGCAAGCGGTGCACTTTGCGCTGCCGGGTTACGGCAATGCGATTATCTATCTGATTCACAACGTGGCGCTGGTGATGTACATCGGTGCAGCAGATGTGATGGCGACCGCGCACCTGATTATGGAACGCGATTACAACCAGTATCAGTTCGGCACCTATCTGGTGTTGGCCGTGCTCTATTCACTGCTGTGCGGTGTGGCGTGGCTGGTTATCCGCTTCTTTGAACAACGTCATGCGAAGTACAGCTCCAAGTCTGCACCGCGCGTGAAGTTCACCACCAGCGTCTGAGTCGGGGAGACAAACCATGTTTGATGCTGAGGTTTTGCTGCCGGACTTCTGGAGCATTCTCGATGCGGTACCGGTGACGCTGCTGATGGCGGTGACGGTGTTTATCTGTTCGACGCTGTTGGGCGGGTTGTTTGCCTTTATCGAACATCGCCGCATTCCCGTGCTGCGCCAGCTGGTGATCACCTACAAAATCGCCTTCAAAGGCGTGCCGATGGTGGTGGTGATTTTCCTCGCCTATTACGGCTTGCCACCGGCGCTGCACTTTGTTGCCACGCTGTTTGGCGTCGAGGTGAATGCCCATTCACTGCCGAACTGGGTGATCATCATTGTGGCACTGAGTGCCTGTGTCGCGGCATTCCAGGCCGAAGTGTGGAAAGGCGCGCTGAACTCGTTCGACAGTGGACAATCCGATGCAGCCTTATCACTCGGCTACAGCGGTGGACAGCTGTTCCGTCGGGTGATGTTCCCGCAGATTATCGTGGCGGCGATCCCCGATCTGGCGAATGCGTTTATGGTGATCATGAAAGCCCTGTCGCTGGCGTTTGCGATTGAAGTGGTGGATATCTTTGCCCAGGCGCAGTTGACGGCGGCGCTGAATTTCTACTACCTCGAAGCCTTCCTGATTGCGGTGGTGTTCTACATGGTGATTGCTTATGTGGTCACTAAGATCGCCGACAAGATTGAGGCGGCGCTGCGCGTGCGCACCTAGAGATGGCTAAGTTGTGATGAAACGGCAGCCCAGTGTGGCTGCCGTTTTTTTGGCAAATTTGCGCGATAAATCGTGCTGCTACAGGGCCTGCACGGGTTGGGTAGCGGCGCAATTCATTGCGCTTCACAATGAACACTCCTTGCTATCATTATGCAAGTCACTTGCAAAATGATAGTCACTCTGCAACAGTATGCCGCATAAGATCCTTTGCGGAATACCCACCATGAAAAACGAACCGCTTTATCAAATGGCCTGCCCGATTGCGCGCAGCCTTGGCCGTGTCGGCGATGGCTGGAGCATGCTAATCATGCGCGATGCGCTGGCCGGTTTTACCCGTTTTGATGAATTCCAGAAAAACAGCGGCGTGGCGCCGAACATCCTGTCGCGCCGCCTGAAAGAGCTGGTGGAAGATGGTTTGCTGGAAAAGGTGTGTTACAGCACCACGCCGATGCGCTTCGAATATCACCTTACGCCCGCCGGACGTGATTTGCGTGGCGTTATCCTGGCGCTGGCCGAGTGGGGCAGCACCCACTTCTCGCCGGAAGGAAGGCAGATGCAGCTGGTGGAAACCGCCACCCAGCGTCCAGTGAAACCGCAGCTGGTCGATAGCGAAAACGGCCAACCGCTCACCAGCGATAAATACCAAATGGTGCCCGGCCCGGCAGCGGCGCCGATCATGCACTATCGCCATGATTATTTGCAGAAAAAACGCGCGGGTGACAGCACGCTGAAATTCTCTCCGCCTCTTACAGAGAAAAAGCCATGACCCGCTCGCGTAAAAAATCCGCTCTGCTGCTGGCAGTGGCAATCGGCGGTTTAGCGGCGGCAGGTTACGGCTACTATTGGTGGCACACCGCGCGCTTTATGCCTTCAACCGATGATGCCTATGTCGGGGCAGATATCAGCGCCATCTCCGCCAAAGTCTCCGGTTACATTCACACGCTGGCGGTGCAGGACAACGCACAGGTGAAAAAAGGCGATCTGCTGGTGCAGTTGGATAACCGTGATTATCTGGCGGCGGTGGATCAGGCAACGGGTGAAGTGGCAGCACAGCAAGCCGCGTTAAGCGATATCGCTGCCACGCGCCAGCTGCAACTTGCCACTATTGCGGGCACGCACGCCTCTCTGCTGGCAGCGCAGGCGGTAACACTGAAAACCACCTCCGATCAGCGCCGCTACAGTGCGCTGGCCAGTAGCTCCGCGGTCTCACAGCAGATCCGCGATCATGCTCAGGCCGATTACCATCAGGCGATGGCGGAAGAGAGCAAAACCCGCGCCGACAAAACCGTTGCCGAGCGCCAGTTGCAGGTGCTGGATGCCCGTGAGCAGCAGGCCAAAGCCGCCTTAACTCAGGCTCAAGCGGGGCTGGCGATGGCGAAGCTCAATCTTGAATACACTGAAATCCGCGCCCCTTTGATGGTGTGGTGGGCAATCGTCGCGCCTGGTCAGGTTCTTATGTCAGCAGCGGCACGCAGCTACTGTCGCTGGTGCCTGTTCAAGGGCTGTGGATCGATGCCAACTTCAAAGAGAGCCAGCTAGCCAATATGAAGCCGGGGCAGGTGGCTCGCATCGTCGCGGACGTGTTACCCGGTCGCACCTTTAATGGCCATGTTGGCAGCCTGTCGCCAGCCACCGGTTCACGCTTCAGCATTCTTCCGGCAGAAAACGCCACTGGCAACTTCACCAAAATCGTCCAGCGCGTGCCGGTGCGCATTGTGCTGGACGGCGACGCGGCGGTGCTGGGTCTGTTACGCCCTGGTCTTTCCGTCACGGTGACGGTGGATGAGAGAAGCGCGCGATGAGCAGCGTGGCTGCACCGCTGATGGCACCGGCGGAGATGCCGGTCAGCAAGAAGGTGTTCGCCTTTGCCACCATGTGCATCGGCATGTTTATCGCCTTGCTGGATATCCAGATTGTCTCCGCCTCATTGCGGGATATCGGCGGGGGGCTCTCGGCGGGTGACGACGAAACCGTGTGGGTGCAAACCAGCTACCTGATCGCGGAAATCATCATCATCCCGCTTTCCGGTTGGCTGGCGAGCGTGATGTCCACACGCTGGCTGTTTGCCGTCTCCGCCTGCGGATTTACGGTAATGAGTTTGCTGTGTGGCTGGGCGTGGAATATTCAGAGCATGATCGCCTTTCGCGCCTTGCAGGGATTGGCGGGCGGCTCGATGATTCCGCTGGTGTTCACTACCGCCTTTGCCTTTTTCCAGGGTAAGCAGCGGGTGATTGCGGCCGCCACCGTGGGTGCGCTGGCTTCATTAGCGCCGACGCTAGGGCCCACGGTAGGCGGTTGGATCACCGATAACTTCAGCTGGCACTGGCTGTTTTACATCAACATCATTCCCGGTATTTACATCGCCATCGCGGTGCCGCTGCTGGTCAGGATCGACTCGCCGAATCCCGAGTTACTGCGCGGTGCAGATTACTTCAGCATTGTCTTGCTGGCGCTATCACTGGGCTGTCTGGAGTACACCCTGGAAGAGGGGCCGCGCTGGGGTTGGTTTGACGATAGCACCATCACCACCACAGGCTGGATCGCATTGCTGTGTGGCGTGCTGTTTATCTTCCGCACGCTAAACCACGCCAAGCCGATCATGGATCTGCGCGCGTTAAAAGATCCAGGCTTTAGCCTCGGCTGTTATTTCTCGTTTATGGCTGGCGTGGGGATCTTCGCCACCATCTATCTCACGCCGCTGTTTCTCAGCCAGGTGCGCGGCTTTAGTGCGCTGGAGATCGGGCTAGCGATCTTCTCCACCGGCATTTTTCAGATCCTGTCGATCCCGCTTTATGCCTGGCTGGCGAACCGCGTCGATCTGCGCATTTTGCTGGCGTTTGGCCTGATGAGTTTTGGTGTATCGATGTTTTTCTTTGTGCCGATTACCCATGACTGGGGCGCAAAAGAGCTGCTGTTTCCGCAGGCGTTTCGCGGCATGGCGCAGCAGTTTGCGGTGGCGCCCACCGTGACGCTGACGCTCGGCAGCTTGCCACCCGCGCGACTAAAATTAGCCTCAGGACTGTTTAATCTGATGCGTAATCTCGGTGGCGCTATCGGCATTGCGCTGTGCGGCACCGTGCTGAATGACCGCACCAATCTGCACTTCAGCCGCCTGGCCGATCACCTCAACAGCGCCAGTTTGTCGCTCGGCGACTATCTGCAATCGCGCACCGCAGCCCTGATGTTTAACGGATTAAGCCTGGATGCGGCGCACACGGCGGCGCTGCAATCGCTGGCTTCACTCACCCTGCGCGAGGCGCGCACGCAGGCTTTTTCGGACGCATTCTGGCTGATCATGGTCGGATTTTGTATCGCTGCGCTGCTGGTGCCTTTGATGAAAAAGCCCGCAGCTTAAGGAGTTATCGATGAAACGTATTGTGATTACTGGTATGGGGATGGTTTCCCCGCTCGGCTGCGGTACAGAAGCGGTGTGGCAATCACTGCTGGCAGGGAAATCCGGCATCAGCGCCTTACCGGACGAGATGGTGCAGGACATCAGCTGCAAAGTGGCGGGTCAAGTGCCCACGCTGGAACAAGATCCACAGCATGGCTTCGATCCCGAGTGCGTGATCGCGCCAAAAGATCGCAAGAAAATGGATCGCTTTATTGAGTTTGCGCTGGTGGCGGCGCATGAAGCGCTGACGCAAGCTAGCTGGTTCCCACAGGATGAGGCGGATCGCCAGCGCACCGCGACGGTGATCGCCACTGGCATTGGTGGTTTCAACGAGATTGCCAACGCGGTTGAAACCACCGCCAATCGTGGCCCGCGCCGCTTATCGCCGTTTACCATTCCCTCCTTCCTTGCCAATCTGGCGGCGGGACATGTGTCGATTGCCCACGGTTTTCGCGGCCCGATTGGCGCCCCTGTCACGGCGTGCGCGGCGGGTGCGCAGGCGATTGGCGATGCGGCACGATTGATCCGCAGCGGCGAGGCAGACATCGCGCTGTGCGGCGGCACCGAGGCGGCGATCCATCGCGTCAGTCTGGCGGGCTTTGCGGCTGCGAAAGCGATGTCAGGCGGATTTAACGATCATCCTGAACAGGCATCTCGTCCGTTTGATCGTGACCGCGATGGCTTTGTAATGGGTGAGGGCGCGGGTTTGCTGGTGATTGAATCTCTGGAACATGCACAGGCACGCGGTGCGACACCGCTGGCGGAGCTGGTCGGCTATGGCACCAGTGCCGATGCCTACCATCTCACCGCCGGACCGGAAACCGGTGAGGGCGCTCGCCGTGCGATGGAGACTGCGCTGGCGCAGGCGGGCATCACCCCAGCCGAGGTGCAGCATATCAACGCTCATGCCACCTCCACGCCGGTGGGCGATAAAGGCGAGCTGGCGGCCATTCGCACGCTGTTTGCGGACAGCAATGTGGCAATCACCTCGACGAAATCCGCCACCGGGCATCTGCTGGGTGCCGCGGGCGGCGTGGAGGCGATCTTCTCGATCCTGGCACTGCGCGATCAAATCGCACCGCCCACGCTCAATCTGCTAAATCCCGATGAAGCCGCTGCCGGGCTGAATCTGGTGGCATTGAAACCTCTGCCGATGGTGATGCAGCATGTGCTGTCGAACGGCTTTGGCTTCGGCGGCGTGAATGCCAGCTTGCTGTTTAAGGGTTGGGATGAGGTTTCTCGTTAACGTGCTGGGAAGACTGACGGCAATAAAAAAGGCCGCTGTTATCAGCGGCCTGGAGGGCAGGGTGAATTAGCGCTTTTCCAGCGCTTCCCACAGACCCATCAGGTAAGTGGTGCCGAGTGCGCGGTCATACAAACCGTAGCCCGGACGTCCGGTTTCGCCCCAGATAAAGCGGCCATGATCGGAACGAATGTAGCCATCGAAGCCGTTGTCGTGCATCGATTGCAGCACCTTGTACATATCCAGCGAGCCATACTCAGTAGGATGTGCGCACTCGTAGAAATCTTTGTCCTGAATAATCTTGATGTTACGTACGTGCGCAAATGGAATACGTTTGCGGCGTGAGAACTCGGCCAGAATACCGTACACATCATTCTGCGGATCCTCCGCAATCGATCCGGTACACAGCGTGATGCCGTTAGCCTCTGAATCCACCACGTTACAGATCCAGTCGAGGTCTTCGCGATTCTTCACAATGCGTGGCAGACCGAAGATCGAGTACGGTGGATCGTCAGGATGGATCGCCATCTTCACGCCCACTTCTTCACATACCGGGATCACCGCTTTCAGGAAGTAAGCGAGGTTTTCACGCAGCTTGTTGTCGTCAACGTCTTTGTATTGCGCAAACAGATCCTGCACTTTCGCCAGACGCTCTGGCTCCCAGCCTGGCAACGCGAAACCGTTTGAGTTACCCAACACTTCCTGCACCACTTCGTCGAGGCTCTTATCGATGCCTTTCTTCTCGAACGCCATGGTGAGTGAGCCGTCTGGCAGCACGTAGTTCATGTCGGTCTTCATCCAGTCAAATACCGGCATGAAGTTGTAGCAGATCACTTTCACGCCGACTTCAGCGAGGTGACGAATGCTCTGCTTGTAGTTCTCAATATATTGATCGCGGCTCGGCAGGCCGATCTTGATGTCGTCATGAATGTTGACGCTCTCGATCACTTCCACCGTCAGACCGGCGGCATGTACCTGATCAACCAGTGCTTTAATCTTATCTTTCGGCCAGGTTTCCCCGACCGGCACGTCATACAGCGCGCCGACTACGCCACGCACACCCGGCACCTGGCGAATATATTCCAGCGAAACTTTATCTTCTTTGGGACCAAACCAACGCATTGTCAGTTGCATAATCTCATCCACCGTCATCGTGTTGCTGCGATAACTGTTAAACTACCATTCTAGTAAACATGATCACAGCATCGACTAACGAATATCTCTTGATCCGCGTCACAGAACACAATTTCTTCGGAAAAGCAGGCGGTGTGGCGGATTTACGCGGCCTAAATTTAGTTCGGGTGCTAGCGCAACGAGAACGGAAAGAAGAGGTACGCCTTTTCCCAGGCGCGTTTTCTACTGCCTTGCAGGAATAAAGAAAGTTTTGTTAGCTGAAATAACCTCAATGCTTCGCCGTTCCCTCTGAGCTTGATGCAATTTTCCGCTACTGATCGGCTTTTCATTTGTTTTATTTATCAGAAACTTCCTGGCAGGCAGAATAACCCTTATTTCCTCTCCGTCAGCCATCATGTCCGAAGAAGCGCTGCGTCAGCAGATTCAGAACCTGAAAAAGCATAATGCGCGCTTAAAGCGCATAGCGCATGACGCGCGAAACAAGCTGAGTGCGGCGCTGGACGGAACCGGTTTATGTTTGTGGCAGCTGGATATTCCCAGCGGCAAGCTGGTGATTTTCAATCGACGCTGGGGTTCGATGCTGGGTTTCCAGCCGAAAGAGACCAAAGCGCAGTTTGAAGTCTGGCGCGAACGCCTGCACCCCGATGACGCCGATGAAGTGCTCAAGGCGTTTTACGATCACATCGAAGGGCGCGCGCCTTACTATGAGGCGCTGCATCGCATGCTGGGTAAGAACGATAAAATTACCTGGGTGCTGGATCGTGGGCGTGTGACCGAGTGGGACGAAGAAGGCAATCCGCTTAAAGTCACCGGCACGCACATCGATATGACCAAAGAGAAGCAGTATGAAGCGCAGCTCTCTTCATTGGCGCATCACGATCCGCTAACCGGTCTGACCAACCGCCACGCGCTGCAAACGCATTTCGCTAAAATGAAAGCGCAGGGGCCGCTGTGCGTGGCATTTATCGATCTCGATAACTTTAAGCATGTTAACGACACGCTCGGCCATCGCAGTGGCGATGAAGTGTTGATTCAGCTCAGCCAGCGCATTCTTGACCAGGTGCCGCCAAACGTGGTGGTGGGCCGTTTAGGTGGTGATGAGTTTGTGCTGCTGATGCCGTTCCTGATTGATTTCCCCAAAGTGCGCATCATGATGCAGGCGGTGCTGGATGCCGCACTGACGCCGTTCGATGTCGATAACGGCCATGCGCAGATTGGTGCTTCCATTGGCGTGGCGACGGTGCAGCCGCACTTTAGTTTTGATGAGGCGCTGACGCGTGCCGATGAAGCGATGTACCAGATTAAGAAGAACGGCAAGCAAGGGTTTGGCCTGGCGGGGTAATCTTTTGCGGTTGCGGAAATAGACCCGCGCCACCGCCAAAGTCTGTGCCCCCATTTGCAGCAAAGCCCTCTCACCAGGAGAGGGCCATAAACCGCCTTTAACTCAAAACGCGAAGCACGAACAGCCCAGCGCACCCCAGAAGGCATGGTTATCCGACACCGGCACCGAAGACTGGCGTGCCACATCGTGTGAGTGGCTGTGTACCCCACAAGGGCCGCTGCACTGGTGCACTTTCGGCATCATCGCCGCACGACCACTGGCTTGCGGTGGCGCGCTACGGTAGTGGCCCGGCACGGTGACCACCGGAGACCACTCTGGCAACACTGGCACCGGTGGCGGTGACAGCGGCGTGAAGCCGCCTGCGGCATACACCACTTCGCCATCGACCAGCGTCAATACCGATTCAATTCCTTTAATCTCCTCTTCCGGCACGCTGAAGAAATCTTTCGACAGCAGCACCAGATCCGCTAACTGACCCACTTTGATTTCCCCTTTGGCGTTTTGCTCGCTGGAGAACCAGGCGCTGCCTTTGGTCCACAGCATCAGCGCGGTTTCGCGGGCAATACGCGCATTGTCATCGTACAACTGCATGCCGCCGACGGTGCGGCCAGAAACCAGCCAGTAGAGCGCGGTCCATGGGTTATAGCTGGCGACGCGCGTGGCATCGGTGCCCAAACCAACCGGCACGCCCGCATCCAGCATGCGCGCCACCGGCGGCGTCTGTTTGGCGGCTTCTTTACCGTAGCGATCGACGAAGTACTCCCCCTGGAACGCCATACGATGCTGCACGGCCAGCCCGCCACCCAGCGCTTTAACGCGCTCAATGTTGGCTTCGGTGATGGTCTCGGCGTGGTCAAAGAACCAGTGCAGGCCGTTAAACGGAATATCGCGGTTTACTTTTTCAAACACGTCCAGCATGCGGCTGATCGATTCGTTGTAGGTGGCATGCAGACGGAACGGCCAGCGATGCTCAACCAGATGGCGCACCACGCGCTCCAGCTCATCTTCCATGCCGGGGGCCAGGTCGGGGCGCGGTTCGAGGAAGTCTTCGAAATCGGCCGCCGAGAACACCAGCATCTCGCCCGCTCCATTATGACGCAGGAAATTGGTGCCCTGGCCCGGCTTCAGCATGTCGGTCCACTTCTCGAAATCTTCCAGTTCATGGCCGGGGCGCTGGGTAAACAGGTTGTAGGCAATGCGCACCGTCAGCTGCTTTTTGGCGTGCAGTTCCGAAATCACATCGTAATCATCGGGATAGTTCTGGAAGCCGCCACCCGCATCAATGGCGCTGGTCAGGCCGAGGCGGTTCAGCTCACGCATAAACTGACGTGTGGAGTTAACCTGCTGTTCCAGCGGCAGCTTCGGTCCTTTCGCCAGCGTGGCGTACAGCAGCATGGCGTTAGGGCGCGCAATCAGCATGCCGGTCGGGTTACCGTTGCTGTCACGCTGGATTTCACCGCCCGGTGGGTTCGGCGTGTCTTTGGTGTAACCGACCACGCGCAGCGCAGCGCGGTTCAGCAGGGCACGGTCATACAGGTGCAGGATGAACACTGGCGTATCCGGCGCGGCGGCATTGATCTCATCCAGCGTCGGCATGCGGCGTTCAGCAAACTGGAATTCACTCCAGCCGCCGACGACGCGCACCCACTGCGGTGAAGGGGTGCGCAGCGCCTGTTCACGCAGCATACGCAGCGCATCTGCCAGTGACGGTACGCCTTCCCAGCGCAGTTCAAGGTTGTAGTTAAGGCCACCGCGAATCAGGTGCAGGTGTGAGTCGTTAAGGCCAGGAATACCGGTGTGGCCTTTGGCATCAATAATCTGCGTGTCGTTACCAGCAAAGCGCATCACTTCCGCTTCGCTGCCTACCGCGAGAAACTTGCCGTCTTTGATCGCCACCGCAGTGGCGAGCGGGTTGGCGCGATCCACGGTATGGAATTTGCCGTTGGTAAAAATCAGTGAGGCCGTTGTCATCATCTCTTCTCCAGTTAGATTACGCGTTGCGGCCAATAAGCCACTGTTTTAAAACACGGGTAACGATCGGCATCCACAAGAACACCACCAGTGCCACCACGCTGGCATCATTCAGTAAGTGGCCCCACAGCGTGCCGTGCGCGGCGGGCAACACCTGATTCCAGAACCACGGCACCAGGTTGGTAGAGGGAAAAATCACCCCCAGCGTCAGTAAGTATTGTTTCCATTTCGCCGGTTTGACCTGGCCTTTTTGCGTCGGGGTAAACCAGAACGCGGCGCCGGGGCGCACTTCAATGTGTTCCGGCAGTGCCAGCATCGCTGGCAGGTTCTGGATTAACGTTTTGCGCTGATCCGATTTCAGCCAGGCGTACAGCTCATCCAATCCGGTAAAACGAATCAGCACGGTGTAAGCATTGTCGCCGTGCACCGGGCGCAGCACGTTGACGCCAAGATGGCCAGGAAAGCTCGCAGCCTGCGGCATGATGGTGTCGAGCCACTGCTCATAATGGGCCTGCTGTTCTGGCAGGATGCTGTGGGTAATCACCAGCGTCACATGGTTGGCTTGTTGTGAGTAATTCATCGTAAGTTCCTGAGTTTCCGCTGGTGAAAGTGCTTGCGTCGTTGAGTAAAAAAATACGAAATGAGAGCGTTTATTGATAACGGATAGAATTTGGGTTGTTGTTCAACAATTTTTGGGGAGGCATGGGGTATGCGTTTAAACCTTGAGGCGCTGCTGATTTTGGACGCGTTGGATCGCCACGGCACCTTTGCCGCTGCGGCTGCGCGCTTGTTTAAAACCGCGTCGGCGTTGAGCTATACCGTGCAGAAGATGGAGAGCGATCTCAAGATCACGCTGTTGGATCGCTCTGGCCATCGCGCCACCTTCACCCCGACCGGGCGTTTGATGCTGGAAAAAGGTCGCACCCTGCTGCGCGCGGTGAATGAGTTAGAGCAACAGGCGCGCTACGTCGAAAGCGGCTGGGAAAGCCAGTTGGTGATCAGCGTCGATGCATCGCTGCCGTTTCGCATTCTGACCCCGTTAATCGATCAGTTTTATCAGGAGCATCCGCATACTCAGCTGCAATTCCGCCAGGACGTGCTGGCTGGCTGCTGGGAAGCGCTTAACTATGGCGAAGCGGACATTGTCTTTGGCGCGGTGCAGGAACCCGCCACGCGCAAAGAGATTGTCTGCCAGCCGCTCGGCTGGCTGGATTATGTGTTTGCTGTCGCACCGGAGCATCCTCTCGCTTCCGCACCTGAACCACTGCTGCGCGAGCAGATTCGTCAGTACCGCGCGGTGACAGTGCACGACTCGTCTCGTCACGGTGCAGGTATTGATTTACGCGTGCTGGATGAGCAGAAGACGCTGAGCGTGCATGACTTCCCGGCGAAACTGCAGGCGCAGCTGGATGGTTTGGGCTGTGGTTATCTGCCGCTGTATCTGGCAAGACCGCATCTGGAGAGTGGCGCGCTGGTGGCGCGTCAGCTGGATAGCGAATGCCGCCGCGATATGGCGTATCTGGCGTGGAATGAAACCGCGACCGGCAATGCGGCAACCTGGTGGCGTGAGCACCTGCTCACGCTGCCAGGATTGCAGGAGATTTATTCTCCCGCGTAAAGGCTGTTATATCGCAATGTGATGGCTGACCTGCGGGGCTTCTTCACCCTGATGATATTGCAGAACGGCCTGCTGAAGTTCGGCATCGGCGTGCGACACACGCTGGTGCTGACGCATATGCTCCTGCCAGGACTCCACCATAAACCACTCCAGCAATGCTGTCGGATCGTCGGTTTGCTCCATGAGTCCCCATGAATAGGCGCCATCACGGCGGCGAGACTGTGCCAATTTGTGAATCGCCTTTTTGAACGCGGCGCGATCTTCCTGCGGCACGCGGTAGCGAATCTGAATCAACACCGGACCATGACGCACATCGACATCATCGTGCACCACCGGCATGGCCCAATGCTCAGCGGGTTGCAGATCGGCTTCACCCGCAGGCAGTGCCAGACGTTTCAGCAGTACGCCAGTGATCACCAGACCGGCCCCGGCAATCAGCAAAGTGGCGGCCAGCCCCAGTTGCTGCGCGATTAGACCCCAGGCCAGACTGCCACCGGCCAATGTGCCGTTAAACACCATCAGATACACCGCCAAACCGCGGCCGCGCACCCAATCCGGCAATACCGCCTGCGCTACGCCGTTCAAGGTGGTCAGTGCAATAATCCAGCCGATGCCGAGCACCAGCATCAACAGCAGCGCCAGCCACTGCGGCGGGCTCATCGCCAGGGCCAGCATCACCAGCGCACTGAGCACCGCTGAGAGCAACATCAAACCATCGTTACTCAGCTTGCTACGCAGACGCGGTAACAGCAGCGCACCGGCAATCGCGCCGCCGCCCACTGCGCCCAGCAGCAAACCATAAAAACCGGCGGTACCGTGCAGCATGGTGCGCGCTACCAGCGGCAGCAGCGCCCAGATGGCACTGGCAAAGGCGAAATACATCGCGGCACGGAACAGCACGCGGTGCAGTTCACGGCTAGCTTTGACATAGCGCAGGCCCGCGCGGAAGGCCCCAAAGAAGTGCTCATTCAGTTCGGTTTTAGCTTTCGCCGGACGTTTCCAGTACAGCAGGGCAGCAATAACGAAAAAATAACTCGCCACATCGGCACCGTAGGCCGCCATGGCGCCTAAACTTGCCAGCAGTAAACCGCCAGTGGCAGGCCCGATGGCGCGGGCAATATTGATGCCGAGCGAGTTAAGCGCTACGGCGTTTTTTAGCTCATGACGCGGCACCAGTTCAGGGACAATCGCCTGCCAGGCCGGGCCAAACAGCGCAGCACCAATGCCACCGACAAAGGTCAGGCCGATTAGCCATTCCACGGTGAGCCAGTGATTGTGCGACAGCACCAGCAGAGTGCCGCTGACGCTGGCCATCAGAATCTGCACCACGATCAGCAGACGGCGGCGATCGACGATATCAGAGAGCACGCCCGCGGGCAGTGCCAACAGGAACACCGGCAGGGTGGCGGCGGTTTGCATCAACGCCACGGCGGTCGGATTATCGGATAAGCCGGTGACTAACCAGGCGCTGGCGACGTCGCGAATAAAGCTGCCGGTATTACCGAGTACCGAGGCGGTCCAGATCAGGGCGAACAGCCCGTAGGCGAAGGGAGAAAAAGCACCGCCGCGTGGCGTCGTTGGGTTTTGCTGGCTCATCATCGTGTTCCTGTAAATGTGCGATGTATGCACCTTACGAATCCCGCCAGACGCTTGATAGTGGAAAAAATCGGCCAACTTGTTCAGGCTTTTTTGACAGCTTTGCAGGGCAAAAATCTTTGAACAAGTTGTCAAAATCTCTGCTTTAGGTTTTTACAGCAACCGAATGTAGTTTGATTGGCAGACACAACATCACTCACTAAACGGAGCAAAAAACATGAGCACATTCAAAGCAAAAGACGGCGTTAACCTGTATTACAAAGATTGGGGCAAAGGACAGCCCGTGCTGTTCAGCCACGGCTGGCCGCTGGATGCGGATATGTGGGATAGCCAACTGAATTTCCTCGCCGAACGCGGCTATCGTGCGATTGCGTTTGACCGTCGCGGTTTTGGTCGCTCTGAGCAGCCGTGGGAAGGCTACGATTACGATACTTTCGCCGATGATATTCATGCGCTGATTGAGCATCTGCAACTGGATGACATCACGCTGGTGGGCTTCTCAATGGGCGGTGGTGATGTCTCACGTTATATCGGTCGCTACGGTACGGCGAAAGTGAAAGGGCTGGTACTACTGGGCGCGGTGACGCCAATCTTCGGCAAAACCGATGAACATCCGGAAGGTGTTGAAAAAGCAGTATTTGATGGTATCAAAGACGGCTTGCGTAAAGATCGTGCGCAGTTTATCAAAGACTTCGCCACGCCGTTTTATGGTGCCAATGCCGGCCAGACTATTTCAGATGGCGTAATGACGCAGACGCTGAATATTGCGTTGCTGGCCTCACTGAAAGGCACAATTGATTGTGTCACGGCTTTTGCGGAGAACGATTTCCGCGCCGATATCGCCAAAGTGGATGTGCCGACGCTGGTGATCCACGGCAGCAACGACCAGATTGTACCCTTTGAAGCCACCGGTAAGCTGGTACACGAGATGATCGAAGGCTCGGAGCTGAAAGTGTATGAAAACGGCCCGCACGGTTTTGCGGTGACGCATCAGGATCAGTTGAACGACGACTTACTGGCGTTCTTGCAGGGAAATAAATAAGCGCAGGTTGCATAGCGGCGCAATTTATCGCGCGAATCCAGGGCTGCATCGCCGCTTACAGATGCGCAATAAGCCGCTGCGATAATGACCACCAAAAAGAAAGGGCGCTGATGCGCCCTTTCTGTTTTAATCCGCCAGCAGATGCCCGTACATCGACATTAGCCTGCGGGTCACACCGTTGGTCCAGCCAAATCCATCCTGCAGTGGATATTCACCGCCGCCACCCGGACGGGCACGATCGCCGCTGATGTCATACTTCTCCACCAGTTTGTGATGCAGCGAATAGAAGTTCTTCACCGTGGTCAGCCAGTTAACGGCAATCTCTGTCGCCAGCGTCTCTTCGCCGTAATGATTCAGACCCACTACCGCCATCCATTGTAATGGTGCCCAGCCGTTGGGTTTATCCCACTGTTCACCGCTCTCTACCATCGATGTCACCAGACCGCCCTGCGTCAGCAGCAACTGGCGCAGCGCCACCGCCTGCAGATGCGCTTGCTCCGGCGTGGCCAGGCCGAGGAACAGCGGCACCACAGCCGCTGCCGTGAAGGCACCAAAGCGTTCGTCGCGCCAGTTGTAATCACGGTACACGCCTGCGGTGTCATCCCACAGGTAACGATGAATCGCCTGCTTACGCGTGTCGGCTTTCTTCTGCCACGCCAGCGCCGTCAGCTCTTCGCCTTTAGCATGCGACAACGTGGAGATCATCAGCTCCAGCTTGTAGAGAAACGCATTCAGGTCCACAGGGATAAACTGCGTAGTGCGAATGCTGGCCAGACGTTGCGGATCGCGCAACCAGCGTGAGGAGTAATCCCATCCGGATGCGGCACCGGCACGCAAATCACGATACACCTCATTAGCCGGTCGGCTCGATTTGCTGGCAGTTTCCACGTCTTCCATCCACGACTCATCACGCGGGGTGTCGCGGTCATCCCAGTAGCGGTTGAGCAGCGAGCCATCCGGCATGCGCACCACGTGGCGATAAGCCTGATGTGGCATCAGCTCGCCCGCGCCATCCATCCAGAACTGATACTCTTTCATCAGCTGGTCGAGATAACGCTTGGCACCGCGAATCCCATCCTCTTCAAACAGCTCAACCATCAGGGCAAACACCGGTGGCTGTGAGCGGCTGAGATAATAAGTCCGGTTGCCGTTTGGCACGTGGCCGTAGTTATCGATTAGCCATGCGAAGTTATCTGCCATGTCGCGCAGCAAATCGTCACGCCCGGCATCGGCAAGGCCGAGCATGCTGAAATAGGAGTCCCAGTAATAGGTCTCACCAAAGCGTCCGCCGGGTACCACATAGGGTTTTGGCAGCGGCAGCAGCGATGAGTGCGGTAAATGCTGTTGCGGCATTTTGGTTAACACCGGCCACAACTCGTCAATATGTTCCGTCAGCGATTTATCAGGATTGGAAACATAAAAGCTTTCATTCACCTGAGGTAAATAAAATTGGTCGTGCACGAATTTTTCGAGATCGAATTCGGCCGAGCGACGAGTTCGACGATAGCGGATTAATATATCCAGCGGATCATATTTTGGCGCGCAGTCCGGGAAGGTTTTTCCATCCGGAAATATGCGCGACATCTGCACGTGCTCGAACAGTTCAAGGTAGCGATCGGCAGGGGTGAGCGCATCTGGCGCGGGCAGACCCTGGATCAGCTCCGGTTCCGGCTCGGAATCCTCCATGCCTTCGCGGATAAATTCGTGAGGATCGTATTGATACCCCAGATCAGCATGGGCTTCGTGTTCCCCGAAAGCTTGATGTTGCTGGTTAGTATTAATAGCGGCCTCCTGAAATTGCCTGGTTGCTCAAAGGACAAATTATAGAGCTTTGAATAGCCGAGACAACAATGCGAAATATCTATGAACGTAATAAATCTTGTCGATTGATCCGGCTTTTTAGTGAATTTTCAGCGATTACAACAAGCTATATTTCAGGAAATGAAAGCAGTGTTTTAAATGCTGGTTCAAATCAGTGCACAGAATTATCTGTAAATAAGAAAATCGCCATTATTTGACTTAAATACCGCGTTTGGCTTTGATCATTTGATGGCATACGAGACGGGAATCAGGCCAGCTCGGGCTGGCCTGAACAGGCATTATTTTGCCAGTGTGGCTTTAATCACCTCGGCATAAGGCGTGGTCGGGCGACCAATCAGTTTGCTCAGCGCTCGGCTGTCATCAAACAGCCCGCCTTGTGCGGCACCGGCATCGGAGTCCGCCAGCAGTTCTGCCAACGCATCCGGCAAACCGGCGCCTTTCAATGCTGCCTCAAACTCAGCAGGCGGCAGGTTGATGTAATCCACTTGCTCGCCAGACTGTTTAGCAATCTCGGCGCTGAACTCGGCCAGCGTATAGCTCTCATCACCAGCGAGTTCATACACTTTACCAGCCTGATCGTCACGGCTGATCACTTCAGCGGCGGCGGCGGCATAATCCACGCGAGCGGCCGATGAGATGCGGCCTTCACCCACCGCGCCAATAAAGGCGTGATGCGCCAGCGCCGGGGCAATGCTGGCGGCATAGTTTTCGGTGTACCAGCCGTTTCGCAGCAGGGCATAGGGCACGCCTGAGGCCTTTAACATCGCTTCGGTAGCACGGTGCTCAACGCCCAGACCCAGCGTGGTGGTGTCCGCATGCAGCAGGCTGGTGTAAGCGATAAACTTCACGCCCGCCGCTTTTGCCGCATCAATCACCGCCTGGTGTTGCGCTTCACGCTGGCCGACTTCGCTGGAAGAGATCAGCAGCAGTTTGTCGACGCCGCTGAACGCGCTTTTCAGCGTGTCTGGCTTACTGTAATCCGCCGCGCGCAACGTCACGCCCAGCGCTTTCAAATCGCCTGCTTTCTCAGGTGAACGCACTGCCGCAATCACTTCACTGGCAGGCACTTTTTTCAGTAACTCGTTAATCACCAAACGGCCCAGTTGGCCTGTGGCACCGGTAATCGCAATCATGATGTTCTCCTTCAGTTTGAGCTGGAATGAAATCAGCCTAAGGGATAAACTAACTTTTAGTAAGTACTTACAGATTTGTTAGTTTGGAAGAGGCAGCATAAATGTCTGAAAAATTGAGTAATAAATTTATCCGCGGCGAGCTGCTTAACGTCAATTGCCCTTCACGTGACGTGCTCAAGCGCATTACCAGCCGCTGGAGCGTATTAGTATTATTAGCGCTGCGCGAAGAAACGCTGCGTTTTAGTGAATTGCGCCGCAAGATTGGTGGCGTCAGTGAACGCATGCTGGCGCAAACGCTGCGCTATATGGAAGAAGATGGGTTTATCGAGCGCATCGCCTATGAAGTGGTGCCACCGCATGTGGAGTATCGACTGACGCCGCTCGGACGTGAAGTTGAAGGGCACGTGATTGGCCTGGCCGACTGGCTGGAAAGCAATGTGCACCGCATTGTAAAGGATAACGCGTAGGCGTAGCGGCCTCATGCATCGCGCATCTCCTTGATGTGTCAGCACCTGGGAACACCCGATAAATCAGTCCGCTACGCAAGTTCGGCACTGTCAGACGTGCAAATATTTCTCAAACCACCCCAATGTCCGGCTCCACGCTAACTCTGCTGCCGCTTTGTCATAACGTGGGGTCGAGTCGTTGTGGAAGCCATGATTCACGCCGGGATAGATATAGGCTTCATAGGTTTTATGGTTAGCTTTCAGCGCCTCTTCGTAGGCTGGCCAGCCTTCGTTGATGCCTTTGTCTAACGCGGCATAGTGCAGCAGCAGCGGGGCGTTGATGCGCGGCACGTCTTCCGCTTTGGGCTGGCGACCATAAAATGGCACCGCACAAGCCAGTTCCGGGAAGGCCACTGCAGCAGCATTCGCCACGCCGCCGCCGTAACAGAAGCCAGTGATCCCCACCTTGCCAGTGCCTTCCTCGTGGTGCATCAGGAAATCGACGGCAGCAAAAAAGTCGTTCATCAACTTAGTGGGATCGACTTTGGCCTGCATTGCACGACCCTCTTCATCATTGCCCGGATAACCGCCCATTGAGCTCAGGCCATCCGGTGCCAGCGCGATATATCCGGCTTTGGCCACGCGACGTGCGACATCTTCAATGTATGGATTCAGTCCGCGATTCTCATGCACCACCACCACCGCGCCCACTTTGCCGGTTGCCTTGGCTGGACGCACCAGATAGCCGCGCACCTCGCCATGGCCTTGCGGAGAGGGATAGTGGATGTATTCGGGTTTGATCTCGGGGTCGGTGAATTCAACTTGCTGCGCCAGTGCATAGTTGGGGCTCATGGCGGTAAGCAGGGTGGCACCGGTCATGCCAGCGATGGTGAATTTGGCGGCCAGGGTGATGAACTCACGTTTACTGATCCTGCCGTGCGCGTAATAGTCATATAACTCAAGCAGTTCCTGGGGAAAATCCTGTGCGGTAAGACGGGTCATAACCTCTCCTTCGCTGATTAACCGATGGCTTTGCTGCTCTAAAAAAGCACAGCGGGTTAATGCTTGCAAACGCTATGCCGCAAAGCGTTAAGAGAGAGAGGAGCGCAATGTGTCTGGCCCAGGCCCGTAAAAAATATATCCTTTGGTTTTAAAAGAGGGCTATTTTAATTAACAATCGAGATAACATCATATTGTCTGGAATTATTGACACGCTATCTGGTTAAGGATTGAATTAACCTTCCTGTTATCCGCACTAAAAAATAATCAAATGAGAGAGTTAACGTTTAACGTTGAGATCTTAGCGTGAAGATTAATAACAATATCGCTACAATAATCGAGGGTTGTTAACCTTAGAATTGTGATATCAATCAATTAGTCTTTGATGAAGACAATGATCGTTATCAACAAACACTGTTATAGTTTTAAAGACTTCCTCTGTTTATTTTCGTTCTGACTGCTTCCTTTTACATTAGTGCGACCTTTCATCCGATAAGACGAAATAACTCCCCGCACGCTGTGGTTCATTATAAGTAAAAATTCCAGTGCACTTTGTGGCAATGAGGTAAGCAATGTTTGGATTAGATGCCTTTCACCTGGCAAGGATACAGTTCGCCTTTACTGTCTCCTTCCATATTATTTTTCCAGCCATCACCATCGGCCTCGCCAGTTTCCTGGCGGTGCTCGAAGGGATGTGGCTGAAAACCCGCAACGAGACCTATCGCGATCTCTATCATTTTTGGTCCAAAGCCTTTGCCGTTAACTTCGGTATGGGTGTGGTCTCCGGGCTGGTAATGGCCTATCAGTTCGGCACTAACTGGAGTGGTTTCTCGCAGTTTGCCGGCAGTATCACCGGGCCACTGCTCACCTATGAAGTGTTAACCGCCTTCTTCCTGGAAGCGGGTTTCCTCGGTGTGATGCTGTTTGGCTGGAATCGCGTCGGTCCTGGTCTGCACTTCTTCGCCACCTGCATGGTGGCGTTAGGCACCATCTTCTCGACCTTCTGGATTCTGGCCAGTAACAGCTGGATGCACACCCCACAGGGTTACATCATCGAAAACGGCGTTGTGGTGCCGGAGGACTGGCTCAAGATCATTTTTAACCCGTCATTCCCGTTCAGATTGCTACATATGTCCACCGCGGCTTTCCTCGCCAGTGCCTTCTTTGTCGGCGCTTCAGCGGCCTGGCATCTGCTGCGAGGCAATGACAACCCTGCCGTGCGCAAGATGTTTTCGATGGCGCTGTGGATGGCACTGATCGTCTCACCGATTCAGGCGTTTCTCGGCGATGCACATGGCCTGAACACGCTGGAGTATCAGCCAGCCAAAATCGCGGCGATAGAAGGGCACTGGGAAAACAAGCCAGGTGAAGCCACGCCACTGATTCTGTTCGGTGTGCCGGATATGGAGCAGGAGCGCACCAAATATGCGCTGGAGATTCCCTATCTCGGTAGCCTGATTCTGACGCACAGCCTTCAGAAGCAGATCCCGGCACTGAAAACTTTCCCGAAAGAGGATCGCCCAAACTCCACCGTGATTTTCTGGTCGTTCCGCGTGATGGTAGCGCTCGGTTTGTTGATGATCGGTATGGGTGTGATCAGCCTGTGGCTGCGGGTGAAGAAGCGCCTGTATCAGTCACGGCCGTTTTTGTGGTTCTGCTTGCTGATGGGGCCATCGGGACTGATCGCCATTCTGGCGGGATGGATCACCACCGAAATGGGTCGCCAGCCGTGGGTAGTGTATGGCGTGCAGCGCACCATTGATGCGGTCTCCGCCCATGGCAATCTGCACATGAGCATCAGCCTGATGGCGTTCATCGTGGTCTACTGCTCGGTGTTTGGTGTCGGCTATCACTACATGATGCGCCTGATTAAACAAGGTCCAGTGACCGGTGAAGGTAGAGAAGTGGCGCACGGTGGCCCGGGCGAGCAACACACTCCGGCTCGTCCGCTGTCAGCGGCCAATACCCATAAACGTGGGGAGCAATAATTATGATCGACTTTTCTATCATCTGGTTCGCCATCATCGTGTTTGGCACCCTGATGTATATCGTGATGGATGGCTTCGATTTGGGGATTGGGCTGTTGCTGCCATTCAACAAAGATCCGATCGAGCGCGACATGATGGTCAACACCGTGGCGCCAGTGTGGGATGGTAACGAAACCTGGCTGGTACTGGGGGGCGCAGCGCTGTATGGCGCTTTCCCGCTGGCCTATTCGGTGCTGCTGGATGCGCTATCGATCCCATTAACCGCGATGCTCATCGGTTTGATTTTTCGCGGCGTGGCGTTTGAGTTCCGCTTTAAAGCCACTGAAGAGCATCGTCCGTTTTGGGATAAATCGTTCATCGCCGGATCGCTGCTGGCGACCTTTAGTCAGGGCGTGGCCGTGGGCGCCATTCTTAATGGCTTCCCGGTATCAGGCCGTGAATATGTCGGTTCAGCAATGAATTGGCTGGCGCCGTTCCCGCTGTTCTGCGGTATTGGCTTAGTGATTGCTTATGCACTGCTGGGCTGCACCTGGCTGATTATGAAAACTGAGCACGACCTGCACCGCAAAATGTCAGCGCTGGCCACACCGCTCACCCTGACGCTGCTGTTGGTGGTTGGCATTATCAGTGTCTGGACGCCGCTCACCCACGCGGATATCGCGCAACGCTGGTTCTCACGTCCCAACCTGTTCTGGTTCCTGCCGGTTCCGCTACTGGTGGTGCTGTGCTCGTGGGGGATTGTGCGCGCCATCAAGCGTGAGGCGCATTACTCACCGTTTCTTTTGACGCTGGCGCTGATTTTCCTCGGTTTCTCCGGTCTGGGTATCAGTATCTGGCCAAACATCGTACCGCCGTCGATCACTATCTGGCAGGCCGCATCTCCGGCCAGTAGCCAGGCGTTTATGTTGGTGGGCGCTTTACTGATTATTCCGGTGATTCTGGGTTACACCTTCTGGAGTTACTACGTGTTCCGCGGAAAAATCAAAGCCGATGAGGGGTACCATTGATATGCCAATCCAGGTCAGCAAGATGAAAGACAGGGTAACGCCGTCGCCATGGTGGAAGCGGGTGATATGGCTGGTCATTATTTATGGCGCAAGCGTGCTGGCACTGGGTGTGGTGGCATCACTGTTTCGTATGATGATGAACGCGGCAGGCATGCATACGCACTGAGTCTTCACAGAGACCGGTTTCGCAACAGTGTGCGCCCCGTTACAAAAATTGCGTGAAGGTCGCTGGTAATAGCGACCTTATTCACATTATCGCAGTGCAAAAATTGACCCTAAAACGTTAGTAACCTAAGCAATTAATGCTGTTCCCGCCTCGCTGCCTTTACTCTTCCTTACGTAAGTAATACGTTTTTGTTATATTTATGTGACTAATCGCGCAAATTCATTACCTTCACACTTATCACTCGATTGAAAAAATCATGCTCAGCCTGAATCTTAAAAAACAGTACATCAACGATCTGGTGGACTGGATAGAGGCGAATCTGACCGATGAGCTCAATATCGATCTGATTACCCTGAAATCTGGTTACTCCAAGTGGCACATGCAGCGCATGTTCAAAGAGATGACCGGCCAAACGCTGGCCTCGTATACGCGCAAGCGTCGCCTGACCATGTCAGCGATGGCGCTGCGTTTGACCAGCATGCCGCTCATCGATATTGCCGTGCGCTTTGGCTTCGATAACCAGCAGAATTTCACGAGGGTATTCAAAAGCCACTTCTCCATGACGCCCGGCGCCTATCGTCGTATCCCGGACATGCTGATGAAGGATTTCCACAGTCGTATTTCCACGCAGCGTTCGTGGGTCAACGCGCGTCTGGCCGAGAAGCCGGAGTTGCAGCTGTGTGGCGAAGTGATTGAGTGGGAGTGCCGCTTTGGCGAGTACATCGATCATCATAATCAGGTGGTCGCGCAGTATACCCGCGATTTTGTCCGTTTTGCCGGTAAGCATGTCAGTCGTGGCTGGCTGGGATTCCAGTTCAGTCCGGGAGTGAATTCAGCCGATCAGCAGCACATTAGCTTGTTCCAGGCACTGGAAAGTCAGTATGCCGATGTGCTGCCGCGCAACGTGCAGAACTGGACCGGCGAGAGTGGTTTATATGCGGAAATTGACTGGCACGGTACGCCGGAAGAGATCAACGCGTTTACCGCCGAGATTTACTACAACCACTTGCCTGCACTGGGTGTGGCGCGCCGGGCCGGTAAAGACCTGCTCAAGCTGGATCTGAAATACAGCACGCCCGATTTGCTGCAGGGCACTTTCTACATTCCGGTCTCCACCTGCTAATGCATAAATCGTGCGGTTATCTGTGACTAACCGCACGATTTTATAAAATATTCGCCGTAACTGGCGTAAAATCCTTCATTGAAACCTGATTGGCCGCGTAAAACACCAGCCGCCACACATCAGGCTGGATAATCACCTGCATTCCTGGTCCGCTCTGGACCGCTAAAGTGAAAAAGAAAAAATTATGCGACTTTTACCGTTGTTCCTCATGACAGCGCTTGTGGCGTTTTCCTCGCTGGCAAGTGCACAGATGGCTGAGCCTTTCTCTCCGCCGGGCGGCCTGCATCCTCATCAGACTCACTGCCAGCAGCATGAAATTGTGGGTGATAACCCGCTGCCGCAGCACAGCCAGGATGACAATAGCTTTGTCAACTGCAGTAACCATCAGGCCTGATTTCACCTCCGTTTTACCGCGCTTTACTCCGTTAATATCGATGACACGCCGCACGTTTGTTGCGGCGCGATCGTTGCTTGCTGTTGTTCGCTAGTCGAACTCAATTCCCTTTGCGGGAGAACTCGCTGCGGTGCTCTCCTGAAACCCCTTCAGCGTTAATACCTGCCAAGCCACACCGAAAATTCTGCAACTTTTCCCAATAGCATTTTTCGGCATTGCATCGAAGATATATCATAGCTATTCTGCCTGACGTCAGATGAGAATGATTTTCGATAACGTTTGACGTGAACGACTCTCAAGTTACGGTATCGTCAGCTGAAGGGTCGGCAATCCTGCCACCCCGGATGGGTAACAGCAGGTTCGCATTTAGTAACGCCTTTGTCTGGAGAGATCTCTTGCAAAAAAACACTAACGATCGCGCACCGAAGCGCGTACGCAACGAATTACGTTTCCGTCATATCACCGTGGCGAGCAAAACCTTAATCGCCGGTGAATTCTGGCGCATCGAGTTTACCGGCAGCGATCTGGCGGGCTTCAATTCGCCATCGTTCGACGATCACATCAAAGTGTTCTTCCCGGACAACGCTGGCAGTGCTTTGGCCTTGCCGCAAATGACCGAAGAAGGGATCGTCTGGCCTGGTGGCGTACGTCCGGCTGCGCGTGACTACACGCCGCTGGCGTTTAACGGTACGGATTCCCTGACGCTCGATTTCTATATTCACGATGGCGGCGTGGCCAGCAGCTGGGCGAATGAGGCAAAGCCAGGTGATCAAATCGCCATGGGCGGCCCGCGTGGCTCCTGTGTGGTGCCCGTGGATTATGCCTGCCAGATTTACGTGTGCGATGAGACCGGTCTGCCAGCCTTCAAGCGTCGCTACGCTGAGATGCAGGCGCAGCAGATCCATCTGCTGGCCTACGCCGATGAAACCACCGGACGCGATTATCTCGGCGATCTGCCAAATGTGCAGGTGACCTGGCTCGGCAGTGGCAGCATGCAGGTAGATAACCTCGGCCCGCTGATTGCGCAGCTGGATCAGATCTCACTGCCCACAGAAGAGTATTTCATCTGGCTGACAGGTGAAGGTGAAGCGGTAAAACTGCTGAGCGACTACTTCACGCAACGCCGTGGTGCGCACACTGATTTCGTACGCGCGGTGGCTTACTGGCATCAGAAATAACTGACTTCGCCGCGCCCGCTGCCGCCTGTGTTGAATTTTGCCAGGCGGCAGACTACTATCAACCTCCCTTAATTGACCTCAGGGAAGGCAATGAAACAGCAGCGGGATTTTCCATGGCAGTCCGATAATGCACAACGTGCAATTTGTGCAGGTGCGCGTAAAAAGCGCCGGGAAAGGATGCTGGATGCCAGTGATATCCGCCTGTTGATGATGCATTTCCTCGCCAACGGTTCTGCGCATGGCTATGAGCTGATCAAGTCAGTGGAAGAGCTGTCCAAAGGGGAATACTCCCCCAGCCCTGGCATCATCTATCCTAACCTCACTTTGCTCGAAGAGATGGATGCAATCCGCGTAGTGGATGCGCATGCGTCGCGTAAAGCCTACGCACTCAATGAAGGTGGTCGCGCATTATTAGCCGAGAACGGCGAGAATATTGCCAATATTATTGAGCGACTGACTTCGCTGGCGATTCTGGTGAATAATCGCAGTATTCCGGAAGTCGAGCAGGCGATTCATCATATTCGGCATACGCTGAACCATCGTTTGTCGCAGGAAGATATTTCTCCTGAGGCGCTGGAAATTGTGATTAACGCTTTGAATGAAGCGACGGAAAAAATCGCCAGCAGTTAACCCTCACAGGCATTAACGTTTTGATTTTCTGTCATGGGCGCAACCTGGCGCCCTTATTGAAACCCTCTTTAGGGCTTCTTCTTATCCACGTGCCCTAACTCGCGATCCGGCCAGCAGAAATCACGCACGCGCTGTTTCAGCGCGGCCGCATCCGGGAATCCGCCTTCCTGTTTACGCTCCCAAATCACCGTGCCATCAATCGAGATTTCAAATACGCCGCCAGTACCAGGTTTCAGCGTCACCGCGCTCAAATCTTCGGCAAAAGTGTGCAGCAGTTCCTGCGCCATCCACGCCGAACGCAGCAGCCAGTTGCATTGAGTGCAGTAGTAAATCGTCACAGCCGGTTTTTGCGACATCAGGCGCCTCTTCTTAATTATTGATTATAAACAAGTTAACAAAATGTGCGGTCTAAGATACATCTTAGTGTAAAGTTTATTGATAATGATTACCAATTGCATTACATTCCTGACGAAATTATTTATTACATAAAATAAGTCCACACATTTTACGGTTTATTAACGCATATCGCGTTTTTTTGGCGGCAATCCAGTGAGCGAATACTAACAATTAACCAGGTATTTCGCGCATGTCTTCACTCTTTCAGGGAATGACCCAGCAACGTCTGTTTAAAGTTGCGATTTTGTCTTCCGCTATTCACGCCGCTTGCAGCTATGCAGCCAACGACAACACGACACTTGCTTTATCTTCTGACAAATCCACCAGTGCAGAGCCGGTTATGACGGTAACTGCGCCGAAGCTGGAGAAACAAGCCGGTAGCAAAAGCACCATTACCGCCGCCGATATGCAGCGGGATGGCGGCAATGATTTCGGTACCATCATGCGCTACGAACCAGGCGTGACGGCAACTGGTGCAAGCGGCGGCTCTTCTGCAGGTAAAAGTGGTTTTGATCGCGCGGGCTACACCGGCTACAACATCCGTGGTCTTGAAAGCAACCGCGTCGATATCAACGTTGACGGTGTTTCTCTGCCGGATGCCACTGGCCGTAGCTACGTCAGCCGCGCCGGTTTGGATACCTTTGGTATTGGCCGCGATTACATCGACCCATACATGTTTGGTCGCGTGGATATTGATAAAGGCGCGACTTCAGTCTCTCAGGCCAACACCGCGATTGGTGGTGCGGTATCGTTCCGCAACAAGACGCCAGACGACTACTTACATCCTGGTAAAACCACCTACTTTGGCTACCAGAGCGACTTCGATTCCTCAAACCGCAGCTGGCACAACGGCATCACTGCCGCAGCAGGCGATCAGGAACTGCGCGGTATCTTTGTTTACAGCCGTCGCGATGGCCAGGAAACGCAAAACAATGATGCGAGCCGTGGCGCCTATCCTGCCAACTGGCACTCTGACGCACTGCTGGGCAGCGTGGTGTGGGAGCCGAATGACGCGCACAAAATCACCGGTACCGCCGATTTCTACCATAAAACCAATCACACCCATTACGACAGCTGGGATACTTCAGGCAATACCGTATACGGCACCGCACAGCAGCAGAGCGATACCCGTCGCTTCGGCCTGAGCCTGGCGGACGAGTACACGCCTTACAACGACTTCATCGACAGCCTGAGCACGCGTGTCTACTGGCAGCACACCGAAGCGCATGACAACACCTATATGCCTTCGAGTGCGTCAGCCTATGAAACGGTTTACTCGGACTACAACACTGACAGCTACGGCTTTGAAACCAACCTGGCTAAAACGCTGGGTCGTCATGAGCTGACCGCCGGTTTAAATGGACGTCTGGAAAAAACCGAGCGCCCATTCCGCCAGTCACCGACGCCTGGTACCTTCAGTGTAATCATGCAGCCTGAAGCAGACAGCCGCAGCTACACGCTGGGCGGCTTTGTGCAGGATAAGATCAACTTCGACCTGGATGGCCACAACTTTGCTGTGGTGCCGGGCGTACGTGTGGCTTACCAAAATACCAAGCCTGATAACCTCAGCAGCCTGACCAGCGGCAGCACCGTTCTAACCGAATCAGAAGTTGAAACGCTTTATGGCTCAGGCAATAGCGATACGCAGGTTCTGCCATCACTGGCATTCCAGTATGAGCTCACGCCAACACTGATGACCTATCTACAATACAAGCGCGGCGCACAATTCCCGAACGCCAGCCAGCTGTATGGTTCATGGAACCTCGGTTCCAGCTATGCGGGTAGTCAGCAATATGCGCTGATTGGTAACCCGGATTTGAAAACCGAAACCAGCAACAACTTCGAATGGGGTCTGAAAGGACAGCCGACCGAAGGCGTGGTGATGAACACAGCGGTTTACTACAACGCTTACAAAAACTTCATTGCCTATAACCGTTACACCCGTGCCGGTAGCCCGGAGAAATTCACCAACGTTCCAGGCAACATTTACACTACTTATCAGTCAGAGAATCGCGATAAAGCCTATATCTATGGTGCTGAGTTGAGTGGGAAGGTGAATTTCGGCACCTGGTATCAAGATGTGCAGGGCCTGAGCGCACGCTTCGCCTTTAGCTATAACGAAGGTAAATCTAAATCGAGTTACCTAGGCGACCGTTACGTCGATCTGGAAAGCGTACCGCCAATGAAAGCGGTGCTGGGCCTGGGTTGGGATGCGCCGCAGAACGAGTACGGTGCTGCTGTGACGGCAACCTTCGTGAAGGGCAAAAAAGCCACAGCGACCAACCGCCAGAGCTATACCAATACCGGTTCTGCACTGACCGATTCCACCACCGATTACGAGCGCGTGCCGGGTTACGGTATGGTCGATCTGACGGCTTATTGGCAGGTGGCTAAGAACGTCAAGCTGAGCGGTGGCGTGTATAACCTGACAGATCGTAAATATTGGGATTACCTGAGCAGCCGCGAAATGACCAGCGATACCGCACAGGATCGCAACGATATCGCACTGACAACTCAGCCAGGCCGCACCTTCCAACTCGGTGTGAACGTCGACTTCTAATCATTTTTTCGCCCTGCGTTCGCGCAGGGCCTTTTCATGGAGCAAGAGCAATGAACCCACGTTACGATCACTACCTGGCGCTGAAGGGCGAGCATCCGAAGAAGTATGCCCGCGATCTGGCGGCCCTGATGGGCATTGGCGAAGCGCAGCTGTGTGAAGCGCGCGTCGGCCAGGATGCGCAAGCGTTAAAAGTAGATTTCCCGGCGTTGCTGAAGGCACTGGAAGCCGTTGGTGAAACCAAAAGTATTACCCGCAACGAATATGCGGTGCATGAGCAGGTAGGCAAATATGAAAACCTGCACCTCGGCGAACATGCCGGGCTGATCCTTAACCCACGTGCGCTCGATCAGCGTCTGTTCCCGGCACAGTGGCACAGCGCCTTCTTCCTGCGTGAGCAGACAGCGCGCGGCGAACGTCAAAGTATTCAGATTTTTGATCGCCACGCGGATGCGGTACTGAAAATCTACACCACCGACAATACCGACATGGCGGCATGGGATGCGCTGATCGCTGAGTTCACTAGCGAAGCCGCTGCGGCACTCGATCCACAACCTGCCACCGCGCAGGAACACAGCCGCGCCATTGATGCCGATAAAGTGGAAGCCGAATGGCGCGCCATCACCGATGTGCATCAGTTCTTTGGCTTACTGAAGCGCCACAATATTTCACGCCAGCAGGCGTTTCACGCGGTGCCGGACGATTTGGCGCGTCAGGTCAGCAACGATTCGCTGGCTCAACTGCTGGAGCAGGCGCAGCAGGATGGCAACGAAATCATGATCTTTATCGGCAACCGGGGTTGCACGCAGATCTTCACCGGTGCGGTGGAGAAGCTGATGCCGATGGACAATTGGGTCAACATCTTCAACCCAACCTTCACGCTGCACCTGATGGCGGACCACATTGCCGAGAGCTGGGTGACGCGCAAACCGAGTGGCGATGGCTTTGTCACCAGCCTCGAACTCTTTGCTGCCGATGGCACGCAGATCGCGCAGCTGTATGGACAGCGTAGCGAAGGCACGCCAGAGCAGGCGCGCTGGCGTGAGCAGGTCACTGCATTGGGAGCGACAGCATGAAACGTCTGACGCTGTTATTGCTGGGCGCGCTGGCACTGCCGGCATTTGCCGCTGAACGGGTGATCTCGATCGGCGGTGATGTGACACAAATCATTTATGCGCTGGATGCGCAGGCCAATCTGGTGGCGCGCGACAGCACCAGCCAGCATCCAGCGCAGGCTAACAAGTTGCCGGATATCGGTTATATGCGCCAGCTTAATGCCGAGGGCATTCTGGCGATGAAGCCTACGCTGGTGCTGACCAGCGAGCTGGCGAAACCGTCGCTGGTGTTACAGCAGGTCGAGAGCGCTGGCGTGAAAGTGGTGGATGTCACCGGCAAAACCAGCCTCGACGCCATCCCGGAAAAGATCGCCACCATCGGCAAAGCGCTCCATCGTGATGCCGAAGCGAAGGCGCTGATTGAGAAAGTGAACAAGCAGCGCGCGCAGATTCCCCAGCAGCCGCTGCCAGTCAAAGTGCTGTTTGTGATGTCGCACGGTGGCATGCGCACTCAGGCGGCAGGTAACCAAACCGGCGCTGATGCTGCAATCCGCAGTGCCGGTCTGGTCAACGCCATGGCGGCAATCCCGCATTATCAGCAGCTGTCACAGGAAGGTGTGGTTGCTGCCGCGCCGGATTTGGTGGTGGTGGGTGAAGATGGCCTGCGCACGCTGGGCGGCGAAGAGAATATCTGGTCGCTGCCCGGGCTGGCGTTAACACCTGCAGGCCAGCATCACGCCTTGCTGGTGGTCGATGAGATGGCCATGTTGGGCTTTGGTCTTGATACGCCGGAGACCATCGTGAAACTGCGTAAGGCCGCCGAAGCGGTAAAACATGACTAACACCGCCGTGATGCGCTGGCTGTTATTGATGGGCATCAGCATGGTGGTTTGCATGCTGATGGCTGCCAATTTTGGTGCCATGCCGCTGTCGATGCGCACGCTGTTCCATGCGCCGCTCAGCGATATGGCGTGGCAAATCTGGCTGAACATCCGCCTGCCGCGCGTATTGCTGGCGGTGTTGCTCGGTATGGCATTGGCAGTCTCTGGCGCGGTGATGCAGGGCCTGTTCCGCAATCCGCTGGCCGACCCGGGTTTGCTTGGGATCAGCAGTGGAGCGGGGCTAGCAGTAGCGGTTTCGATTGTGGTGCCGCTCAGCTTGCCGCCTTTGCTGGCGCTGTGGCTGCCATCGATTGCTGCGTTTATCGGTAGCCTGGTCGTCACGCTGCTGATCTTTAGTTTCAGCCGGCTGGCGCTGGGGAATCTGTCACGTTTGTTGCTGATCGGTATCGCCATCAACGCCTTGTGCGGTGCGGCGGTGGGTGTGCTCTCCTGGCTCAGTAATGACCAGCAGTTACGCCAGCTGGCACTGTGGGGCATGGGCAGTTTGAGCGCGGCACAATGGCCGAGTCTGGCGGTGTGTGCTGTACTGATTCTTCCTGCGTTGATTGCCATCCAGACCCGTGCGCGCCGTCTTAATCTGCTGCAACTCGGTGAGGAAGACGCGCATTACATGGGGATTGATGTGAAGCGCACCCAGCGTGAGTTACTGGTGCTGAGTGCGCTGCTGGTGGGCACGGCGGTGTCGGTGAGCGGGATTATCGGTTTTGTCGGACTGGTGGTGCCGCACGTGATGCGTTTCTGTGTTGGTAGCGATCATCGCTGGATGCTGCCGGGTTCGGCGCTGGCGGGAGCCATCTTGCTATTGCTGGCGGATACGCTGGCGCGCACGGTGGTGATCCCGGCGGAAATGCCGGTGGGATTGATCACCAGCCTGATCGGTGGACCATGGTTTCTCTGGCTGATTCTGCGTCAGAAAAGGGGGATGAATGAGTGATTCAATGCAGGCTCGCGGCCTGCGCTTTAGTCATGGCACGCGTGCGCTGATTGATGATGTCTCTATTACCTTGCAGCCTGGTGAGATGATTTCCTTAATCGGCCCCAACGGCGCAGGCAAGTCCACGCTGTTGCGCCTGTTAACTGGGTTTCTGGCGCCTGAAGCGGGGGAGTGCTGGCTCGGCGATCGCCCGTTAATCGATTGGCCGCGTGAACCGCTGGCGCAACGTCGTGCGGTGATGCGCCAGCAAAACAGCGTGACTTTTCCGCTGCCTGCTGAAGAGGTGGTGGCGATGGGCCGTGCGCCCTGGCCTGCCAGCAAATCCAAAGCGGTGATTGAAGAGGTGATGCACATCACTGGCAGCCTGGAACTGGCGAAGCGCGATTATCGTTCGCTCTCCGGTGGGGAACAGCAGCGCGTGCAGCTGGCGCGAGTGCTGGCGCAGTTATGGCATGATGATGGTCCACGCGGTTGGCTGTTTCTTGATGAGCCGACCTCCGCACTCGACCTGTATTGGCAGCAGTACAGTTTGCGATTGCTGCATAAGCTGACGCGCAACGGTCGCTTTAGCGTCTGCACTGTGCTGCACGATCTCAATCTGGCGTCGCTGTGGTCCGATCGCATTCTGCTGTTGCATCAGGGCAAGCTGGTGGCGCAGGGTTCACCGCAAGAAGTGATGACGGAAACCACGCTGACGCGCTGGTATCAGGCGGAACTGCATGTTGTGATGCCGCAAGAGCAGGGCAGGCCGCAAATTCAGCTGCGGGCGTAGAAGTGGGGCGCCATTTATGGCGCCCAAAAAGTTACCGGCAATCGACAATCAGACGTCCACGAACTTCGCCCGCCAGCAATGCCTCGGCACCTTCACGCGCTTCACTTAGCGGAATGACTTTGGTTAACTGCTCCAGCAGTGCGCCATCCACCAGTTCCGCCAGACGCTGCCACGCTTGCTCACGCAACGGCTTAGCGCACATCACGCTATCCACTCCGGCTAACACCACGCCGCGCAGAATAAACGGTGCCACGCTGGTGGGGAGATCCAGACCTTGCGCCATGCCGCAGGCTGCCACCACACCATCGCGCTTGATGCCCGCCAGCACGTTGGCCAGCGTATGGCTGCCGACGCTATCAATCGCTGCGGCCCAACGCTCTTTCGCCAGGGGTTTGCCGGGTGCGCTCAGTTCAGCGCGATCGATAATCGATGAGGCGCCGAGGGTGTTGATCAGGTAATCGCTGTCGCTGGCGCGTCCGCTGGAGGCCACCACGTCATAGCCTAAACGGGCCAGCAAACTGACGCTGAAACTGCCGACGCCGCCGCTGGCACCCGTCACCAGCACCGGACCCTGCTGCGGCGTGATGCCCTGTTTTTCCAGAGCCAGAACGCACAGCATCGCGGTGAAGCCGGCGGTGCCAATCGCCATGGTCTGCAACGGGCTTAAAGCCGCAGGCACTTTCACCAGCCAGTCACCAGAAACGCTGGCCTTCTGCGCCAGTCCGCCCCAATGCTTTTCACCCACACCCCAACCGGTGAGCAGTGCCACATCGTCCTGCTGCCACTCTGGATGGCGGCTGCTGATCACCCGACCGACAAAATCGATACCCGGCACCATCGGGAACTGACGCACAATCGGCCCTTTATTGCAGATGGCGAGCGCGTCTTTGTAGTTGAGGGTGGAGTAGCTAACTTCGAGGGAGACATCCTGATCGGGCAACTGTTGTTCTGACAGATCCTGCAGGGAAGTGCGGTATCCCTGCTCATCATTTTCAATGACTAATGCCTTAAACATGCAGCCTCCGGCTGATTGAGGAAAGTGCGGGCCATATTACTCCTCTGGAAACAGGGAGCAACATGAAGGCGGACACACCTTGCATAAATTCGCATAACATAAAGATATTTAAGCGTTTTTATCACTCGATGATTTGATATTCACTTATTAATCAGATTGTTGCTGAATGTTGCTTATGCGTATCAATCTCGTTGCAACGGGTTGTTCCAGTAAAAAAAAGATGCCATCATTGCGCCGCAGTTTTCCACTGATTCCATCCACCCTGAGGACGCCGCCATGCTCGGTACAATGCGCTTTTGCACTTGTCTCCGTTCGCTTTACGATAAGCGGCCCTCCGTCATCTGTTGTTCGCAATTCTCCCTCACCATGCGGTGAGGCCAGCTTAACGCGCTATGCTGTTGGACATGACTAAAGACAGACGCGATCTGACTTTACTGATGTCTATCGGTTGCGGCGGTTGATCCGCCCGAAGACGTTATTCGCCGGGGAATTTTCCTCATTGCTGTGCCACTGGCACCCACTCATCCTTCATTACGGGGATTTGTGTTATGAATCCATTGAAAATCGCTGCCAGCGTTGCGGTAGCGCCAAGCCTGAGCCTGAACACCGCGCGTGATGTGGTGACGCTCGACAATACTGATTTTACCGATGTGGCGGCGGTGGTCGTCTCATTGGCGGATACACGCAGTGGCGTGTTAACGCTGTTGCGCCAGACCGGTTTTAATCTGCCGGTGTTTGTCGCCAACGCGTTCGATGAAGAAGTGCTGAAGCTGCCGGGCGTGACCGGGGAAATCAACGGTGCACCGGAAGAGTGGGAAGCGCTGGAAGAAGCCGCGCAGGCGTATGAGTCTGACCTGCTGCCGCCGTTCTTCGATACCCTGACGCGCTATGTTGATATGCAGAACAGCACCTTTGCCTGTCCGGGCCATCAGGGCGGGGCGTTTTTCCGTAAGCATCCGGCCGGGCGTCAGTTTTATGAATTCTATGGCGAGAACGTGTTTCGTTCCGACATGTGCAACGCAGACGTCAAGTTGGGCGACCTGCTGATCCATGAAGGTTCGGCCAAGCATGCACAGAAGTACGCAGCGAAAGTGTTTAACGCCGATAAAACCTATTTCGTGCTGAACGGCACCTCCAGCGCCAATAAAGTGGTGACCAACGCCATGCTGACGCGCGGCGATCTGGTGCTGTTTGACCGCAACAACCATAAATCCAACCATCACGGTGCGCTGATTCAGGCGGGCGCTACGCCGGTGTATCTGGAAGCGGCACGTAATCCGTTCGGCTTTATCGGCGGCATTGATGCGCACTGCTTTGATGAAGCTTACCTGCGCGAACAGGTGCAGAAAGTCGCGCCACATCGTGCCAAAGATCAGCGTCCGTTCCGTCTGGCGATCATCCAACTTGGCACCTATGACGGCACCGTCTACAACGCGCGTCAGGTGGTGGATCGCATCGGCCATCTGTGCGACTACATCCTGTTTGATTCGGCGTGGCTGGGCTATGAGCAATTTATCCCGCTGATGGAAGGCTGCTCGCCGCTGACGCTGGAGCTGAACGAGAACGATCCCGGCATTTTTGTCACCCAGTCGGTGCACAAACAGCTGGCGGGCTTCTCGCAGACCTCGCAGATTCACAAGAAAGACAACCACATCCGGGGTCAGAAGCGCTTCTGTCCACATAAGCGTCTCAACAACGCTTTTATGCTGCACGCCTCAACCAGCCCGTTCTATCCGCTGTTTGCTGCGCTGGATATCAATGCGCGCATGCACAAAGGTGAAGCCGGACGCAGCATGTGGCACGAATGCGTCACCATCGGCATTGATGCACGTAAAGCGATTCTGGAACGCTGCGAGATGATTCAGCCGTTCCTGCCGGAGAAAGTGCACGGCAAGCTGTGGCAGTCGGCGGAAACCGAGGTTATCGCCGCCGATCCGGCTTACTTCAGCCTGGCGCCAGGCGAGAAATGGCACGGCTTTGAGGGTTACGCCAGCGAGCAGTATCTGGTCGATCCCTGCAAGCTGCTGCTGACCACGCCAGGCATTGATGCCGCCAGCGGTGAATACACCAGCTTCGGTATTCCGGCGACTATTCTGGCGAACTACCTGCGCGAGAACGGCATTGTGCCGGAGAAGTGCGATCTCAACTCCATCCTGTTCCTGCTGACGCCAGCGGAGAATCCGGAGAAGATGGCGCATCTGGTGGCGATGCTGGAGCAGTTTGAACACCATGTGAAAGAGGATGCGCTGCTGGCTGAAGTGCTGCCGAGCATTTATCGCAAAAACATGGAGCGCTATAAAGGCTACACGCTGCGCCGCCTGTGTCAGGAGATGCACGATCTCTACGTCAGCTACGATGTGAAAGATCTGCAGAAAGCGATGTTCCGCCAGGCCTGCTTCCCGAAAGTCGAAGTGAATCCACAGGATGCGCATCAGGCTTACATCCGTGGTGAGGTGGAACTGGTGGCAATTGCGCAAGCTGAAGGGCGCATTGCTGCCGAAGGCGCATTGCCTTATCCACCAGGCGTGCTGTGCGTGGTGCCAGGCGAAGTGTGGGGTGGCGCGGTGCAGCGTTACTTCCTCGCGCTGGAAGAGGGTATCAACTTGTTGCCGGGCTTCTCACCGGAGCTGCAAGGGGTTTACACCGAGGAAGATGACAGCGGACGTAAACACTTAGTGGCAAATATGATGGTGCGCTAACCTGCCTGACGGCGTGCGGTGCAATCACCACACGCCGTCAGCATCCTGTTAGTGTCGAACCACCTGAATTTTCTCTTTAGCCAGCCTTCCTGTGCGGTATGTCGCCTGCTTACGGCGTTTACCGGTGATGTAAATACCGACGCACAGCACCATAAACGTCACCATCAGCGTCATTAAGCTCTCGTAGCGATACTGCGGCAGATAGAACATATAGCCCAGCACACTGACAATCATCAAAATGCTCAGCCAGGTCAGCCACGGGAACAACCACATTTTAAAATCAGGCGTGATGCCCTGTTTTTCCATCGCCGTACGCATTCTCAGCTGTGAAACGGCAATCACCAGATAGACAATCAGCGCAATCGCGCCAGTGGTGGAGATCAGAAAGGCAAACACCTCGCCCGGAAAAGCGTAGTTGGCAATACAAGCGACAAAGCCCGCCAGCGTGGAACCCAATACCGCCACACGTGGCACGCCACCGTTGGATACCGTGGCACAAGAGGACGGGGCATTACCGCGTTTACCCAGAGAATAGAGCATGCGTGAAGCGGTATATAACCCGGAATTCATGCAGCTGCACACGGCAATCAGCACCACCAAATCCACCACCAGTTTGGCACCGGGGAAATTCAGTGTGGACAACACATACTGGAATGTTCCCTGGGCTAACAGCTGCGGATCATTCCATGCCACCAGCGACACCACGAGGAAAATAGACAGCAAATAAAATAATGCGATGCGGTAAACCACCAGATTAATCGCACGGCTGATTTTTTTACCAGGGTCTTTAGATTCCACGGCGGCAATGGTGACCACCTCCGCGCCAAAGAATGAAAAAATGGTCAGTAAAATACCGGTTAATACTGCGCCAAAACCGTGCGGCATAAAGCCAATACTGTTATATAAATGTGCCACACCACTGACATTTGCCAGCGGCCAGTATCCGGAAATCGCCACAATCCCGATGCCAATAAATCCAATAATCGCTACCACTTTGATGATGGCGAACCAGAACTCAAAGGCGCCAAAGTTTTTAACGCTAAAAAGGTTAGTGACAGTGAGCAGCAGGATAATCGCGGTGGTAAATTGCCACGAGGCAATGGAAGGGAAGTAAGCATGCAGAATATCGGCACCGGCAATCGCTTCAACCGGAATCAGTAATACCCAAAACCACCAGTATAACCAGCCGATAGTGAAACCGGCCCACAGACCAATGGCTTTCGCCGCGTAGGTGGAAAAGGACCCCGAATCGGGTTGCAGCACGGCCATTTCACCCAGCATGCGCATTACCAGAAGCACCAGCACGCCGGTCATCGCGTAGGAGAGCAATACGGCCGGGCCCGCCGTGGCGATGGCATTCGCGGAGCCGACAAATAACCCGGCACCAATAATGCCAGCGATGGAGATCATACCAACCTGTCGATCTGAAAGGCCGTCGCCTAACGAATCCTGTTTTGCGGGTGAATGGCTCATACATTTCCTCTTAGCAATTCAGGCATGACATTGGATATCCCACGGGATGCAAGCATCCGTGTTGATGAAATAATGTTGATATGCCCGATACGATGTTATTTTCCGCGATGAAGTGTGATCTTCATCGATATTTTAATTATTTAAATCAATGCAAGAAATTATTTATAGAGCGATGTGGGACGTTGTTAATTTATCTGTGGAGACGTGAAATAATCATTGCACCTTATTTAAAAAAGGGTCAATCAGGACGGAAATGCAGTGTGGGATGAAAAGTAAAGAATATAGAATATAAATGATCGGCAGGTCATCTGTGTTGCTGGAAAAACAAGGCGTTGCAATGGGCGAAGTTTCACCCTATTGATTTCTTATTTTTGTGAGGTCAGGCGAAATTTATCGACGAGGTTTATATCTGCAAGGGTAATGAAAAAAGAGGCAGTCAGAGTCAATCTTTTTCTCTCTGTCTGCCCCTAAAATAACTAATGCATTAACTCATCAGTTGATGATTAATACCGATGATAACTACGCTGTGCCTGATTCACTTTATACAGATAACGGCGTGACTCGCCAGATGGATGGCTGGTGGTCAGCGTCTGATAAACTTCATTCGGCGACATGTCGTTAATCTTCGCGAAGGCGCGATCTTTATCGCTGGAGAACACGCGCAGTACGCTGCCCGCGCCGCCATTATAAGCAGTAATCACCGCGTAACGGCGTGACACTGGATCCTGAATTCCGCCTAAATAACTCTTCTGCAACAGCGACAGATAGGCGGTACCCGCATCGATGTTATTGGCAGGATCGAGCAGATAGCTACGGCTTGGTTTACCCCATTTGCCCTTCATGCGGAACACATCCACGCCAGCGGTGTGCTGAACCACCTGCATCAAGCCCAGCGCATCGGAGTTGCTGACCGCATAGGGGTTGAAGCTCGATTCCGTCTGCATAATCGCCAGAATCAGGGATGCATCTACGCCGTACTCTTCAGCGGCTTTACGCACCAGCGGCAGATATTTGTGCGCACGTTTGTCGAGGTGGTTTGGCACCATCGGAATGGTGACCGACCAGATGACATGCAGGCCAGAAGTGCGTTTTTGTAGTTTGTTCTGAATCAGATAATCGGCGAAATTGGCCGCGCGTCCCTGCCAGCGAATCGGCTGACCGGTGTTATCCAGCACCTGGCCGTAAAGCAGCGGCTCTTTACTGATCTGAATATCATTGGCATCGGAGTAGAGATCGACATTACCCGGATCGTCACCAATCAACAGCGTGGTGATGATCGCCTGGCGCAGGCTGGCCATCGGATCGGTGCCAGCAATGGTCTCAATGGTGATGCTACCGCTGTCGAAGTTGATGTGACTGCGGGTGTAATAGCTGTCGCTATATTTGACGTAATCCTTCGGTCCGGCGATCAGAACCTCATTGATACCCCAAATATTTTCAATGTTGGCGGCGAACTGCCCCATCAGGATGTCGAAACCGTTGGTGTCCTTAACCCACTCTTCGTGATACTGCGATTTTTTTTGTCCGGAGCAGGAAACCAAAAGTGGAGCAATCACTAACAGCGCTATCAGTTTTTTATTCATTGTAAATGCGTGCCTGATTCAAAAAGAGGGCCTCAAAGGGAGGCCCTGAACGATTATTTTTCTGGCGGGGTGAAACCTTCGATGTGCACATCTTTGCCTTCGAACAGGAAATTGATCATCTCCTTTTCCAGCACTTTGCGATCTTCCGGGTTCATCATGTTGAGCTTTTTCTCGTTAATCAACATGGTCTGCTTGGACATCCACTGCTGCCAGGCTTCTTTGGAAATCTCATTGTAGATGCGCTTACCGATCTCGCCTGGATAGAGCTGGAAATCCTGCCCTTCAGCGTCGCGTTGCAGAAACGTACAAAAAATGGTGCGGCTCATTACTCTTCCTCTTGGATCACGCGCGTGTGCAGTGCCAGTTGCTGGGGATGGCGCAATTCGTGCAGTAAACGCTCTACGGGCGCTGCCAAACCCACTGACGGTGGTTGCGCTAAGTTATACCAGAGACCGCTCGCTTCATCCATCAGCGACCCGGCAGAAGGCCACGCCAGCCACATAGGCACAATGTCTAAGTGGAAATGACTAAAGGTATGACGAAAAGCCGTCAGCTGCTGTGGTTTGGCGTGAATGCCGCGTTCGGCCAGCCAGTCAGTTAGCGCTTGCTCACTGGTGAACTGTGGGAAGCAGAACAAACCGCCCCATAATCCCACCGGCGGACGTTGCTCCAGGAATACGTCGTCGCCGTGCTGAATCATCAGGAACCAGCCGGTGCGCTCTGGAATCGTCACTTTGGGTTTCTTACCCGGATATTCGGCCCAACTATTGTTGGCATACGCTACACAACCGTTGCTGACCGGGCAAATTTCACACTTAGGACGTGAGCGAGTACACACTAACGCACCGAGGTCCATCATCGCCTGATTAAACTGGCTTACGCCTTCGGCAGGTGTTACTTCTTCGCTAATCTGCCATAAACGTTTCTCAACGTCTTTTTTGCCCGGCCAACCGCCAACTGCATAACACCGGGCCAGCACGCGCTTGACGTTGCCATCCAGAATCGGGAAATGCAGGCCTAGCGATAAGGACAGCACTGCACCCGCGGTGGAGCGTCCAACGCCGGGCAGCGCGGCCACATCATCGAAATTGCGCGGGAACTCGCCACCGTGCTTATCCACCACCTGCTTCGCCGCTTTATGCAGGTTGCGCGCACGGGCGTAGTAGCCGAGTCCGGTCCACAGATGCAGTACTTCGTCCAGCGGTGCAGCGGCCAGATCGGCAATCGTCGGGAAGCGCGCCATAAAGCGTTCAAAGTAAGGGATAACGGTGGCAACTTGCGTCTGCTGCAGCATCACTTCGGAGAGCCACACTTTATAAGGTGTCTTCTCCTGCTGCCACGGCAGGGTTTTGCGGCCGAAGCGCTGATACCACTCCAGCACCTGTTGCGCGAACTGCGGCGCTTGCATCATTTGAGGAAATATTCCGTGTTTGCTCTACAATCAGGCAGGAATTCCAGCACAGAGACATCGGGGTGTAAACCGGAAGATTGCAAAGGCTTGCTTCTGCTATCTAACTTTGCATAATGCCCGTTTCCCAGAAAAGGCTAACCAGCAGGCTTCAACATGATTAATGACGTCATCACCCCGGAATTTGATGAGAACGGGCGGCCATTACGCCGTATCCGCAGTTTTGTGCGCCGCCAGGGGCGCTTAACGAAAGGACAGCAGCTCGCGCTCGATAATTACTGGCCGGAGATGGGCGTCGAGTTCCAGCAGGAGCCGCTGGATTTGGCAGCACTGTTTGGCCGTGAAGCGCCAGTGGTGCTGGAAATCGGTTTTGGCATGGGCGCCTCACTGGTGACCATGGCGCAAAATAATTCTCACCAGAACTTCCTCGGTCTTGAAGTGCATGCGCCGGGCGTGGGAGCCTGTCTGGCTTCTGCCAAAGAGGCAGGCGTGAAAAACCTGCGTGTGATGTGTCACGACGCAGTAGAAGTGTTGCAGCAGATGATTCCGGATAACTCACTGCGCATGGTTCAGCTGTTCTTCCCGGATCCATGGCATAAAGCGCGCCACAATAAACGTCGCATTGTGCAGGTACCTTTTGCCGAGCTGGTGATGCGTAAGCTGAAACTGGGCGGCGTGTTCCATATGGCCACTGACTGGGAAGATTACGCGACACACATGCTGGAAATCATGAACAGCGTGGATGGGTATAAAAACCTGTCAGAAGCTAACGATTACGTGCCGCGTCCGGAAACGCGTCCGTTAACGAAATTTGAGCAGCGCGGGCAGCGACTGGGCCATGGCGTTTGGGATCTGATGTTTGAGAGGATTAAATAATGGCCGTACAGCGTAGCCGTCGTTTACGTAAAAAACTGCATATCGATGAGTTTCAGGAGTTAGGTTTCTCTGTGGCCTGGCGTTTTGCCGAAGGCACCACCGAGGAGCAGATTGATGCCACGCTGGATCAGTTTATTACTGAAGTGATCGATCCCAATGGCCTGGCGTATGACGGCAGCGGTTATCTGGTGTGGGAAGGTCTGGTTTGCCTGCAGGAAACCGGTAAGTGCACCGATGAGCACCGTGAGCTGGTGCGCAAATGGCTGGAGAAACGCGAGCTGTCAGATGTTCAGGTAACTGAACTCTTTGACGTCTGGTGGGACTAAGTACTTTACTGGCCTGAGATATCGCTTCAGGCTAGCTCACTTGCGCTTTTGGCGCCGGGCAGTGCGCTCACAAGTTGCGAAAGCGACTTGTACGCCCAAAGGGCGGATTCGAAAGGGGCGAGCAACGTGAGTCATCTTATGTACTCAGGCGCGCTCCGATTATTGTGCGCTGACCGTCACCAAATTCGCTGCGCCGCTTACGCCTGACCTGTACTAACAGCAAAGGCGTGGGCGGCTTTTCATTTTAGGGAGATTTCATGGTTCGTAAGGCGCTTCTTACCGCACTGCTGCTGGCCGCAGCGACACAGGCGCAGGCTGATTATCAGTGCAGCGTTAATCCTCAGGATGATGTGATCATCAAACCGCAGAGCGTGCAGGTGGTCGGCACCAACGGTAATCTTGAAATCTCACCGCAGGGCGATGTGACCTTTAACGGGCAGAAAGCCAACGTGGATAACGCCACGCGACAGAAAGCCATCGACTATCAGAATGCGTTACGTCGGGATTTGCCGTGGGTAGATAACGGGGCCTCGACGCGTCTGGAACGCAGCCGTGTGGCGCTGGATAAAGTGATTGTGGAAAAGCTCGGTGCCAACAGCAACGTGCGCAACCGCCTGACCAGGCTGGATGGACAGCTGAAGCAGCAGATGAACCGTATCATTGAGCATCGCCCGGATGGTTTGACCTTCCACCATCAGGCGATTGACCAGGTGCGCGCTGAAGGCGAAAAGCTGGTGCAGAGCACGCTGGGCGGCATTATGCAGGACAGCCTGAACGAGATGGGCAGCAGCCAGGCCGCCAGCGGCAGTAATCCACTGCAGGCGATCATGGGCAACCTCGGCGGTCTGCAGCAGGCGGTTCAGGCAGAATGGAATAAGCAGGAACAGGACTTCCAGAACTTCGGTCATGAGGTGTGTAATCGCGTGACGGATCTGGAAGGGCAGCGCAAAGCGTTAGTGCAGGGCGTTAAAGGTTAAAAAAACCAGCGGGACGAAGTAGCGTGCCGCTGGGTTATATGACTGTTTGGCCTACATAAACAGTTCAAGCAGCGAATTCAGGAACAACTTCCCTTTTTCGGTTATCTGCCACTGCTCTGCGGTTTCCACCACGTAACCTGCCTCGATCGCTGCATCCATCTGTGCACGAATCACTTGTTCATCCAGCCCGGTATAGCGGCTGAAATCTGCACGCGGTGCGGCTTCCAGCAGACGGAAGCGGTTCATAAAGAACTCAAACGGCTTGTCTTCGTTCTCCACATCGTGCTGCTTGTCGAGGTAATTACCTTGCATAAAGCCGCGCGGATGACGGGTTTTCACCGTACGCACAATTCTGCCATCCGGCTGCGTCAGCTTGCCGTGCGCACCACAGCCGATACCGAGGTAATCACCGAAGCGCCAGTAGTTGAGGTTGTGCTCGCAGCGATAACCCGGCTTGGCATAGGCTGAAGTCTCGTACTGCTGATAACCAGCGGCACTCAGCAACTCATGGCCTTGTTCATAGATGTCCCACAGCGCATCGTCATCCGGCAACACCGGCGGACGCGAGCTGAACATCGTGTTCGGCTCGATGGTCAGCTGATACCACGACAGGTGCGGCGGATTCAGCGCAATCGCCTGACGCAAATCGTCCAGTGCCTCTTCCAGTGACTGATCGGGCAAGCCGTGCATCAGATCGAGGTTAAAGCTGCGCAGACCAAGACCGGCCGCGAGATGGGCGGCACGTACCGCTTCATCAGGGCCGTGAATGCGCCCTAAGCGCTCCAGCTTCTGCGGGCTAAAACTCTGCACGCCAATCGAAATACGGTTAATACCGGCTTTCTGGTAGCCGCTGAAGCGATCCGCTTCCACGGTGCCCGGATTGGCTTCCATGGTGACCTCTGCATCGGCCGCCAGCGGCAGGCGCGCACGCACGCCATCCATCAACATTTGCATGGCATTGCTGCTGAGCAGACTCGGTGTGCCGCCGCCAATGAAGATGGTGCGCACTTCGCGGCCAGCGGTAAGCGGCAGGTCCTGTTCAAGATCGCTGAGCAGGTGCTGCACATACTCGATGTGCGGCACCTCGCCTTTTAACGCGTGGGAGTTGAAATCACAGTACGGACACTTCTGCACACACCACGGAATGTGGATGTACAGGCTTAACGGAGGTAACTCAGGCATTGCGCATCGCATCCAGTAACAGCGTCAATGCTTTGCCACGGTGGGAAACAGCACGCTTTTCATCTTTACTCAGCTCTGCTGCGGTTTTGCCCAGTTCAGGAACATAGAAAATCGGGTCGTAACCAAAGCCGCCTTCACCTGCGGCTGCACGGGTGATTTCACCCGCCCAGCTGCCGTGGAACACCAGCGGTGTCGGATCTTCAGCATGGCGCAGGTAAACCAGCACACAGTGGAACTGCGCCTGACGCTCGCCCTCCGGCACGTTTTCCAGCGCCACCAGCAGCTTATCGAGATTTTGCTGATCGCTGGCGTCTTCTCCGGCATAGCGCGCAGAGTAGATGCCTGGCGCGCCGCCGAGCGCATCCACCGCCAGACCAGAGTCATCGGCAATCGCTGGCAGACCGGTGATCTGCGCCGCATGACGCGCTTTGAGAATGGCATTTTCAATAAAAGTCAGACCGGTTTCTTCCGCTGACTCAACGCCCAGCTCGGTTTGTGCCACGATATCGAGGCCGAAGGCCGCTAATAAATCGGCCAGTTCACGAACTTTGCCCGGATTACCGGTGGCGAGTACGACTTTTTGCATAACAGTTCCAGATTAACGAATTACAGCAAATACCAGAGACCCGGGAACAGGTCCATGCCGAGGAAATTCAGCGCGTACAGCACCAGAATCACAATCATGGCAGAGAAATCGATGCCGCCCATCGCAGGCAGAATGCGGCGAATCGGTGCCATCAGCGGTTCAGTCAGCTGAATCAACACGTAATCAATCGGGCCACGTCCCTGGCTGATCCAGCTCATCAGCGAACGAATGATGATCACCCAGAACACCAGATAACCGGCGGATTTCACCAGCGACAACAGGCCAACTAACAGATTGGTGGGATCCACCGAGAACACGCCAACCTGAATTAACAGTAGCACCGGATATTTCAGGGTGGTCAGCACAAAGGCCAGCACCAGCGAGGCTGTGTCAATCGGGCCTATCGCTGGCAGCACGCGGCGCAGCGGCTTGATAATCGGCTGTGTAATCTTCACCACAAACTGTGACAGCGGGTTGTAGAAATCACAGCGTGACCACTGCATCCAGATGCGTAGCAGCAATACCATCACGTACAGGTCGATCAGCGTTTTGACTAAAAACGTCATTGTTAACATGAGGTTCCTCAATTATTGTTGTGAAGGTCGCGCATAATCCCGCGCGCCAAATACGGCGGTGCCAATGCGCACCATGGTGCTGCCTGCGGCGATTGCCGCATCCATGTCGTCGCTCATTCCCAGAGAAAGCGTATCGACGTCAGGGTAATCCTGTTTTAGAGCGTTAAACGCGTCAGCCATCTGCTGACATACCGCGAACTGTCGATCGTAATCTGACTCCGGCGCCGGGATCGCCATCAATCCGCGCAAACGCAGACGTGGCAATGCGGCTATATGCGCCGCCAGCGCCGGAATCGCCTCCAGCATGATGCCAGATTTGCTGTTCTCGTCACTGATATTTACCTGAATTAACACGTTAAGCGGTGGCAACGCTGCCGGACGCTGATCGTTGAGGCGTTGTGCAATGCGTTCACGATCCACGGTGTGACACCAGGCAAAATTCTCCGCCACCAGGCGGCTTTTATTGGATTGCAGCGGCCCGATAAAGTGCCACTGCAGATCAGGATGTGCGGCCAGCTCAGCCACCTTTTCAACCCCTTCCTGTACGTAATTTTCACCGAATGCCCGCTGACCCGCAGCAATCGCTTCTGCGACTGCGCTCGCAGGTTTGGTTTTGCTCACTGCAAGCAGGGTAATTTCTTCTGGCGCGCGGCCGCAGCGTGCAGCGGCAGTGGCGATACGCTCACGCACTTGCTGTAGGTTGTGCTCAATGGAAGTCATAGTCAGGAGAAGTTAAATGGATTTGGATGAAGTTGTGGCCCTTAGTGTAAAGCATAACGCCGCCGATCTGCACCTTTGCAGCGGACATTTACCGCACTGGCGACGGCAGGGGGGGCTGGAGCCGATCCCACAACAAACCGCATTGGATGGCGACTGGCTGGAAACCTTTTTGCAACAGTGGCTCAGCGGCGTACAGCAGGATGAGCTGGAAGCGAGCGGGCACGTTGATTTTGCCATCACCCTGAAAAGCGGCGTGCGTTTGCGTGCCAACCTGTTTATGCAGCGCCACGGTTTATCGCTGGCGTTGCGCTTGATTGCCAGCCAGGCACCCGATATCAACCAATTACAGCTGCCCGACGTAGTACAGCAGTTGTTGCAGTTGGAGGAGGGGCTGATCTTAATTACGGGTGCCACCGGCAGCGGTAAATCCACCACGCTGGCAGCGATGGTGGACAGCCTCAATCGCGAACAGGCACGCCACATTATTACGCTGGAAGATCCGATTGAATTTTTGCATCACAGCCAGCGCTCGTTGATACAGCAGCGGGAAGTGGGCGCACACACAGTGTCATTCCAGCAAGGATTGAAAGCGGCGCTGCGCGAAGACCCGGATGTGATTCTGTTGGGTGAGCTACGTGACAGCGAGACCATTCGGCTGGCGCTGACGGCGGCAGAGACCGGGCATCTTGTACTGGCAACGTTGCACACGCGAGGTGCCACGCAAGCGGTGGATCGGCTGGTGGATGTGTTTCCTGCCGAGGAAAAAAACCTGGTGCGCACCCAGTTGGCGGGCAGTTTGAAAGCGGTGCTGGCGCAGCGTTTGGTGCCGGCAAAAAACGGCGGGCGAATTGGCTTGTTCGAGGTGTTGGTGGCCACGCCTGCGGTGACCAATTTAATCCGTGAGGGCAAGATGCATCAACTGCCTGGCGTGCTGCAAACCGGCGCGCAGTCAGGGATGCAGACGTTCGCGCAGAGCGAACAGGCGCGACAACAGGCGGGATTGATTTGAGAATTTGCGAGTCGATTCAGAAGGGCGGGCATGATTTGCGTGCCTGCGAGTTGCTACTAAAGGGCGGGGCATGATTTGAATGCTTGCAAGTCGATACAAGGGAGTGGGCATGATTTGAGTGCCTGCGAGTTGATACAAAGAGGCGGGGATGATTTTAATGCCTGCGAGTCGTTACAAAAGGGCGGGGCATGATTTGCGCGCCTGTGAGTCAATACAAGTGGCAGAATTGATTGGCGTGTTTGCAGGTTGCCGTAAATGGCGGGAGCACTATAGCCGAGCGAATAACAAGCAAGCTGTTGCCGCAATTTGTCAGGTGCGCATTCACGCGCACCTGGATTTCAATCAGTGCGTATCGAACCAATCTTCCAGAATGATCACCGCCGATTGCGAATCGACCTGACCTTTTTGCAATGCACGGAAGCCACCGCGTTCGAACAGGTCGGCGCGCGCTTCCACGGTGCTTAACCGCTCGTCCTGCAGCTCAACGCGCACGCCGAATCGGCCATGAATGCGATTGGCGAACTTACGGGCGCGATCGGTTAACGGCTGCTCGGTGCCGTCCATGTTCAACGGCAAGCCCACCACCACGTAATCAGGCTGCCACTCTTTCAGCAGCTTCTCGATCAGCTTCCAGTCTGGCGTGCCATCTTGCGCTTTAAGCGCGGTCAGAGCGCGAGCGGTGCCGGTTAACTGTTGACCGACCGCCACACCGATGCTTTTGGTGCCGAAATCGAAGCCAAGCAAGGTTTCACTGGCCATCAGGCGTGCCCTGCATCGCTGGTCATATTATGAATATCAATGCCCATGCTGCGTGCGGCTTCGCGCCAGCGCTCGGCGATTGGCGTCTGGAACAGAATATTGCTGTTCGCGGGTGTGGTCAGCCAGGCATTTTCCAGCAGTTCGTTCTCCAGCTGATCTTTTTCCCAGGCGCAATAACCTAAAGCCACCAGCACGTTATCGGGCTGTTCTGAGGTGCCGATCGCTTCCAGCACATCCCGTGAAGTGGTGATCACGGTGTTATCAGAGATACGGATGCTGGAAGAGTAAATTTTCTGGGCAGAGTGCAGGATAAAGCCGCGATCTTCCGCCAGCGGGCCGCCAGCGAACACCGGCTTATCCAGCTTAATGGCAGGATCACGCTCTGATGGGCTGATTTTAAGTTTCTTCAGAATGCCTTCGACCGTCAGGTTTTCCATCGGCTTATTCACGATCAAGCCCATGGCGCCATCTTCATTGTGCTCGCAGATATACACCACCGAGCGTTTGAACAGCGGGTCCTGCAGCGACGGCATCGCAATCAAAAAATGGTGCTGTAAATTCATTCTCACTCGTATACCAAAAATAACCGGCGCGGCCGCAGCCACGTCGGTTTTGGGTTCTCACGGCGCTTACACGCCGTTGACATCAGCCCAGGCGTTTCTCAATGGCATCCATCAGCATGCCGGTGATCGAGATCGGGAATGCAGCCTCGATTTCACGCACGCAGGTTGGGCTGGTTACGTTAACTTCGGTGAGTTTATCACCAATGATGTCCAGACCGACAAAAATCAGCCCTTTAGCTTTCAGCGTTGGACCCACGCGACGGGCGATTTCCCAATCGCTGTCACTCAACGGGCGTGCTTCACCGCGGCCACCAGCTGCAAGGTTACCACGGGTTTCGCCACCCTGTGGGATACGCGCCAGGCAGTAAGGCACCGGCTCGCCATCCACCACCAGCACGCGCTTATCGCCCTCTTTGATCGCCGGCAGGTAGTTTTGCGCCATGCAGAAGTTCTGGCCGTGATTGGTCAGGGTTTCGGTGATGACACCAAAGTTCGGGTCGTCCTGCTTAACGCGGAAGATGGAGGCGCCGCCCATGCCGTCCAGCGGCTTAAGGATCACATCACCGTGCTCCTGCCAGAAGGCACGCAGCTGCTCTTTATTGCGGGTCACCAGCGTGTCTGGCGTCAGGTCGGCGAACCACGCGGTGTACAGTTTCTCGTTACAGTCACGCAGGCTCTGCGGTTTGTTGACGATCAGCGTACCTTGCTCTTCCGCGCGCTCCAGCAGGTAGGTGGCATAGATGAATTCGGTATCGAACGGCGGATCTTTACGCATCAGCACCACGTTGAGATCGGCCAGCGGGATTACCTGCTCACTGCCGAACTCGTACCATTTGTCGTAGTTCTGCTCCACGCTCAGCAGGCGCGTGCGGGCGTAGGTCACGCCACCGCGCAGTGAGAGATCGCCCATCTCCATGTAATGAATTTCGTAACCACGGCGCTGTGCTTCCAGCAACATGGCGAAGCTGGTGTCTTTTTTAATGTTGATGGACGAAATTGGGTCCATAACGATGCCAAGCTTAATCATTATTCTCTCCTCAAAGGGGGAATTTATTGCCCCGTTCCGTGACAGCGCTGCGGCTTTTCACGTGCGTAGTTTTAAAACCCTAAAAGTATCCCTTAACCCAGGTCACCAAACCTCACCTGAAGTGCCGTAATGGCCGTCAGTGCGGTAGTTTCTGTACGCAACACGCGTGGGCCCAACAAAATATCGGTGAAACCTTGCTGCGCGGTCATGGCAATTTCGTCTGCGGATAAGCCGCCTTCCGGACCAATCAGCAGGCGTACACGTTCAACCGGCTGCGGCAGAGTGTTAATACTGTGGCTGGCACGCGGATGCAGATTGAGCTTTAAACCGCTTTCCTGCTCGGCACACCAGGCTTCCAGCGTCATCGCTTCACGGATTTCCGGCACACGATTACGGCCGCACTGTTCACAGGCGGCAATCGCAATTTTTTGCCATTGCTGAATCTTCTTCGCCAGTCGTTCAGCATCCAGCTTTACGCCGCAGCGCTCCGAAAACAAGGGTGTAATTACGTTCACGCCGAGTTCGATCGATTTCTGGATGGTGAATTCCATCTTTTCGCCGCGCGACATCACCTGCCCAAGATGGAGATGGAGCGGAGATTCACGGTCATCAGGCTGACTGGCAAGGACCCTTACTTTTACACGCTTTTTATCAGCCTGGGTGATTTCGGCGTTAAAAGTCAGATTACTGCCATCAAACAGCTCAATTTGTTGACCGGCGGTCATGCGCAGCACGCGCCCGACGTGGTTAGCGGCATCTTCGTCGAGGAAGACTTCACTGTTAACTTCAAGAGGTTCGGGATGATAAATGCGAGGTATGCGCATGCGGTTCCTGCCAGCGTTATGCCGTGTCTTCGGACACGGCCCAATCGGAAAAAAGCTAGTGTAGGGTAGCGCTTTTAGCGCTGGCAAGCCTGTTGTACATAGGGATTGTGATTTCCCTGCACCTGCGCGATGCGGTTGTCGCGTTCACACTCCCATTGGCTTACCGGATATTGCTTGTTCCAGGCGGTGAACAGCTGGGTCTGCTGGCGTGACAGACGCAACTGATACTGGTCACGCATGTAGAAGTAAGTGCGGGCGATGGCACCGCGTGCACGCTCGGGTGGCTGCGCCAGCTTCTGCTTGAAATCGACTTTCATTGCGCACTGACCATATTGCGCGTCGCCGCCGTTCCACTGGCTGTACTGGAAGTTATTGCGATCGCCATTCACTTCACCAATCGCCGGTTGCAGATTGTGCAGGTCGCTTTCAATGCGGCGGTAATCGGCATCTTTACTGCAATTTTTGCGTCCGCCATTTTGCCAGCACTGGCGCTGATGGCCGAACTCCCATGCGGGCATCACATGTTCCCACTCAATACGTTCAGCGCGGTTGGCATTTTTACGCACGCTGTAGCCACAGCTGCTGAGGTCAGGGACGCCCTTTTTGCCGTGCCAGCTGATTTTGCAGCCGCAGTAAAATTCTGCCGGGGCATCGGCATTGATCTGCGCGGCGACCACTTTGGCCTGCTGGAAGTTGTTTTGATTGTAGTGGGTGACGCTGAGGCTGAAGGCGCTAATGGGGGCAACTAATAAGGAGAGTAACAACAGCGTTTTGCGAGACATATTCCAAAAATTACCTGATGCGTAAAAAGGCGGCAGGGTAACAGAATGGCGCAGGGTGGGAAATCAGATAAACGGATTAACCTGCTGAAAATTCACCAGGTTGTAGCAATGTACCGCAATGTACGCAGCGGTATTCACTTTCACCCCGTAACACGCGATTGTGGCGGCGTACGGTGAGCTGATGTTGCTGACAGCGGCAGCGATAGGGGAAGGTATTGCTACGCACCGAAGCGATTTCGAACTGATGGGTGCGACGCGCGGGAACGCCGAGCACGCTCTCCATCATCCACTTCCACTCTTTGCCGTGCGGCGGCACGCGGCCAAAGGTTTTCCATACCAGCAGGTGCGCCAGTTCGTGCGGCACCACCTCGTCCACAAAGGCCTGCTGATTCTCCAGCAATAGCACCGGGTTGATGCGAATCTCCCATTTCTCCAGCCAGGCGGTACCGGCAGCGGTGCCGCGCTGCTGATACACCAGCTTCGGCTCGTCATAGTGACGCTCCAGCTTTTCATTGGCGAGCTGCAAATGGTGACGCAACGAGCGCATCACGGCTTGTTGCAGGGCAATGGGAAGGCGAGGTGTTTTCATGCCGGGCAGGATAACCTGGTACGCACAAATGCGCACCTGACGAAACACACAAAAAAAGGGCCGCCAATCGGCAGCCCTTCGTATCGCTTATCGACCTTATTGCTGTCCGATATCGCGCAGTTTTTTGCCTTGCATCAGGTTGCGCTCGATGTGTTCCAGCGAGACGTTTTTGGTCTCTGGAATCAGCGCCACGGTCAGCAGGATAAAGAACACATTCAGACCTGCGTATACCCAGAAGGTCGGCGCGTTGCCCAGCGTGTTCAGCATGGTCAGGAAGGTGGCACCGACGATCATGTTGGCAATCCAGTTGGTTGCGGTCGACACGGTGATACCAAAATCGCGGCCTTTCAGCGGCTGAATTTCTGAACACAGTACCCAGATCAACGGACCGGCAGACATCGCAAAACCAACGATGAACATCAGCAGCATCGCGACAGCAAAGTATTGTGCGGAAGCGGAGTTAATGCCGATGTGCAGCATGGTACCGAGGATACCCATACCGGCAGCCATCACGATGAAGCCCAGCACCAGCGTCGGTTTACGGCCCCAGCGATCCACCAGGCCAATCGCAATAAAGGTCGCCAGTACGTTGACCAGACCGACAATGACCGTGCCCCACATCTGCTGAGTGGTATTGGCGAAGCCCGCAATCTCAAAGATTTTTGGCGCGTAATACATGATGACGTTCATACCGGTGAACTGCTGCATCACCTGCAACAGCACGCCCAGGAACACCGCACGGCGGAAGTTGCTGTTGCTCTGGAACAGCTGCCAGCCAGACTGTTTGATCTTCAGGCTTTCACGAATCTCATCCAGTTCACGTTTAGCTTGTTCGCTGGTATCACGCAGACGAGCCAGCACGCGTTCTGCACTGCGGAAATCGCCTTTCGCCGCCAGCCAGCGTGGACTGTTTGGCAGGAAGAATACGCCTACCAGCAGCAGCACGGCCGGAATGGTGATGATACCCAGCATCCAGCGCCATGCGCCTGCGTCACTAAATGCAGTGTCAGACAGATACGCGCCCAGGATACCGATGGTGATCATCAGCTGATACAGAGAAATCATGCTGCCACGAATCTTTTCCGGTGCGATTTCAGAAAGATACAGAGGAGCAGTGTAAGACGCGACACCCACAGCCAGACCGAGTACTACACGTGCAGCAATCAGCATATCCGGGCTAACCGCCATGGCTGACCACAGTGAACCGATCACGAACAGAATTGCACCCGCCATCAGGCTCTTTTTACGGCCGAGATGTGAAGACATCCAGCCGCTACCAATCGCACCTACAGCCGCACCGAACATCATTGAGCTGACAATCCACTCTTGCTCATGTGCAGTCACGTTGAAATCTTTGGCGATGAAGGGCAGGGCACCAGCGATAACGCCGATATCCAGACCAAACAGCAGGCCGGCCAGAGCCGCTAAGAAGCAGACAAACATGGTCATCATCTTGTTCGACGTTCTGCTCTTATGAGTATTACCAGGCATAATGCCTCCGAAGTTTATCTATCATTGTTTTTATCAATGTTATGAAACCTGCCGACGGAAAAAAGTGAGGGCGATCACACCAGTGTAATCGGTTACACACACTGAAACCCTGCAATCCAGCATTTTCCGCCTGAAATAGTTACGTAACCAGTAAGGTATAGCACCCTTTAAGTTTCTGACATCTCTCTAAATATCGGCTATCAGACGACGCTGAAAATAACGCATTTTCATACGAATAACTACGCTGAAAATTCTCTAAATGACAGATTACAAAAGGTTTTCAAAATGTAATCGTTAACACTTTGTTGTAAACATCGAAAAAGAAGTGTAGACGGCGGGAAAAAATGTGCAGGCTGGTTAGCGGGCATAAAAAAGCCCGCAATAAGCGGGCTCGTTTTTGCAGGACGGTAAGATTACAGGCCCGCAGCCTCGCGCAGTTGAGCAGCTTTATCAGTCTGCTCCCACGGGAAGTGTTCGCGACCAAAGTGACCGTAAGCAGCGGTCTCTTTGTAGATAGGTTTCAGCAGATCCATCATCTGAATCAGGCCGTAAGGACGCAGGTCGAAGAACTCGCGCACCAGCAGGGTCAACTGCTCGGTAGGGACTTTCTCAGTACCGAAAGTTTCCACCATGATGGAGGTTGGCTCAGCCACGCCAATCGCGTAAGAAACCTGGATTTCGCAACGGTCAGCCAGACCAGCCGCGACGATATTTTTCGCGACATAGCGTGCAGCGTAAGCAGCAGAACGGTCAACTTTAGACGGGTCTTTACCAGAGAACGCACCGCCACCGTGACGCGCCATACCGCCGTAAGTATCAACGATGATTTTACGACCAGTCAGACCGCAGTCGCCCATTGGGCCGCCGATCACGAAGCGACCGGTTGGGTTGATATGGTATTTGGTGCTGGCATTCACCCACTCTGCAGGCAGTACCGGCTTGATGATCTCTTCCATCACCGCTTCACGCAGATCGGCTGTCGAAATTTCTTCAGCGTGCTGAGTCGACAGGACAACCGCATCGATACCGACAATTTTGCCGCCATCGTACTGGAAAGTGATCTGGCTTTTCGCATCCGGACGCAACCACGGCAGTGAGCCGCTTTTACGCACTTCAGCCTGACGCTGCACCAGACGGTGGGCGTAGGTTACCGGAGCAGGCATCAGCACGTCGGTTTCGTTGGTGGCGTAGCCGAACATCAGGCCCTGGTCGCCCGCGCCCTGTTCCAGCGGATCGGTACGGTCAACACCCTGGTTGATGTCAGGAGACTGCTTGCCAATCGCGCTCAGTACGGCGCAAGAGTTCGCATCAAAGCCCATATCGGAATGGACATAGCCGATTTCACGTACGGTATTACGGGTGATCTCTTCGATATCCACCCATGCGCTGGTGGTGATTTCACCGCCAACCAGCACCATACCGGTCTTAACGTAAGTTTCGCAGGCCACGCGTGCTTTAGGATCCTGTTCAAGGATCGCATCTAACACGGCATCGGAAATTTGGTCAGCGATTTTATCAGGATGTCCTTCTGATACGGACTCAGATGTAAATAGGTGTTTAGCCATTCTGTTCTTTACCTTACAAATGGTTTGAATTCGACTGCATAGCGTAAGTGGACCAGGCCGACTCGACGCCCCTTCAGGCAAAGCCGCGAGCAGTAGGGAGTGTAGGTGCTTATCACCGACACCGCCTGGATGTTAATCAGTTTAGATGGAAAACCATCTGGACGGCTATTCTAGGTTACACAGTGAGCACTTTTCCAGTGCTTTTTCTGATTCCGCACGTTTACGCAAGTGAGCAGATGGAAGAAATTCCTGACACCTTCCACAGATCCCAGACAAAGATTTTGCTTTTTCACCCTGCAAACTGTATAAAACGCCGCTGCTGTCGACCACAGTACAAAAGGATGACGCCACCGCGCGTCGCGCCGTCAGAGCTATTCTCTGATTTTCACCCAGGCCGTTTCTCGTTTGCTGTTTGCAGGCGTTGGAGGTGATAAAAGTAATGAACCACACTTCTCTTCTTTTCGGTTCACTGCGCTCAACGGGCGCACTGGCAATCCTTTCCCAATCCAGTCTTATTCTTTTCTCTCGTCGAAGTTTTGCACGTTGCGGTAATTATCCCGACACGAGCGCCGGCTAAGCTATTCCCTCATTTCTGTCGCTGTGTTTCACTCGTCTTAGGCGGTGAAAAGCGTTGGCTTTTGGCCCGTTTTTTACTGACTACAGCGTGGTGTTTTACACTTAGAGTCAGCAACGTGCACGGCAACCCGATAATCGGAGCTCAGCAGGATGGGGAAATGTTTACCCGGACTCACAACAGCAAGACCCGGCAACTGTTTCATATTTCAACGGAAAATTGAGGTTCGCGATGTCTGACGACATGAAGAATATCAAGGGTTCGTCAGCTGGCGAACAGGGTGTACTCCGCTCCATGCAGGAGGTGGCGATGAACGACCAGGAAGCGAGCAGAATGCTGCGTACCTACAATATTGCCTGGTGGGGTAATAACTATTATGACGTCAACGAGCTGGGGCACATCAGCGTGTGTCCGGATCCGGATCAGCCGGTAGTGCGCGTTGACCTGGCGAAACTGGTCAAAGAGCGTGAAGCCGATGGCCAGCGTCTGCCTGCGCTGTTCTGCTTCCCGCAGATTTTACAGCATCGCCTGCGTTCAATTAACGCCGCCTTTAAACGTGCGCGCGAATCCTACGGCTACAAGGGTGACTACTTTCTGGTTTACCCAATTAAGGTTAACCAGCATAAGCGCGTGATTGAATCACTGGTCAACTCCGGTGAACCGCTGGGCCTGGAAGCCGGTTCGAAAGCCGAGCTGATGGCGGTGATCGCGCACGCGGGTAAAACCCGTTCAGTGATTGTCTGCAATGGCTATAAAGACCGCGAGTACATTCGTCTGGCGCTGATTGGCGAGAAACTCGGTCACAAGGTTTACCTGGTGATCGAGAAAATGACCGAAGTGCGCCTGGTGCTGGAAGAGGCCGAGCGCCTGAACGTGATCCCACGTTTGGGGATTCGCGCGCGTCTGGCTTCGCAAGGCTCCGGTAAATGGCAGTCGAGCGGTGGTGAGAAATCTAAGTTCGGTCTGGCGGCGTCACAAGTATTGCAGCTGGTGGATATCATGCGCAAAGCCGGTCGTCTCGACAGCCTGCAACTGCTGCATTTCCATCTTGGCTCGCAGATGTCCAACATTCGCGACATCGCCACCGGTGTGCGTGAGTCGGCGCGTTTCTACGTTGAGCTGGCGAAGCTCGGCGTGAACATCAAATGCTTTGATGTCGGCGGCGGTTTGGGCGTGGATTATGAAGGTACGCGTTCGCAATCTGACTGCTCGGTGAACTACGGCCTGAACGAATATGCCAACAACGTGATTTGGGCGATTGGTGATGCTTGTGAAGAGCACGGCCTGGAGCATCCAACCGTCATCACCGAATCCGGTCGTGCGGTTACCGCACACCACACCGTGCTGGTCTCCAACATCATCGGTGTAGAGCGCAACGAATTCAGTACGCCAGTGGCGCCAGATGTCGATTCACCACGCCCGATTCAGAGCCTGTGGGATACCTGGCAGGAGATGCACGAGCCGAACGTCCGTCGTTCGCTGCGTGAATGGCTGCACGATAGCCAGATGGATCTGTTCGATATCCATACCGGTTACTCTTCCGGCACCTACGATCTCGGCCAGCGCGCCTGGGCAGAGCAGCTTTATTTAAGCATCTGTCACTATATCCAGCAGCATCTGGATCCAAGCAACCGTGCGCACCGTCCTATCATTGATGAGCTGCAGGAGCGCATGGCGGATAAGATTTACGTCAACTTCTCGCTGTTCCAGTCAATGCCGGATGCGTGGGGTATCGATCAGCTGTTCCCGGTGCTGCCGCTGGAAGGATTGAACAAGATCCCTCAGCGTCGTGCGGTGTTACTCGACATTACCTGTGACTCCGATGGCACCATCGATCACTACGTAGATGGCGACGGTATTGCCACCACCATGCCGATGCCAGAGTACGACATTGATAATCCGCCAATGCTGGGCTTCTTTATGGTTGGCGCGTATCAGGAAATCCTCGGCAACATGCACAACCTGTTTGGCGATACCGAAGCGGTTGACGTATTCGCTTTCCCGGATGGCAGCGTTGAAGTGCAATTGTCAGATGAAGGCGATACCGTGGCAGACATGCTGGAGTATGTGCAGCTGAACCCTAACGATTTGATGACGCTGTTCCGCGATCAGGTGACACAGCAGAAAGACATCGACGAAGAGCTGCGTGCACAGTTCCTTGAAGAGTTTGAAAGTGGCTTATATGGTTACACCTATCTTGAAGATGAGTAACGGTTAATACGCATAGCGGGCCCTGTACAGGGCCCGTTTTTATTTACCTGCCATTCTATTTTCTTATTCCTCTATTCTTTTATTCGAAGTGTGATGAAGATCACTCTCAATAAATGTTAATCATCCATTTATAACTCGCGCCTAAAATACGTGTTTTCTATCCCCTTCATTTTTATTCACAAAGCTAAATAACCGCTGCGCTTCAATCCCGAATATCCCTGCATTAGCTACTGATTTTGTAAGGATTGGATAGTTAATCTGTTATGTTTTCTTATCGATGTATAATAAAAATTTAAACATTAAGGATTGAATAGTCCCATAAAGAAACTACATTTTTTGACGTCTTTTGGAACCATGTATTCCAGAACGGAAAAAATGAATTTTGCGATGTAATTATCTTTATTAGACAAATTAATAATAATTTATACAATAAATTCAATGCGTTATTTGTTTTTGCATCCGTCAAGGCTGGTATTAACTTAAATTTTCCTAGGAATTATCCGATAATTTTGTGAAAGTAAAATAAGTTTAATATTAATATTGATAGCTTTAAACGATTAAAGTGTGGTTGGATCTTTACTGAAATCTATTTTGCAAAGTGTAAATCCTACGTTAGGCTTCAGTTAACGCGTTAAGTTTTATCGATGTTTCCCTTACATCTCACATGAGTAATCCTGACAGTTCAGGAGTATCAGTAAGTTGCGGAAGGGACTGTGAAATGAGCAATCAACCTGAATACATTTTCTTGCTGGAACCCGTTCATGGTAAAGCCGGCGAGTTGATTGCATGGGAATTGTTAACCCGATTCTCAGATGATGCAGATATTAATAATAAACGTAACCCTTGCAGGGATGAGGGGTTCTTCAGTCGGCTTCCTGCTGACGAGAAATGGCAGTTATTCCTCCACCAGATCGGAAAACTTATTCAGCTATACCAGAAAGGGTTTGATCAGGTAGTCAGTGTAAATGTGGATAGAGATATCGTCGCCGGTATTTTTGAAGATGCTGAAATACAACAAAAACTGGCGAGTTTAACGTTGTTGCGTTTAGAGATATCCGCCTTCTTTACCGCGCGTTTTAACAGCGCAGACCTGCTGATATTAAAAGGTGTCGCGAAAGTGACACACGCCCCTTTATGGCTTGATGACTTTGGTCCGGGTTATTCCAACCTGACCATGCTTGATAGCGGAATATTTGAAATCGTCAAGATTGACAAAGATTTTTTTTGGCAATTTGGCGACGGTCACATTTTTGACACGCTGCTTAGCCACCTCAACCAATTATGCAAAGGCGTGATTGTTGAAGGCGTTGAAAACCCATCACACCTCGATTTGCTGGCGCATAAAGCGATCTACGGTATGCAGGGCTATCACTGGCAGAGTGTCTATCTAAATGATTTTCTTAAGCAATCCTGAGTTTGTGCGGGTTCGGCCACTACAATCGGGGTAGAAAAAAAGTCTAAAAATGGGTTCATTGCATTCAATTTGATTTGTGCTCGCCCAATGGAAAATAAAGGCATTTCCCCCTTTGTTCCGCTGAAAAATAAACCCAGCCCATTCCCCGGATGGAGGCTTAACTCGGCTCAGCGCGATTTCATCATGAGTTTGTATGAAATCGACCAAGAGAAGAAGTGAATAGTCATCTGGATTATTCGCCATTGAAGCCGGTATCTGCGGATACCGGGCGTTTTTATGGAATTTAATAACTGCGCGGGATTTCGATAAAATGAATAATATCTCTATCACTCCTAAAGGTGGGACAGTAGCCTCTGAAGTTAGCGGCTCTCAAGTCAATTTAACTGCGCCAAGCGTAGTTAAACTTCACCTTAATCAATCAGATATTAAGTCTTTCACACGCAATGGTAATGATTTGGTCGTCACCACAAAGTCTGGTGAAGTCGTTGTTATTCATAACTTTTACACCGCAGCTGGCGACAGTGATTTGGTGCTGCAGGACGACAAAGGCGCGCTGTGGTGGGTCGAAGATCCGGGCACTGATGGCTTCCAGTACGTCAACATCGACAGTACCGAAGGGCTGTTAGCTGAGAACACCACCAATGACGGCACGATTGCCGCCTTCGGTATCGGTGGTGCGGCGCTGGCGGGCTTGGGTGCGATGTTTGCTGGTTCATCGGGCGGCGGCGGCGGTAATGCAGCGGTCGATGATGGAAATACCGGCGGCGGCGACAATGGCGGCGGGAATAACGGCGGCGGCAACAACGGTGGGGGTAATAACGGCGGTGGCAACAATGGTGGTGGTGACACTACTGCACCGACTGCTGCGACCAACTTAACGCTTACCGACAATGTTGGCGCGATTCAGGGCGCGATTGTTAACGGCGTCACCACTGACGACAATACCCCGACGCTGACCGGCACCGCAGAAGCGGGTGCTACGGTCAGTATTTACGATGGCAGCACACTGCTTGGAACCGTCGTGGTCGGAGCTAATGGCAACTGGAGCTTCACTTCGCCTGCGTTGGCTGAAGGCCAGCATAGCTTTACCACCACGGTGACGGATGCGGCCGGCAATACCAGCGGCTCCAGCGATCCGATCACGTTTATCGTGGATACCGTTGCACCAGTTGCGGCTGCTGGTCTGGTGGTCAGTGATGATGTTGGCGGTACGCAAGGCCCATTAACCGCTGGCTCGACTACCGATGACAATACCCCGACTATCAGCGGTACTGCTGAACCGGGCACCTACGTTAGCGTGTATGACGGCACTACACTGCTCGGCACTGCAACCGTTGGGGCGGACGGCACCTGGAGTTTCACCACGCCAGCCTTGAGTAATGGCGCGCACAGCCTGACTGTGACGGTTACCGATACGGCGGGCAATGTGAGTGCAGCCACAGATCCGTTTAACTTCAGCGTGACGGCGGATCTGCCTCCAGCAACCTCCACGTTGGAAATCAACGATGATAACGGTCCTGCGCTGGTTCCGCTGACCAATGGTGCTTACACCAATGACAACACTCCGGTGCTAAGTGGGCTTACCACCGTGGGAGCCGTAGTTACCCTGTATGACGGTGCAGTCGTGCTGGGCAGCGTGGTAGCGGGTACGGATGGGCAATGGGTCTTCACGCCCTCCGCACTGGCTGACGGTTCACACGCCATTCATGCCACTATTACCGATGCCACAGGGAATAGTACTTCCTCTGTCACTATCACCATCAACATTGATACCGTTGTCCCTGATACCGCAACAAATTTGGCATTGGATAATAATGACGGAAGCACCCTTGTGCCGATTGTTCCCGGCGACGCGACCAACGATAGCACCCCATCCCTTAGCGGGACCGCAGAGCCCGGTAGCGTGGTCACCGTGCGTGATGGCGATACCGTACTCGGTTCAGTCACCGTCGGCGGCAATGGCAGTTGGACTTTCACCAGCCCAACGCTGACGGATGGCGCGCACAGTCTGACTGCCACCGTGACTGACCGTGCGGGTAACGTCAGCCCTGCTTCAGAGCCACTGACCTTCACCGTGGATACGGTGGCACCCGCGGCAGCCAGTGAGTTAGTGGTCACAGATAATGTCGGTGAGGCGACGGGCCCCCTGGCTTCAGGAGAGACCACCGATGACAATACACTGGATCTCTCAGGCCAGGCAGAGGAGGGTTCTGTCGTTCGCATTTACGATGGCTTAACTCTGCTAGGTTCTGTTACCACAGGCGTAGGAGGTTCATGGAATTTCACTACTGCGCCGTTGACCAATGGTAGTCATAGCCTGACCGTCACCGTTACCGACGCAGCAGGTAATGTCAGCCAAGCTACCCCGCCATTTGAAGTCAATGTTGAAGCGGATTTACCTCCAGCAACCCTTACGCTGGAGGTGACCGATGATAGTGGAAACACCCTGGTGGCTTTGGCTGATGGCGCCAGTACGCAAGATACCACTCCGGTATTGAGTGGTTTGGCCGTTGCCGGGGCGGTAGTGACCTTAACCGACGGGAGCACCGTACTGGGTTCCGTGATAGCCGATAGTGATGGGCAATGGACCTTTACGCCGGATGCTTTGCCTGATGGTCCGCATGCCTTCCAGTCCAGCTATGTCAATGCCACGGGTAACACCATTGAATCTGATGTCATTACTGTCACCATTGATACCGTTGCGCCTTTACCCGCATCGGGCATCGAGCTTCGCAATGATGCCGACGTTCCGATCGCAGACGGTGGCTCAACCAACGACACCACACCACAACTTAATGGCAATGCCGAACCGGGCAGTACCGTTACTGTCTCAGACGGCACAACGGTATTAGGCACCACAACGGTCGGTGAGGATGGCACATGGACTTACACCCTGCCTCCTTTGACCGATGGTCCACATAACATTACCACCACCGTGACTGATCCGGCAGGTAATACCAGCCCGGCATCCGATCCTATTGCCGTTGTTATTGATACGCTGCCCCCTGCGGCCGCGGAGAATGTCCAACTGAGCAGCGATCTAAGCGGTACGCTTGTTCCTGTCACGACAGGGGCAACTAACGACACCACACCGGTGTTGAGCGGTACTGCTGAAGCGGGTAGTACGGTGACCATTTCTGACAACGGCACGCTGCTGGGTACCGTCACGGTCGATACGAATGGGAACTGGAGCTATACCCCAACGCTGACACCGGGCGATCATAGCCTGACCACGGTCGTGACCGATCCCGCGGGGAATACCAGTTCTGCTTCAGCGCCGATCAACGTCAATGTTGATACCACTGCACCTGAGGCGGCCTTTGATATCCAACTGAGTAATGATCAGTCAGGAACTGCCGTACTGATTACGGGTGAGACTACCAACGACAGTACCCCGGTAATAAGTGGTCGGGCTGAACCGGGCAGCACCGTGACGATATCGGATGGCAACACCGTATTGGGTTCAGTCAGTGTCCGTCCCGATGGGAGCTGGAGTTACACCACCTCTGCGCTGGCGGAAGGGACCCACTCCCTGACCACAACGGTGACAGACCTGGCCGGTAATACCAGTCCGGCCTCCGCGCCTGTCGCCATTATCATTGACGTGACAGCGCCTCTGGCCGCAACGGATGTCTCATTGGCAAATGACGATGGCGATGCCATTGTCGTCGACGGTGCGACCAACGACACCACGCCGGTGTTGAGTGGTAGCGCTGAGCCAGGCAGTACGGTGAATGTATTGGATGGCACCACGATAATCGGCACAGCGATGGTTGGAGAAGATGGTAACTGGACCTTCAGCTTTGAGCCAGCATTGGCGGCAGGCGAACACAGTCTGAGCGTCACCGTGACCGATCCCGCAGGCAACACCGGTCCAGCCTCCTCGGCAATCAACTTCACCATTGATATTACGGCCCCGGATGCGGCGATCAATCTTCAACTCAGCAACAATGAGGGCGGTGCATCAGTTGCTATTGTCAATGGTGGTGCGACCAATGACACCACGCCAGTGTTGAGCGGTGCAGCGGGCAGCGCCGAACCGGGCAGCATTGTCACGGTTTATGATAATGATGCTGTGACGCCTCTGGGCACCACGACAGTCGCAGCAGATGGAAGCTGGAGCTTCACTTTGCCAGCGCTGGATGCGGGTGAGCACAGTCTAACCGTCACCTTAACCGATCCGGCAGGTAACGTTAGTGATCCGTCTGAATCCTTTGCTTTCTCTGTCGACCTGACTGCGCCAGACGCGGCGACAGCGATTACCCTGGCGAACGACGGGGGCACGGCGATTCCTGCAGGGGGCGCAACGAACGACAGCTCACCGGTATTGAACGGTGCTGCGGGTAGCGCGGAAGCAAACAGTGTCATCACGGTATCGGACGGTCTGAACGTGTTAGGTACCGCAGTTGTGGGTGCCGATGGTAGCTGGAGTTTTACGCTTCCAACGTTAAGCGACGGTGCCCATAGCCTGACCACTACCGTCACAGACCCTGCTGGCAACGTCAGTGAACCCTCTGTAGCAATTGGCTTTATCGTGGATACAGTTTTACCTGACGCCGCGTCGGATTTGGTATTGAGCAGCGATCAGAGCGGTGCGCCGGTGGCGATAACGAATGGCACCACTAACGACACTACGCCAGTATTAAGCGGCACCGCTGAGGCAGGTGCGACGGTGACCGTTTACGCTGATGGCGTAGAACAGGGCAGTACCATTGTGGGTGATAACGGTACCTGGACCTTTACTTCAGATACGCCACTGGAAACGGGAGAACATCGTTTCACCACGACCGTCACCGATCTTGCCGGAAATATTGGTCCGGAATCCGCTCCTGTTACCCTTATCATAGATACCACGGCGCCAGACACGGCCATCAATCTTCAGCTTACGAATGATCAGGGCACCACGCCGGTAACGATCACTAACGGCGGCGCGACCAATGACACTACGCCTGTATTGAGTGGGAGTGCATTGGCAGGCAGTGTGGTGACCATATCGGATGGGAGCAACGTGTTGGGTTCAGTGGCGGTGGGCGCGAATGGCAACTGGAGTTATACCCTGCCAGCGCTGGATTCTGGCACCGATCATAGCCTGACGACCGTGGTCACCGATCCCTCAGGTAACCGCAGTGAGCCCTCTGCACCGATAACGTTTAGTGTCGATACAGAGGTGCCGGATGCGGCTCTTAATCTCGCTCTGGCAAACGATTCCAGCGGCACTGCCATCCCAGTTGCTGCGGGTGGCGTAACGAACGACAATACCCCGCTGCTGACCGGAACCGCTGAGGCGAACAGCACGATCACGGTCTCAGACGGCGATACCCTTCTCGGCACGACGACCGCTGATGCAAATGGTGACTGGAGCTTCACGCCTGCACTCACTGATGGGGCTCACAGCTTGTCTGTCACAGTGACGGATGCGGCGGGCAATACCAGCGTGGCAAGTGCACCGGTCACGGTCACTATTGACACCGTGGCGCCGTACATCACTAACCTGGCGTTAAGCAATGATCAGGGCGATACGCCTGTGGCTATCCCCAGCGGCGGACTGACCAATGACAGCACGCCCGTGGTCAGCGGGTCCGCTGAGGAAGGCACGGTCATTACCCTCACCGAAGGCACGACGGTATTGGGCCAGATCACGGTGGACGCGACGGGCAACTGGAGTATTGCTGTCACCAGCGCACTATCAGAGGGTCCGCACACGATAAATATCACGGCACGGGATCCTGCCGGTAATACCAGCGACCCTTATACGCTCAGTGTCGAAGTAGATACCACACCTTTGCCTGCGGCTACAGGCATCATCCTGAGCACCGATAACGGCACAGCGCCTGTCACCAATGCTGAGGGCACATTCACCAGCGATAGCACACCGCTGCTATCAGGCTCTGCGACAGCAGGTAGTATTATCAACGTTTATAACGGTGACACGTTACTGGGCACCACGACGGTAGGCAGTGATGGGGCATGGACCTTCACTCTGCCAAATTTGACGGATGATACTTATACGCTTTCCGTGCGCGTTGTGGACGCTGCGGGTAACCTCAGCCCTGCAACTGAGATCACTTTCACCGTGGATACCGACGTTCCCCCAGTCGCCACTTTGCAGGTTTTCAATAATGACGGTACGACCAATGTTGAAGTGCAGGCAGGCGGTTCCACCAATGACAATACCCCACTGCTGAGCGGTACGGCAGAAGCAGGCAGCCTTGTCATCATTTATGATGCCAATCAGTTGGCCCTGGGTTCAACGATTGCTCTGGATGACGGCACATGGAGCTTCCAGTCGCCAATTTTGTCAGAGGGAGCGCATACCCTGACGGCAACGGTGACCGATGAAATTGGTAATGTCAGCAGCCCTTCAACCAGCTTTACAATCAGTGTGGATATCACGGCGCCAGAGCCTGTTAGCGCTCTGCTGGTACAAAATGATGCCGATCCTGATGCCCCTGTGACCCTGACTAACGGTGGTGCTACAAACGATACGACCCCTGCGATCAGTGGCAATGCAGAACCGGGTAGCACTGTATCCATTATTAACACCGCAACGGGTGAAATATTGGGCACGGCAGTGGCTGATGCGGTGACAGGGGCCTGGGTTTACACCACCACCACCGCCTGGGCTGAGGGAACTTACAATCTGGGGATTGTGGCCACCGATAATGCGGGCAATGCAAGTGCTTCCACCAACTTTACGCTCACCATTGATAATACCGCACCGGATGTCGGGACGTTCACCGTCAGCAACAACAACGGTGCCAATCCTGTCGGCATCCCCGTGAACACGACCACAAATGACAGCACGCCCGAACTGCGCGGAACCGGAAGTGAAGCCGGTGCCATCATCGCCGTTTATTCCGGTGATATCTTGGTAGGATCAGCGGTGGTCGCTGAAGACGGTACGTGGAGTGTAGTGACCAGTGTACTGAGTGAAGGTCCACAAACGCTTTCCGTAACGGCCACTGATGCCGCCGGGAACAACTCTGCAGCATCCACCTATACACTGAGCGTGGACACCCTCGCCCCAGAGGCGCCTGCGGGTCTTACCGTGACAGATAATGTCGGCGATACAACCGGCGATCTTCTGAGCGGCGCGACCACCGATGACAATTCGCCTGCGTTCGGCGGAACCGCGGAACCGGGCAGCATTGTTTCGGTTTATGACGGCACCGCCTTATTAGGCACCGTCATTGCTGACGCAACAACAGGGGCATGGACGTTCTCGCCCGATGCATTAAGTAACGGCCTGCACAACTTCACCGCCACGGCAACCGATGCGGCGGGCAACGTCAGCCCTGCGGCTCCACAGCCTGCTTTTGAGTTAAACATTCAGGCAGATTTGCCTCCGGCGACCAGCACGCTGCAAATCACCGATGACAGTGGTTCAACATTGGTGGCGCTGACTGACGGCGATTACACCAGGGACACCAGCCCGGTACTGACAGGGTTAACAACAACCAATGCCGTGGTCACTATCCTGGATGGTTCAGACGTATTGGGTTCAGTCACTGCATCCGCTGACGGTCAGTGGACCTTCACCCCTGCGTTAGACCAGGGTGAGCATGTTCTTTCAGTGACCGTTGTGGATGCGCAAGGCAATGATGGGACAGGAGCAGGTCCTGTTACGATCAACGTGGACAGTATTGCACCCGATGCGGTGGTTAATCTTGTTGTCAATAACAACAACGGTTCAACGCCAGTCGTCATTGGTGAAGGAACGTCAACGAATGACAGCACGCCGCAACTGACAGGCACAGCGGAAGCAGGCGCAATTATCACCGTTTACGATGGTGCGAACATCATTGGCACTACTACCGTAGATACGGAAGGCTTGTGGAGTTTCACCACGTCAACGTTGACCAACGGAGCGCATGCCCTGAGTGTTACGGTGACTGACCTGGCTGGCAACATCAGTCCGGCGTCAACCTCAGTGAGTTTCATCGTGGATACCCTCGCACCAGCGGCGGCGACCAATCTCGTGGTCACCAACAATGACGCCACGCCGAATACGGTCATACCAAACGGTGGCTCAACCAATGACAGCACCCCGTTACTCAGCGGTCTTGCGGAAGCCAACAGCACCGTTACGATTTATGATGGTACCACCGTGTTAGGCACGGTCATTGCTAATGGCAGCGGTAATTGGTCTTACAGCCCAGAGCTTGGGGAGGGGACACATGTGCTTAGTGTCCGTGTCACGGATGCCGCAGGTAACGTCAGTGGTGCATCTGCTACCGCTACCGTGATTGTTGATACCCTTCCTCCGGCTCTGACCCTTGCTCTAAGCAATAATAATGGTCCTACCGCCATCCCGATCGCCAACAATGGCATCACGAATGATGCCACCCCGGCACTGAGCGGCACCACCGATCCTGGCAGCCTGGTGATTATTCGTGAGAATAACGTCGTGGTGGGTTCAGTTACCGCCAGTAGCACCGGGTCATGGAGTTATATCAGTGCTGCTCTCGCTGAAGGGCAACATACCTTTAGTGTGACCGCAACGGATCTGGCAGGAAACGTGAGTACAGCGGCGACCGTGACAGTCAACGTCTCCCTGACGGGACCTGCGCCAGTGACGGACCTGATTGTGACAGATGACGTGGCGCCGGTTACGGGGCAGTTGACCAGTGGTGCGACCACCAATGACAGCACGCCAACCTTGTCAGGTACTGCCGGTGTAGCCGGTAATGTCGTCACTGTTTACGATAGCACCACAGTGTTGGGTACCGTGATTGCCGGGGCCGATGGCGCCTGGACATTTACCACCGCAACCCTCACTAACGGCGCGCATTCATTGAGTGTCACCGTGACGGATGCCGCAGGGAATACCAGCAGCGCAACCAACTTCCCTCTTATCGTCGATACCGTCGCACCGACCGCTACAACGCTGGTGGTCACCAATGACACCACGGGGATGGTTGTGCCAGCGGGCGGGGCAACCAATGACACCACGCCAACCTTAAGCGGGGTGGCGGAAGCGGGCAGCCGTATCAGCATTTATGACAACGGGGTCTTGCTGGGAACCGCCACTGCGGGCACCAACGGTGCATGGAGTTTCACGACTGCGGCACTCGGCGCAGGCAGCCATCCGCTCACAGCGACCGTGACCGATGCGGCAGGTAACGTCAGCGGCTCAACGGCGGCGACGGTCACCATTGATACCACCGCACCGGGCGCCGTCACGGTTGCAGCCAGCAACAACAATGGCTCAACACCGATTGCCATCGCCAACGGCGGCAGCACCAATGACAACACGCCAGCGCTGAGCGGCACTGCAGAGGCGGGTAGTATCGTTATCGTACGTGAAGGCAACACGGTGCTAGGATCAACGACGGCGAGCAGCAGTGGAGCATGGAGCCTCACCAGCGCCACACTGACTGACGGCACGCATAACCTGAGCGTCACGGCAACGGATGCGGCGGGCAATGTCAGTACGCCAACCCCTATCACATTGACCATTGATACAGGCGTGCCGGTCGCGGCCTCCAACCTGACAGTGACCAACGACAGCGTGACGCCTAATGTTACCGTGTCCAGTGGCGGGTCAACCAACGATAGTACGCCAGTGCTCAGCGGCACCTCGGAAGCGGATGCGATTGTGACGGTGTATGACGGCAACACGGTACTGGGTTCGACTACTGCCAATGGATCCGGTGCCTGGAGTTTCACACCGGCTACTGCCCTGACCAACGGTAGCCATGCTCTAAGCGTGACGGTGAAAGATGCCGCGGGCAACGTCAGCCCAGCCTCTGGCATCTACACGGTGATTGTGGACACCATCGCACCAACCGCCACCACGCTGGTGATTACCAATGATATTACCGGTGTGGTAGTACCGACAGGCGGTTTAACCAATGACACCACACCAACCCTGAGCGGTGTGGCAGAGGCGGGCAGTCGTGTCAGCATTTATGATAACGGGGTTCTTCTTGGTACCACGACGGCGGGTACCAACGGTGCCTGGACCTTCACCACAGCAGTGCTCGGTACGGGCAGCCATCCGTTGACCGCAACCGTGACGGATGCAGCAGGGAATGTCAGTGGCACCACCAGTGCCACAGTCATCGTGGACACCACGGCACCCTCTGCTGTGAGCCTGATTGCCAGTAACAACAATGGCAATACACCCGTCACGATTCCAAACAATGGTGTCACCAACGACAGTACACCACTGTTGAGCGGAACCGGTGAGGCGGGTGCGCGCATCAGCGTCTATGAAGGCACTACGCTGCTGGGTACTGCGACGGTTGCCAGCAACGGAAGCTGGAGCTTTGTCACTGGCACCTTAAGCAACGGTACGCATACGTTGAGCGTGACTCAGACCGATGCAGCGGGCAACGTGAGTCCGGCAGCCTCAACCACGCTGCTTGTTGACACTGTGGCCCCATCAGCCAGTACGCTCACGATTATTGATGATGCCGGTACAACGCCGGTCACCCTGGCTAATGGCGCGTATACCCGTGATACCACGCCAGTACTGAGTGGCACAGCAGAAGTCGGTGCAGTTGTGACTATCTTTGATGGCGCAACGGCGCTGGGTTCGGTCACGGTAGGGGCAGGGGGCACCTGGACATTCACCCCCGCGGCACTAAGTAATGGTGCTCATACCCTGAGCACCACGGTGACCGACACTGCAGGGAACGTCAGTACAGGGAATACCACGGCAACGGTCAATGTTGATACCGTCGCCCCTGCGGCCGTATCGGGTCTGGCGATTAACACCGCGGGTACGGTGGTGACGGGTAGCGGTGAAGTGGGCGCTACCGTCACCGTCCGTGATGCAGGCGGTGCAGCTATAGGAACAGCGACCGTAGGTACGGGCGGCACATGGTCAGTCTCACTCACTACTGCGCAAATCACCGGAGCTACCCTGTCAGTGACTCAGACGGATCGGGCAGGTAACGTTTCAACCAGCACACCGTTGGTCGGTGCCATTCGTGTAGTTGCCACAAACGACACCAATGAGGTGGATTACAGTACCACACAAGGCACCATCAATAATGGCACGACCAGTGTTTCGCATGTGGCGCTCGCCAATGTCGGTTTAGGAAGCGTGTTGAATGCGACTGTCTTGTCGAACGGTAACGCCTATGTGTTCTCGGTAGGGCCGGAAGATACCCGCACCATCACGTTGAACGGTTCTGTGGGCGGCATCAGTCTGATTTCAACTTACTCTCTGTATCTGTACGAGCAGCAGACGGATGGGACCTGGTTGTTGATCCAAACTAACGGCAGTTATCTGTCAACGGGATTGATTTCACTGGGTACACAAACCGGTGCCAACATCACCTACAGCAATTTGGGCACGGGCAACTATGCAGTAGTTATCGGTTCAAACGTGAGTGTGGGCGTGTTGCCGACCACCACTATCAGCACAGTATCGGATATCACTACGCTGGCGGTGACGGTTGCGGCGACGGTCACCGGGAACCTGTTAACGAATGACACCAGTTCGATTGCAGGAACGATACCCACTGGCACCACGGTAACCGCCGTCTCAGGTAGCGCAGTTTCCTCAAGTGGAAACACTGTTATTAATACCACCTACGGTACCTTAACTATTGATTATCATGGTGATTATACCTATACCCTGAAGGCGGGTCTGAACATTGATACCTTGCCAACAGCCGATACCTTCACTTACTCGGTGAGGGATGCGAGTGGTGCAGTCACCTCTGCCACCTTGACCGTGACTCTGCATAACGGTGCGGCAACGTCGATCACCGTGAGCACTCTGGTTGCTGAAACCACCTCTGCAGAGCATGACGCCAGCGGCAGTATTTATGGTGATTCCTCTGCCACGCATACCGGAACCTTGAGTATCACTAATGAAAACGGCGATCTTACTACCGTGAGCAGTACGGGTACCACCTCGGTTGCGGGCGAGTACGGTGTGCTCACTATTGCCGCCAATGGTAGCTACACCTATAACCTGAATGCGAATGTCGAGGGGCAAAACATTCTGCATAAAGAGGTATTCACTTACACGCTGGCAGCAACCGATGGCACCATCACCACCCACTCGTTCACCATCGATCTACACCCGACCATCACGGGTACGACAGGCGCTGACACCATCACCGGCGGTGCCTACGACGACACCATCACCACCGGTGCCGGCGCAGACACGCTGGTATACCACCTGCTGGCGACTGCGGATGCCACTGGTGGTAACGGGCACGATACCTGGACCGACTTTAATGTTGCGCAAGGCGACAAAGTTGACATCAGTAACTTGCTCATTGGCTGGAATGATTCAACAAGTAATATTAATGATTTCGTCAAAGTAGATCATACTTCTGATGGCAATACCGTGCTCTCAATTGACCGTGATGGTACAGGTACGGCGTACAGCATTACTCAACTGGTCACGCTGGAAGGCGTCAACGTATCTCTGGAGGAACTGCTGCAACAACCGCACCAAAACACCACGGCTTAACGGTGTAAATCAAGCAGGGAAGCAGTATGGGCACAGGGATGTGCCCCTTTCTTTGTTACTGACTGGTGGATTATCGATGGATTTGATGCAATCAGGCGCTCCAACTCGCCGTTATTCTAAGCTCAGCGTCTTCTGTGCGGGCATCGCTTTATTTCATTGTTCACAACTCATGGCTGCCAGTGATGCGCTCACCTCGGCCAGCCGAATCACCTCCGCAGGCCTGGCACAACAGCAGCAGGATCTGCCGTCATTAACCGGTGAAGTGGCCGAACCCGCATTGGCTCACGTCCCGGATTCACTCACGATTAACCAGGCCGTACAGCGTGCCATTCAGTGGCATCCGGATATCGCGCAGGCGGTGGGGAAAATGCTGGAACAGGCCAACCAGGTGGATGTGGCGAAAGCCAAATATTATCCGCAGATCAGCGGCGGGATGAACAACGGCTACAGCAATGCCTATACCGAGAAGGGATTCAGCCCATCGTTTGTGTTATCGGTTTCGCAGATGTTGTATGACTTTGGCAAAGTCAGCAGTTCTGTGCGATCCGCTGAAGCTGGCGTGGCGATGGAACAAGCCAACGTGCTGGTGAGTATTGATACGGTGGCACATGACACGGCTTCCGCGCTGGTGGAAGTGCAGGGCTATCAGCAACTGGTGAAAATTGCCCAGCAGCAGCTCGATGCACTGAGCAAAATTGGCGATCTGGCCCGTCAGCGAAATGATGAAGGCGCGGCTTCGCTCTCCGATGCCACGCAAACTGATGCGCGTATTGAAGGGGCGCGCACCACGCTGATTCAGTATCAGGCCAACCTCGATCGCTGGCGTGCCACGTTGGCGACCTATCTCGGTTGGCCGCTGGTGAAGAAAGTGAATGAGGACTTTCCGGTGAACCTGACGCGCTCCTGCGCGGTGGGTAAAGCGGATGACAAACTCAACCCGGCAGTGCTGTCGGCATGGGCACAGGCCAATCAGGCACAGGCAAAACTGGATAATGCTAACGCGCAGAACCTGCCAACGATTTCGCTGGAACCCCAGGTCACGCACTACCTCAACAATCACTACTCCGGCAGTGAAACGCTCGATCGCACTCAGTATCAGGCCTTCGTCAAAGTGGAGATGCCGATCTATCAGGGAGGCGGGATCACTGCCGCGCGTGACGCCGCTGCCAACGCCTTGCAAGCGGCCAACGCGGCCGTCAACTCCGCGCGCCTGAAAGCACGGCAGCAACTCAGTGAATCGCAAAGTGCAGCCCTTAGCTTGTCGCAGAGTCTGGCGATTATGGGGCGGCAACAGAGGCTGGGTGAGAAAACCCAGCAGCTCTATCAGGATCAGTATCTGCAACTCGGCACCCGTCCGCTGCTGGACGTGCTTAACGCCGAGCAGGAAGTATTCCAGACCCGTTTCACCCTGCAGCAAACCATCAGTCAATTACGATCGTTGCAACTCGACTGCTTATACAGCACCGGGCATATCCGATCGGCGTTCGCTTTGAATAATCAGCGGATCCAGAATGTGGAGATCCAGCCATGACCCAATTACAAATTCCCGATGCCCCGAATGGTGATACCAGCAGTGGTGCCGACGGTCACGTTCCGTTAAATGGATGGGCGACGGCGATCATTCAGATCGCCACCCATTATCGTTTGCCCTGTTCTCCGGGCATGATTATGGCCGCCGCCGAATGGCAGGGTAAACAGACGCGTGACAAAGCGTTGCGCCATCTGGCGCGTCAGGCTGGTTTATCGCTACAGCTTTATGAAGAGAATAAATGGGAAATCACCAGCTGGCGTTTGCCGCTGGCGGTAGAACTGAACGATGGGCAAGTCGGTGTTATCACCAGTTTTGACGGTGATGATGAAGTGCGCGTACATTTCTCCGGAGATGAACAACCCGCCCCCGTCGCGCTGGCAACGTTGCTGCCTGAAATCCGCTTCGCCGCCGCATTACGCCCGGTAACGGCCGCCAAAGACAGCCGTGTCGATCGTTATCTGGCAACCGTAAAACCCAACTGGCTGATGAAGCTGGTGCTGCACGATATGCGGCCTTACGGCCATGTCATGCTGGCCTCCTTCCTGATCAATCTGATGGCGCTGGTCGGCATTATCTTCTCCATGCAGGTGTATGACCGCGTGATCCCCGCGCAATCTTATCCCACGCTGTATGTGCTCTATATCGGCGTAATTATCTCGGTGGTGTTCACCTACATATTGCGAGTCGGCCGCGATCACGTCACCGACTTACTGGGTAAGCGCGCTGACATGCGTGTATCGGATCGCGTGTTTGGCCATGCGCTGCGGCTGCGAAACAGTGCGGTGCCGCGTTCGACTGGTACCTTTATTTCGCAGCTGCGCGAGCTGGAATCGATCCGTGAGATGGTGACTTCAACCACCGTCTCCGCCATCGTCGATATGCCGTTCTTCCTGCTGTTCCTGCTGGTGATGGCGATTATCGCTCCCCAGCTGGCATGGATAGCGCCCATCGCGGTGATTTTGATGGTGCTGCCAGGCCTGTTCAGCCAGAAAAAACTGGCGAAGCTGGCACAGCAGGCGATGAAAGAGTCCACGCTACGCAATGCGGTGCTGGTGGAGAGTGTGCAGGGGCTGGAGGATATCAAGCTGATGCAGGCAGAAGATCGCTTCCTGCAGCAGTGGAACAGCTACATTCGCATTACCGCGCAATCCGGCGTTGAGATGCGAAAAGTCATGCATTCGCTGATCAGTTGGGGTGTGACGGTACAAGGTCTGGTATATGCCAGTGTCATCGTAGTGGGCGCGCCAATGGTGATTAATGGCGATATCTCTACCGGTGCGATTGTGGCGGCATCCCTGCTTTCCTCTCGAATGATTGCCCCCATGGCAACACTGTGTGGTGTGCTGGCGCGCTGGCAGCAAGTGAAAGCCGCCAAAATCGGTCTGGATGCGTTGATGAACCTGCCGGTGGAAAACAGTAAAGACGAAACCCGTATTCATTGCCCGGTGCTGTTTGGCCATTACCAGTTCAATGATGCGATGTTCCGCTATTACAGTGATTCACTCACCGTCGCACTGCGTATTAAAAGCCTGACGATCAAACCGGGTGAACGTATTGCCGTGCTGGGTCGCAACGGTTCGGGCAAGTCAACCTTGTTGCAAGCGATGATCGGCGGCATGGATCTGGTGGGCGGCGAACTGCGTCTGGATAACCTCAGCTTACCGCATATTGATGTGTCGGATGTGCGCCGCAACGTGGGTTTAATGACGCAAAACGCACGCCTGTTCCACGGCACGCTGCGTGAAAACCTCACCATGGGCGCGGCCCACGCGACTGACGATGCCATCTTCGGTGCATTAACGGTCAGCGGCGGGGCGGATTTCATTCGTCGTTTGCCACTCGGTCTCGATCATCCGGTTATGGAAGGCGGGGTAGGCTTATCAGGCGGCCAGCGCCAGTCAGTACTATTGGCTCGCATGCTGTTGCGCGATCCCAACATTATCCTGCTGGATGAACCCACGGCGGCGCTGGATGATCATACCGAGAAAGAGTTTATCGAGCGTTTAGGGGCTTGGCTCAATGGCCGCACCTTAATCGTCGCCACTCACCGTGCGGCGATCCTTGCATTGGTGGATCGCGTGTTGGTACTCAAAGATGGGCAACTGGTGATGGACAGCCCGAAAGAGAATGCGTTGCCGCCACCGCGTGCCGGCGGTAACTCACCGGAGGTGCACTCATGATGAAGCAACTCCCCGGCAAACTGCGACTGGTCACCGCGGCAGAAGTCAATTCCTCTGACGATCTGTTGGGGGAACTCAAATCTGAGACTCACTACACCGGTGCGGTTAGGCTGATCACCATCAGCGCCGCGTTGATCCTGATATCGCTGGTGTGGGCCTGGTTCGGCGTACTGGATGAAGTCTCAACCGGCACGGGCAAAGTGATTCCGAGCTCACGTGACCAGGTGCTGCAATCCTTAGAAGGCGGCATCCTTACCGAGCTTTATGTGCACGAAGGCGATCGGGTGAAAGCGGGGCAGGTGGTGGCGCGTCTTGATGCCACGCGCTCGCAATCCAGCGTGGGTGAAAGTGCGGCGCGTTATCGTGCGGCACTGGCAGCGGCCTCGCGCCTGAGAGCCGAGGTCAACGACGATCCCCTTACGTTCCCCAATGAGCTCAAGGCTTATCCTGATTTGATTGCCTCCGAGACGCGGTTGTATAAAACCAAACGCGCCCAGCTTAATGACTCGACAAAGCAGTTCAAAGAGTCGCTGGCGTTGGCAAACAAAGAGTTAGCGATCACACAGCGACTGGCGAAAACCGGCGCCGCCAGTAGCGTTGAAGTGTTGCGTTTGCAGCGCGATAAATCGGATCTGGAGCTGAAACTCACCGACATGCGCTCGCAATACTATGTGCAGGCGCGTGAGGAGCTGGCAAAAGCCAGTGCCGAAGCGGACAGCCTGGCTGAGGTGATCAAAGGGCGTGAAGATACGGTGACACGCCTGACCATCCGTGCGCCGATGAATGGCATCGTGAAAAACATCAAAGTCTCCACGGTCGGCGGGGTGATTCCTCCCAATGGCGAACTGATGAACATCGTGCCACTCAACGACCGTCTGCTGATTGAGGCGCGCCTGTCACCGCGAGATATTGCTTTTATCCATCCCGGCCAGCGTGCGGTGGTGAAGATCTCGGCCTATGACTACGCGATTTATGGTGGCATGAACGGCGTGGTGGAAAGCATTTCACCGGATACTATCCAGGATGAGGTGAAGCCGGAGATTTACTACTATCGCGTGTTTATCCGCACTGATAACGACTACGTGCAGAACAAAGCCGGTAAGCGCTACTCGATCAGTCCGGGGATGGTTTCTACTGTCGATATCAAGACCGGCGAGAAGACCATCATGGATTATCTGGTGAAACCGTTTAACAAAGCCAAAGAGGCGATGCGCGAACGCTAATCGCAAAACTCGATGTTTAAGAGCCGCCGTTGAGGAGTCAACGGCGGCTTTTTTGTGTCGTGAGTTGGGTGACTTAAAGGAAATTGATGTTTTGTTAGGGCGCAGACAGGTACTGTTTTGCGAGAAGGTGACATTTTTTATCCAGTATCAGCGCTAACCTGTTCGCCAAATTTAGTGCTGAAGAGATGCAGCTAACCAAGGCCATTCTCAGGGAGTTTTCTCGGTTTTCTTTGACATGATGGGTTGCAATGGTAATTACTGGAAGCTTTTTGACATTTTTAGAAAATTTTAGCGCGAATTAGTGAGGAGTGTTGGGAATTTGGTTTAAATCTTCGTTAACCAGATGAATTAAAGCGTTTTATACCAGTAGGTGCTTTTTTGTGGTTAAGAATTGACCGCTGAATGGGTAAGGGTTCAATAAGAATATGCTTAAAATTCTTGTGCCGCCTGTTGCTGTATGTTACATAGAGTGTCGAATTTCTATCCCTTGCTCACTTCAGATTTTGCTGTGAGCGTCGCAGTGAAAAATAATAAAAAGAGCTTACCTCATTACCCGTTAAGCGGATGCCTATGCGCACGCCTTAACTTGTCACGCAGCGAGATAAACCGCCTGGATTCAGGTGGGATAGAACAGAAACGTTAACAAAATTAGCCGTTATGCTTCCACGATTTTGGGAGTGCGGCGATAGCATTTGCTAAAACCCCATGCAAAGGAACTGACATGAAGCAGGTTGTTTTTCAGGAGCAGCACAGTGGATTCATTGAGCCGCTGTTAATCGACTCAGTGCGTAAAACTCTGGCCGAACAAGGTGCCGCGCTGAGCAACCTTTCGCAGCAACTTGATAGCCAGCAATATCAAAATGCGCTGCACCTGATCATGAACTGCAAAGGCCACGTAATCCTCTCCGGTATGGGCAAGTCAGGGCATGTCGGCCGCAAGATGTCTGCCACGTTAGCCTCTACCGGAACACCCAGCTTCTTTATTCATCCTGCTGAAGCCTTCCATGGCGATCTCGGGATGATTACCCCTTATGACCTGTTGATTTTGATCTCCGCCAGTGGCGAAACCGATGAAATCCTCAAGTTAGTGCCCTCGCTGAAAAACTTCGGCAACCGCATTGTGGCGATTACCAATAACGGTGACTCCACTCTGGCTAAGAACGCTGATGCGGTGCTGGAACTCAACATGGAAAGCGAAAGCTGCCCCAATAATCTCGCGCCGACGACCTCCACCACCCTGACTATGGCAATAGGCGATGCGTTGGCGGTGGCGATGATTCACCAACGTAAATTCATGCCTGATGACTTTGCCCGTTACCACCCAGGCGGTTCGCTGGGGCGTCGTTTACTGACGCGCGTAGTGGATGTGATGCAGCGTGATGTGCCGACAGTAAATATCGACGCACCTTTCAAAACGGTCATTCAGAAAATCACCAGTGGCTGTCAGGGCATGGTGGTGGTCGAGGACGCAGCGGGAAATCTGGCAGGCATTATCACTGACGGTGACCTGCGCCGCTTTATGGAAAAAGAGGATGCGCTGGCATCTGCCACGGCTGAACAGATGATGACGCGTCAGCCGCTGACGCTGCCAGAAGAAACCATGATTTTTGAAGCAGAGGAAAAGATGCAAAAGCATCGCGTTTCTGCGCTTTTAGTTACCAATAAACTCAATAAGATCACCGGATTGGTACGAATTTTCGACTAGCCGGACATGAATGGGTGTGTCGCGCGGTGAGCCGCAAGTCGTACCTCAACACGTGCCTGAGCACCCCAATAAAATTTGATGATAGTTCCATGTTGATGAAAGTGAAGTCCGCCGCATCCACGATGCGTTCGCGTTTTCCTGCCATTTCACTGGCGGAAATCCAGAAGCACCTGGCGAAAATTATCATTCTGCTGCCGATGGCGCTGCTGCTGATCTATCTCGTGATCTTCAGCCAGCCGCGCTATATGAGCGAATCCAAAGTCGCGATTAAACGTTCTGACGATCTCACCAGCAGTAGCCTTAATTTTGGCTTGTTGCTGGGTGCCTCTAATCCTAGCTCCGCCGAAGATGCGCTCTACCTCAAGGAGTACATCAATTCACCGGACATGCTCCGGGTGCTGGATAAGCAACTCGACTTCCATGAAGCCTTTAGCCATAGCGGGTTGGATTTCCTCAACCATCTGGCAAAGGAAGAGACCGCCGAACGCTTCCTGCAGTACTACCGTGACCGCATCAGCATTGCTTACGACGACAAAACCGGCCTGTTGGATATCCAGACGCAAGGCTTCAGCCCAGAATTTGCGCTGAAGTTTAACCAGGCCGTGTTGAAAGAAACCGAGCGCTTTATCAACGAACTATCGCACCGCATTGCACGTGATCAGCTCTCGTTTGCTGAAGCGGAAATGGAGAAAGCACGCGTTCGACTGGATGCCAGCAAAAGTGAATTGCTCGCTTACCAGAACAGCAACAACGTGCTGGACCCGGAAGCGCAGGCGCTGGCCGCCAGCACCCTGGTCAATACCCTGATGGGTCAAAAGATCCAGATGGAAGCCGATCTGCGTAACCTGCTGACCTATCTGCGTGATGACGCGCCGCAGGTGGTGAGTGCGCAAAACGCGATCTCCTCCTTACAAGCGCAGATTGACGCTGAAAAAAGCAAAATCACCGCGCCGCAGGGCCACAAGCTGAACCGTATGGCGGTGGATTTTGAAGAGATTAAATCGAAGGTGGCGTTTGATACCGAGCTGTACAAGCTGGCGCTGACTTCGATTGAGAAAACCCGCGTGGAAGCGGCACGTAAGCTGAAAGTCTTGTCGGTGATCAGTTCACCGCAGCAGCCGCAGGAATCCACATTCCCCAATACTCCTTATTTGATCGCCTGCTGGTTGCTGGTGTGCTGCTTATTGTTCGGCACGCTGAAATTGCTGTTAGCCGTTATTGAAGATCACCGGGATTAATTGAGTTCGTCATGAAATTATTGAAGTCACTGTTACTGCTTGCCGCATGGCAAGCCACCACCGCCAGTGCTGCGCTGGATATTAATGCCGATCCGAATCTGACCGGTGCGGCACCGCTGCCTTCGTTCCTCACTGGCCAGCAGAGTAGTCAGGTGCAGAGCAGCGATGGGTTTGATAACACCCCGCGCCCGGTAGCACCGGCGATGATGAGCCGCATGTTTGGCGCACAGCTGTTTAACGGCACCAGCGCCGATAGCGGCGCAACCGTCGGCTTCAACCCCGGCTATGTGCTTAATCCCGGCGACAGCATTCAGGTACGCTTGTGGGGCGCGTTCACTTTTGATGGCGCTCTGCAGGTTGATCCGAAAGGCAATATCTTCCTGCCGAATGTGGGGCCGGTAAAAGTCGCGGGCGTGAGCAACAGTCAGCTGAATGCGTTAGTGACCAGCAAAGTCAAAGAGGTTTATCAGGCTAACGTCAGTGTGTACGCCTCGCTGCTGCAGGCGCAGCCAGTGAAGGTTTACGTGACCGGTTTTGTGCGCAGCCCTGGCCTGTATGGCGGTGTGACCTCTGATTCCCTGCTCAACTACCTGATTAAAGCGGGCGGCGTCGATCCCGATCGCGGCAGTTATGTCGATATCGTGGTGAAGCGTGGCAACCGCGTGCGTTCCAGCATCAACCTGTATGACTTCTTGCTCAACGGCAAGTTGGGTCTGTCACAGTTTGCCGATGGTGACACCATCGTGGTGGGGCCGCGTCAACACACCTTTAGCGTGCAGGGTGATGTGTTCAACAGCTATGACTTTGAATTCCGTGACAGCAGCATTCCGGTGACGGAAGCGCTGAGCTGGGCGCGTGCTAAACCAGGCGCCACTAACATCACTATTATCCGTCAGCAGGGCTTGCAGAAACGTAGTGAGTATTACCCGATCAGTTCTGCGCCGGGCCGCATGTTGCAGGATGGCGATACGCTGATTGTCAGCACCGATCGCTATGCCGGCACCATTCAGGTTCGCGTCGAAGGTGCGCACTCTGGCGAACACGCGATGGTGCTGCCATACGGTTCGAGCATGCGTGCGGTGTTAGCGAAGATCCGCACCAACAGCATGTCTGAAATGAGTGCTATCCAGCTTTACCGTCCTTCTGTGGCGCAGCGTCAGAAAGAGATGCTGGATCTGTCCCTGCAGAAACTGGAAGAGGCCTCGCTCTCTGCCCAATCCTCCACCAAAGAAGAAGCCAGCCTGCGCATGCAGGAAGCTCAGCTGATCAGCCGCTTCGTCAACAAAGCGCGCAACGTGGTGCCGAAGGGTGAAGTGATCCTCAACGAGAAGAACCTCGATTCGATTCTGCTGGAAGATGGCGACGTGATTAACATCCCGCAGAAAACCTCGCTGGTTATGGTGCATGGCGAAGTGCTGTTCCCGAATGCGGTGAGCTGGGAGAAAGGCATGAGCCCGAAAGATTACATCGAGAAGTGTGGTGGTCTGACGCAGAAATCGGGTAACGCCAAGATTGTGGTGATTCGTCAGAACGGTGCAGCCGAGAACGGTGAAGATGTTGACACGCTGAACCCAGGCGACGAGTTGATGGTACTGCCGAAGTACGAATCGAAGAACATCGAAGTCACACGCGGTATCTCCACCATCCTCTACCAGCTGGCGGTGGGTGCGAAAGTGATTCTGTCGATCTAAGGAATGGATATGAACAAAGCAGTGATTGTGATCCCCGCTCGTTTTGGCTCCTCGCGTCTGCCGGGCAAACCCTTGCTGGATATCGTCGGCAAGCCGATGATCCAGCACGTCTATGAGCGTGCGCTGCAAGTGGCGGGCGTGGACGAAGTGTGGGTAGCGACCGATGATGAACGTGTGATGCAGGCCGTCGCCGATTTTGGCGGTAAGGCGATCATGACGCGCGATGACCATGAATCGGGCACTGACCGTCTGGTAGAAGTGATGCAGAAGGTTGACGCGGATATCTATATCAATCTGCAGGGCGATGAACCAATGATTCGTCCGCAGGATGTGGCGCATCTGGTACAGGGCATGCGTGATGACGCAGCCTTGCCCGTAGCAACCTTATGCCACCCGATCTCTGTAGAAGAAGCGCTGGAAGCCAGCACAGTAAAAGTGGTGGTGAATACGCGCCGCGATGCACTCTACTTTAGCCGTTCACCGATTCCTTATCCGCGTAATGCCGATAAAGCCCGTTATCTAAAACATGTCGGGATTTACGCCTATCGCCGTGATGTGCTGCAAAACTACAGCCAACTACCAGAAGCCATGCCGGAACAGGCGGAGTCACTGGAGCAGCTGCGTTTAATGAATGCGGGCATCGCGATTCGCGCTTTTGAAGTCGCGGCAACCGGGCCGGGCGTTGATACGCCAGCCTGCCTCGACAAAGTTTGTAAGCTGATGGCACAGGAGCTTGCGGAAACCGCATGATTGGCATCTTCTCTTCCGGTATCTGGCGCATTCCGCAGCTGGAAAATTTTTTGGCACAACCGTGTCAGAAACTTTCTGCACTGCGCCCGATCCCGCAGGAGATAGATACGGTAGCTGTATGGGGACATCGCCCCAGCGCCGCCAAACCGGTTGCGCTGGCTCAGGCTGCCGGTAAACCCGTTCTCCGTCTGGAAGACGGTTTTATCCGCTCACTGGATCTCGGCGTAAACGGTGCACCGCCTCTCTCCATCGTAATGGACGATTGCGGTATCTATTACGATGCCAACCAGCCAAGTGCGCTGGAAAAACTGATTCAGGATAAAGCCGGTAACGCGGCTTTAGCTGAACAGGCGCGTGAAGCGATGCAAACCATCGTGACTGAAGATCTGTCAAAATATAATCAGGCTCCGGCTTTTGTCGCAGGTGATGCCCTCAATCCTGAGCTGGTGTTGGTGGTCGATCAGACCTTCAACGATATGTCCGTCACCTATGGCAATGCCGGTGCCGATGATTTCACGGCGATGCTGGACGCCGCGATTAAAGAAAACCCGCAGGCTATCATCTGGGTCAAAGTGCATCCTGATGTCCTTCAGGGCAAGAAGGCAGGCTATTACGCCAATCTCCAGTCAACGCATCGCGTGCACCTGATGGCGGACAACGTGAGTCCGCAGTCTCTGTTACGCCACGTTTCACGTGTTTATGTGATGACCTCGCAGTACGGTTTTGAAGCTCTGATCGCGGGCAAACCGGTGACCTGTTTTGGTCAACCGTGGTACGCCGGTTGGGGATTGACTGACGATCGTCATCCGAAAGCTCAAGAGCTGTCAATGCGCCGTGGTAACGCATCATTGGTGGAACTGTTTGCCGCCGCGTATCTGCGTTACTGCCGTTATATCGATCCGAAAACTGGCGCGGCAAGCGACTTATTTACTGTGCTGCATTGGATGCAGTTACAGCGTCGACATCAACAGCAGCGTAGCGGGCATTTATGGGCTCCGGGCTTAACGCTGTGGAAATCCACCATCCTCAAACCTTTCTTACGCACCACTGCGAATAAAGTAAGTTTCTCACGCCGCTGTTCTGCCGCGACGGCATGCGTTGTATGGGGTGTGAAAGGAGAGCAACGTTGGCATGAAGAAGCCAACAGGCGTTTGCTGCCGATATGGCGGATGGAAGATGGCTTTTTACGGTCATCTGGCCTGGGTTCCGATTTGCTGCCACCACTTTCACTGGTGCTGGATAAGCGCGGCATCTATTACGATGCAACCCGCCCAAGCGACCTGGAAGTCTTGCTGAACCACAGCCAACTCACGCTGGCTCAACAGCTACGTGCAGAAAAGCTTCAGCAGCGCTTGGTGGAGAGCAAGCTGAGTAAGTACAACCTTGGCGCGGATTTTACGTTGCCCGCTGTCGCGCAGGGTAAAACAGTGATTCTGGTGCCGGGACAGGTTGAAGATGATGCTTCGATTCTCACAGGCGCGGTTTCCATCAATACCAATCTCGGCCTGCTGCGCACTGTGCGTGAGCGCAATCCTGATGCCTTCGTGATCTACAAGCCACATCCTGATGTGCTGGTGGGTAATCGCAAAGGCGACATTCCTGCCGAACAGGTCGAACAGTTCGCTGACTACCAGGCGCTGGACGCCGACATCATTCAATGCATCCAGATTGCGGACGAATTGCATACGCTCACGTCGCTTTCGGGTTTTGAAGCGCTGCTGCACGGCAAGAAAGTATTTTGTTATGGCCTGCCATTTTATGCAGGTTGGGGACTCACCACGGATGAGCACAGTTGCCGTCGTCGTAGTCGCCGTTTGCTGCTTTCAGACCTGATCTATCAGGCATTTATTGTTTATCCAAGTTACATCCATCCTCTGCGCCTTGAGCCGATTGCGGCGGAAGAAGCGGCTGAATACCTCATTCATACGCCACGCAGACAGATGTTTATTACAAAAAAGAAAGCGGGACGGATTATCCGTCATTACCGCAAGTTACTGATGTTTATTAAGGTCAGGTTCGGCTGAAGATAGCCGGTTACGGACAATAATGAATAACCATAAAGGTTGAATATGCACAGTAATGCATTGACCATTTTGCTGTCTGGGAAGAAATATCTGCTGTTACAGGGGCCGATGGGGCCGTTCTTCAATGATGTAGCCGTTTGGCTGGAATCATTGGGGCGTGAGGCCGTGAATGTCGTATTCAACGGTGGCGATCGGTTTTACTGTCGCCAGCGTGAATATCTGACGTTTGAACAAACGCCGAAGGAGTTTCCGGGCTGGCTGCGCGACACTTACGCCAGCTATGACTTCGATACGATTCTGTGCTTTGGCGATTGTCGGCCATTGCATCAGGCTGCAGGGCGTTGGGCAAAATCCAAGGGTATTCGCTTCCTCGCTTTTGAAGAGGGGTATCTGCGTCCGCACTTCATTACGGTGGAAGAGGGCGGGGTGAATGCACACTCCTCACTGCCGCGCGACCCTGATTTCTATCGTCAACTGCCAGAGATTCCTGCTGCGCAGGTTGAGCACCTGAAACCTTCTGCGATGAAGCGCATTGGCCATGCGACCTGGTATTATCTGGTCGGCTGGCGCTACCGTCATGAGTTCCATAAATATCGCCATCACAAGTCCTTCTCACCCTGGTATGAAGCGCAATGCTGGATTCGTGCTTACTGGCGCAAACAGCTTTACGGTGTAATGCAGCGTAAGGTATTACCGCGTTTGCAGTCAGAACTGGATCAGCGTTATTACCTGGCGATCTTGCAGGTGTACAACGACAGCCAGATCCGCAACCACAGCCGTTATGACGATGTGCGTGATTATATTAATGACGTGATGTATTCCTTCGCCCGCAAAGCGCCGAAAGATAGCCATTTGGTGATCAAACACCATCCGATGGATCGCGGTCATCGCTTATATGGGCCGCTGATTAAGCGCTTGGGGAAAGAGTTTGGTGTGAGTGACCGTGTGATCTATGTGCACGATTTGCCGATGCCGGAATTACTGACACATGCTAAGGCGGTGGTCACGATTAACAGTACGGCAGGGATCTCAGCACTGATTCACAATAAGCCACTGAAGGTGATGGGCAATGCCCTCTACGACATTAAAGGACTGACGTATCAAGGGCATTTGCACCAGTTCTGGCAGGCTGGGTTTAAGCCGGATATGAAGTTGTTTAAGCAGTTTAGAGGTTATTTATTAGATAATACTCAGGTTAATGCTGTCTATTATAATTCAAATGATTCACTAAGACGTGAACAATTAAAGGAAAGCGTCAGTAATTTTTTGGGATTTTTGATAACTTAAATATTTGGCCTTGATTGGTAGGTTATGTTAAATTATAAAAAAGTAATTTGACGATTGTTAATCGAGTTTTTAATATTCGAACGATAATGTCTAATTAATTTTTACAAAGAGATGGAAAGATATTGACTGTTACTTTTGTTAAGTTAAATTTATTCTAGAGTAAAATCATTTTGCATAATTAATTGGCGGGTCTTTATTTTTTTGCCGACATGGGTGAATCGCATCATAGCTTGAGATGAATACGTCAATCCTTATGAAATTTTTTGCAAGGGTTAAATTATTATAAATCTTAACGTGGTTTTTTTAGTTAGTAATCATGCGGTTTATGTTGCCATTCACTGTAAAATCACCTCAAATTTTTATGAGGTTAAAATCTAAAGTATATATTCCTTTAAAGAATTAACCAACCTTTTCAGCTTCATCTTTAATACGAGATTTAAAAAAAAGATCATCGCCGAATAAAAATAATAAAGTTGAGCCTTACAGCCCAACTTTGCTTCTAATTTTTCAGGAAACTCTATTTCGTAATGCATCTATAAAAAATAGTTTGGGGTTTTTAGCTAGCTTTTTAATTTTTCTGCTTAAACTTCCTTTTTTTCTATTTTTAAGAACGAATTGCTGCGGTGAAGATGAAATGACATTTCTATCTAGTTTTAGTTCATTAGTAATTGGTTTTAAAAGGGCTTCAGGTTGCTTCTTCTCTAAATAATCATCAAGGCGGTACCTGTCAAATAACATGCTTTCTTTAATATTTATAATATTTGCAGGTTTTATTTTTAACTCGCCTTCATTAAATACTCTGATGATATTATATTTGATGTTTACTGAAATAGAAAGGTTGGCTTTATCAGTATGCTTACGCTCTTTTCTTTCCCAGGTAGCAAAAGAATAAAAATCATTGATTAAATAAGATATAAATTTTATGGATTTTTCTTTGTTGAATTTATAATCATCAGATATTAGTTTGTCGGCTAAGTGCTGAGCGCTTTCGACCTTAGAGTTCAATTCCTCACATGAATAATGTGCCTGGCCAAATGTGAATACATGTTTATCATACAGTTGAGATATAATTCCAACGCCACTATTTAAAAGTGCTACTGCATCACAGCATTCAAGAATGTCTCCAATATGATACTCATCAACAAGAGTAGTAGATTCCGAGTTGAATTTATCTAAACTTAATGGGTGGTTTTTTACTATAACTTTCCAATTTTCAGGCAGCAAATGAGGTAATAATTTTATTTCATTAATGAAGTTATCATAGCTAATAACATCCCCGCAAAAATATCGTGTGGTAGTGTCGCTTGGGGATTGGAGTGCGACAAATAGAATTTTAATCGCTTCAGATTCGCCAAATAGTTTTCTTTTTAAATTAGCACCACCAATGATTTGTCCTTGGGGTTCTAACGTTGACCCCGAAGTTTTTATTTCATCAATGTAATTTAGAGTTTCAGTTCTTTTAAGGTCATCCAGTGGTATGTTTTTCCATTTATCTTCAAAGTATGAAGTACTTTCACAGCAGAAACCGTTTTCATCTATATAAATAGACCAAGGAAGAGAGCCCCGTTCAATTACATACGTCTTAATGCCGATTTTTTTTGCCTGAATATAAATGGCCAGCCTATGTTCATCACCATAGGGATTATTGAAAATTATACATTCAATGTTGTTTTGATTTATTATATCAGATAAGTTATAAATCGTAATGAACTTCTCTTCAATTAATATTGGGTTATCCAAAACCTTAAAAACATCTCTGTTAAAAGAATGTGGGTTTTTTGATAGGAAAAGTTTTTTCTTTTTATTTGGGTTTGTTAATGGTGTATAGCTAAAATTGTTTTTACTATATCTTTCAGTGTTAGCTTTGAATATTTTGTGATTTCTTTCTCTTACAGTTACAGAGCGATGTTCCGCAATTGGATGCCAGATATGAAATGAATAAATACCCTTATTGGCTACTAAATCTGCATAAATTCGAAAGAGGGAGCGCCATCCTCGCCAGTTGACTTGTTTACTATAGTTGCGTGTGTCTAGTCGGAAAAAATCTCTTGGCTTCTCAATTTCTACATTCCGAAGAAGCCTAAGCCAGAAATCGGAATCCTCGAACCCCCATCCTTCAAAACTCTCATCATAACCACCAATTGATATTGCGTCATGATATTTGCAAACCATGAATGAAGATGCTGGTGCATGATGTACAATCAGATCAGAATTAGGTTTGTATACTTCGGAAATTAGTTTGCTCTGACAATAATCATCAATTCCATTTAAAGCTATTTGAGACCCTTCTTCAGTTAAATATGCAACAGGTATAACGAAGAATGGCCAATCACCAGTTTCTAAAAGATTGGATATTTCAATATTTACGTTGATGTAAAAATCATTTTTATGATATAGGTCAACATCTTCAAAGAGAACATAATCACACTTTGATAAATTTAAGCCAATGTTTCTTGCTGCTGATGCATTCCAAAGATTGGAGTTTGGAGTTGCATAGTGATATGTAAAGCCAATTTCGTCACAGGTCTCTTTTATAAGGTTTGCTTCTAAACTTTCGCTACCATAATCAATAATTATGAATTCAAAATTTTTCGGCATGTACAATTTTGACTTCATGCGAAGTCTGTCACATATGTTATATTCGTCTCTATGTTTGACTGGGATGATTACGTTCACCCTGAAATCAAATTCAATAGTATCTATCTCATTTTTAATTGGCTGTGGATTGTTCATCATTTAATTCCTTCAGATTCCTTGTACATATCTATAGCATCGCTCACATTATTAAAACTAAGGCACTTGTTATTGCGATCAATTAATATTGCGATATCACAGTATTCTTTTAGTGAATTTAAACTATGTGATACCATTATGAAATTTGATTCTTCTTTTTTAGATTTAAATAACCCTGAGCACTTGGATTTAAAACGAGCATCCCCTACAGCGGTAACTTCATCAACAAGATAGTAATCAAATTTGAATGCCATGCTTAGACCAAAACCTAAGCGAGACTTCATGCCCGATGAATAAGTTTTAATAGGCATATCAAAATACTTTCCCAGTTCGGAAAAATCCTCAACAAATTCAACTTTATCTGGTAAATCTTCTTCTTTTGCATAAAGACGCGCAACAAATTTTACGTTCTCACGTCCCGTCAAACTACCCTGGAATCCTCCTGAGAGCCCTACGGGCCAGGATATGGAATTATTTGTAATGATTTTTCCACTGTCAGGGCGGTCAATCCCGCCAATCATTCGTAGCAAGGTTGATTTGCCCGCGCCGTTACGCCCGATTAAAGCCACACTTCTACCTGCAGGTATTTCGATATTTAAATCTTTGAATACATAATGACGACCTGAAGGAGTACGATACGATTTTGTCAAATTTTCAATTTTTATCATGACGTTAGCATTGCCTCTTCACGATTTCTATAAATAGCCAGGCCGACAAACAACATCGCTAACGCACATAATGCGAGATAATCTAAACTAACGCCTTCACTTATATATCCAGGCATTACAGCTTCACGGCTGAGTTCGGCTGCATGAACTATTGGATTCCACAATAAATAAGGCCAGTATTCTTTTGGTATTGAATGTAATGGAAACATTATGCAGGAGATGAAGTATAGTGGTTTTAGCAGAATAGGTAAGAACTTTTGAGTTTCAGGAAGCACTTTACCGACAACCATAAAAATCAATCCCGTCCCGCATGAGAAAATTACTAATAATGTCCATGTGGTAATAAGCTGTAATAAATTAATAATTTCAAAATACTCACCAGCTAACCAGACAACGACCATTAAAAATATATACACCACTGCATAAATCAATGTTTCAAGGAGAGCGCGGGAAATGATAGTGTCGATTGGTTTTACTGGACGATAATTAAATAACCCCTGATTCGCTTCAATAGCACCAACTGAACGATTGCTAATATTACTGAAAATAAAATAAGGAATAATACCATTTAACAAAAATACCGGAAACGATATGTCTGGCATGGTTCGGTGCATGATGAAACCGAAAATACCCAGTAAAACTAATAAATGCGCAGCCGGTTCCAATATCGCCCAAAAATAACCCAATCGATATTTACCAAATCGTGTTCGTATTTCACGGAGGAATAATGCCTTTACGGCAGCTTGCTGGACTTCGAATCCACTTCTGGCCATTGATTTAACTCATTTGAATTGGGTGGGATTTTTACACGCTACCGCCCCTGGCTTAACAGCTACCAATGCACTGGACGCAATACAGGCGGTGTAGGGGGGAGGTTTATAGTTTTTCAGACGGGGGAGCTGAATTAATCAGCAGATTTTACGCAAATTCAAAAGATTAGAGCTGATGAATACGCGAAAGGCGTGATGCCATTTTGAACAATTAGATGGTTTGTCGTTGATATGGATCCATCCACTTGAACAGCTGGTCCCTGCTTGTCTGTAAGAATTTTCCCTAATTTTGATGACGTAAGTTACAGATCATGTCGAAATAATCCTAAACGTTTTCGTCTATTAATATTTTGCAAATTATCTGTAAGGCCTATTGAACTAATCATTGCACCTGATTTAACTCAACTGACTGAATATAATGACTTTAATGCTTAAGTGCGTTTCTTTTCTTGACCTTACTCTGCATCATGAAATCAACACTGCTAATCAATTCATTCACGAGACAATCCACTGAATTTTACAAAAAGTAGTAGTTGTTACATTTGAAAGGCGACGATTGCAGGTCGCCTGATTCTTCGCGATAATCACGTACAACAAATCCCTTCCTCGTCGGGCCTAACGACGCGGAGGGGATTTTTTTCATCTATACCTTAGTGGCTAACCGACTCACGGATCTAAAGAGGACAAGTTATGTATAACACCCTGGGCAATCAGTACGATAACTCCCTGGTTTCTAACGCCTTCGGTTTCATGCGCTTCCCGGTGAACTTCCAGCCTTACGACAGCGATGCTGAGTGGGTGATCACTGGTGTACCTTTCGATGCCGCAACTTCAGGTCGTCCGGGCAGCCGTTTAGGGCCGGGCGCGATTCGTCAGATCTCTACTAATCTCGCATGGGAAGGTTGCCGCTGGCCGTGGGATTTTGACCTGCGTCAGCGCCTGAACGTGGTGGATTGCGGTGACCTCGTTTACGCATTCGGTGATTCACAGGATCTCTCTGACAAACTTCAGGCGCACGCTGAGAAATTGCTGGCAAACGGTAAGCGTATGCTGACCTTCGGCGGCGATCACTACGTCACGCTGCCGCTGTTGCGCGCCCACGCAAAGCACTTCGGTAAGATGGCACTGGTGCACTTTGATGCGCACACCGACACTTACTCTAACGGTCCAACCTTCGACCACGGCACCATGTTCTTCACCGCGCCAAAAGAAGGTCTGATCGATCCGAATCACTCTGTGCAGATTGGTATCCGTACCGAGTTCGACAAGAGCCTCGGATTTAATGTGCTGGATGCGGCACAGGTTAATGACCGCAGCGTCGATGACATTCTGGCGGAAGTGAAACGCACCGTGGGCGATCTGCCGGTGTATCTGACCTTTGATATCGACTGTCTGGATCCGGCACACGCACCGGGCACCGGCACGCCAGTGATCGGCGGACTGACCAGCGATAAAGCCACCAAGCTGATTCGTGGCCTGCAGGGCATGAACATCGTCGGGATGGATCTGGTGGAAGTGGCGCCGGGTTATGACCACGCTGATCTGACTTCACTGGCGGCGGCTACACTGGCGCTGGATATGCTGCACGTACAGGCAGCTAATAAAGGCTAATTACTCGGAGGGCAGGGCCCCATGCCTTGCCCTCCTGTTGGCAATTCCTAATAGTCATCATTTATATCGTTCATGGTCGAACGTAAAAAGTGACGCCCAGCACCTGCAACTAACGCGACAGCGGTAACGATTTGAATTGCCAGCATTCGACGCTCCTCGGCTCCTAGAGCCACGCACGCAAGATGTAATCTTTCTCTGACTTTCTCAATTTGCCATATTCAATACCGGTGAAGTCTCGCCATCATCACGTTTCTGCTTTCTCATTCTCCACGCGAATTCGTCTACTGATGTTTATCGTCCTTTCTCAACGCGCATTGATAGCAATGATGTCAATCTGTGAAGTGGGTTGGGATTTGTTTTGAGCGGCGCAGAGTGATTAAGAAAGGGTGATAGCTGATGGGGCCATCCATTGCCCTCGACGTCCCCGGTTCCTAGTAATCGTCATTCACATCTTTGGCTGCGGAACGTATCACCAGATACGCGCCAATCAGCACAATCGCGATAACGATGGCGAGAATAATCAGAATGGTCAACATAGTATGTGGTGCTCCGGTGACTCTCTCTGATATCGCCTAAAAACAAACGGTCAGTGTAGACCATACTCACTATGACATGGCCTCGTGTGGCGAGTTCAGACCATTGTCACGCTTCTCGCATCAACGGCTCAACAACTTAAAGGTGACAATTCGTTATCGGCACCCTGTAGCTATACTTTTGGGCGTAGCGTTATTTATCGCTTCGTTAATCACGGTTTGAGAATCTTCGGAGGTCACCATGGGCTTTCTGGATGAATTAGTGGGTTCGCTGGGGAACAGCAACGGGCAAGGCAATCAGTTGAGTCAGTTGCAGGCGATCTGGAATTGGGTGCAGGAGCAGGGCGGAATCGAAGTGCTGCTGCAGAAGTTTCAACAAGGCGGGCTTGGCGAGGTGCTGGGTTCGTGGATCGGCACCGGTGGCAATCAACAGGTCGGTGGCGGCGAGATTCAGAGTGCTTTCGGGCAGGAGGAGTTGCAGTCGCTGGCCGATAAGCTGGGCACCGATGTCAATGGCGCTTCCGGCACGCTGGCGGCGCTGTTGCCGCAGTTGATCGATAAGATGTCGCCGCAAGGTCAGCTGGATGAGCAGAGTCTGCACAACAACCAGATGGATTTGGGTTCGATGGTGGATAATCTGTTTAAGCGCTAGCTGTTGAAGCTGAAGAGAGGAGCGCACAAGGCGCTCCTTTTTATGGCCGATTATTTGCCATCTGCCGCAATACGATCGCGGATGTGCTGTGCACGTGCTGCGGAATCCGGGTGCGAATCGAACATCGAACTCGTTTGGCCTTGCTGCATTTTCGCCAGTTTCTCGAAACTGGTGGCTAAGCCAAGTGGATTAACACCGCGCTTTTTCAGCAGGTCATAAGAGTAATCATCCGCCTGCGATTCCTGTGTTTGCGAGAACTGCGCATTGACCAGCTTCTCGCTTAGATCGCCCAACTGGGATTGCGACAGTTGACCAATCACGCCGCCAACCGAGGCCGCAGCAGTGCGTGCCGCCGTGGTGGCGTAGGCGACCTGCATCGCTTTACGCGTATGGCCGAGCGCAACGTGGCCCATTTCATGGCCGAGCACACCTTCCACTTCGTTATCGGTCATCATATCCATCAAGCCGCTATAAACGCGGATGCAGCCGTTGGCCATCGCCCACGCATTCACATCTTTGGTCAGATAGACTTTGTAGTTGGCTGGCACACCATTGATGTTATCGCCCAGCGCAGCGGCGATTTTGTTCAGGCGCAGCTGATATTCACTGTTGGCAGGCGCGAGCTGGTTGTCTTTGTCCATCTGGGCACAAGACTGATCGCTCAGCTGCTTCACTTGTGAATCATTCAACGTATAAGCCTGGTAAGCCTGCGCGCCGGATTGCAGCAGCGCGTTGTTGTCCATTCCTTCGCAGCCGCTCAGCAGCGAAGCGATTCCCACAGCAAGAATTGTGGCGCGGATTTTCATTGAGAGGTCCTTTGCGTAACAAGGTAGAGAAAACAAACACCTGAAATTGAGATCGGTGTTCAAACGCTTTGTTTATAGCTCGCATCCTGTTCACTGGCTAGCAGACAAGCCCCGAATTGCAACCGTTTACCCGCTATTTAGCACGTCGACGCATGTACTTTTGCCCCGATTTTCATGTACATTGATGTGCGACTTTTTTCTCGCTTCGCCTGATAACTGATTAATTACAATACGTTAAGCGCGGCGGAGCATTAATCCGACCTGGAGTAGAAGATGCCCTCTCGTAAAGAGCTTGCCAACGCCATTCGCGCGTTAAGTATGGATGCAGTACAAAAAGCCAAATCGGGACATCCTGGTGCCCCGATGGGCATGGCGGACATCGCCGAAGTGCTGTGGCGTGACTTCCTGAACCACAATCCGACTAACCCGCTGTGGGCAGATCGTGACCGCTTCGTGCTGTCTAACGGTCACGGCTCCATGCTGATTTATAGCCTGCTGCACCTCACCGGTTACGACCTGCCGATGAGCGAGCTGCAGAACTTCCGTCAGCTGCACTCTAAAACTCCAGGCCACCCAGAATACGGTTATACCGCTGGCGTTGAAACCACTACCGGTCCACTGGGCCAGGGTATCGCTAACGCAGTCGGCTTCGCCATCGCTGAGCGCACTTTAGCGGCACAGTTCAACCGCCCAGGCCATGACATCGTTGACCACAACACCTACGTGTTCATGGGCGACGGCTGCATGATGGAAGGCATCTCACACGAAGTGTGCTCCATCGCCGGTACCCTGAAACTGGGTAAGCTGGTTGCCTTCTATGATGACAACGGCATCTCTATCGATGGTCACGTTGATGGCTGGTTCACTGACGATACCGCAGCTCGCTTCGAAGCTTACGGCTGGCACGTAGTGCGTGGCGTAGACGGCCACGATGCTGACGCCATCAAGAAAGCAGTAGAAGAAGCCAAAGCGGTTTCTGACAAACCTTCACTGCTGATGTGCAAAACCATCATCGGTTTCGGTTCTCCGAACAAAGCCGGTACCCACGATTCACACGGCGCACCACTGGGCGACGACGAAATCGCACTGACCCGTAAGCAACTGGGCTGGAACCACGCGCCGTTTGAAATTCCTTCAGACATCTACGCGCAGTGGGATGCGAAAGAAGCTGGTCAGGCGAAAGAATCCGCATGGGATAAGAAGTTTGCTGCTTATGCTGCTGCTCATCCTGAACTGGCTGCTGAGTTCACGCGTCGTACCAACAACGAGCTGCCAGCTAACTGGGAAACTGAGTCGCAGAAGTTCATTGAACAGCTGCAGGCTAACCCAGCTAAAATCGCCAGCCGTAAAGCTTCCCAGAACGCGATTGAAGCCTTCGGTAAGATCCTGCCGGAATACATGGGTGGATCGGCTGACCTGGCGCCAAGCAACCTGACTATGTGGTCTGGTTCTAAGCCAATCAACGAAGATGCAGCCGGTAACTACATCCATTACGGTGTGCGCGAATTCGGTATGACCGCGATCGCCAACGGTATCGCGCTGCACGGTGGTTTCCTGCCGTACACCGCAACCTTCCTGATGTTCGTAGAATACGCGCGTAACGCGGCACGTATGGCTGCACTGATGAAGATTCGTCAGATCATGGTTTATACCCATGACTCAATCGGTCTGGGTGAAGATGGTCCAACGCACCAGCCGGTTGAGCAGATGGCCAGCCTGCGCGTAACACCAAACATGAGCCTGTGGCGTCCATGTGACCAGGTTGAGTCTGCGGTTGCCTGGAAATACGCTATCGAGCGCGTAGACGGCCCATCAGCCCTGATCTTCTCTCGTCAGAACCTGGCGCAGCAGGATCGTACCGCTGAGCAGCTGGCAAACGTGGCACGCGGTGGTTATGTGCTGAAAGACAGCGAAGGTACGCCAGAGCTGATTCTGATCGCTACCGGTTCAGAAGTGGAACTGGCCGTTGCCGCTTATGACAAGCTGACCAGCGAAGGCCGCAAAGTGCGCGTGGTCTCTATGCCTTCAACCGACGCTTTCGACAAGCAGGACGCGGCTTACCGTGAATCTGTACTGCCGAAAGCAGTTGCTGCACGTGTGGCTATCGAAGCGGGTATCGCCGATTACTGGTTTAAATACACCGGCCTGAATGGCGCTATCGTCGGTATGACCACCTTCGGTGAGTCTGCTCCGGCAGAGCTGCTGTTCAAAGAGTTCGGCTTCACCGTTGAGAACGTGGTGAACATCGCGAAATCTATTCTGTAATCAGCGGTCGCCATCAAGGGCGGCCCGACAGGTTAGATGATCGCTAACGAAGGTGCGCTTTATGCGCACCTTTTTTCATTTCAGAACCCGCCTTCAACCTGAAACGCTTCAATTATTCCTGCAGTAATAATTTTTACATGCGAAATATGTGACGTAGATCCAATAATCAGCAGCGCAATTGATCGCAATCATTCCTGTTATTCCGCGCATGCTTTATTCTAGCTGAACCGTTTCAGTTGCAATTGAGCGGCATCATTTTGCAACGTTAAGCGGGCAATAATTCCCTGTACAAAACGCAGCGAAACGCTCAAGGTATTTGGCACGTTTTTTTGGCTGTTGTTGCAGGAAGTGAGATGACCGTTCGCATAGCAATTAATGGTTTTGGTCGTATTGGACGCAATGTGTTGCGTGCCTTGTATGAAACCGGCCGCCGCGCTGAAATTACTGTGGTGGCGATCAACGAACTGGCTGAAGCCACCGGCATGGCGCATTTGCTGAAGTATGACACCAGCCATGGCCGCTTTGCCTGGGATGTGCGCCAGGAGCGCGATCAACTGTTCGTGGGCGACGACACCATCCGCATTCTGCACCTGGCCGATATCGATGCACTGCCATGGCAGGAACTGAACGTCGATATCGTATTGGATTGCACCGGCGTGTACGGCAGCCGCGCAGATGGCGAAGCGCATCTGCAAGCGGGCGCGAAAAAGGTGTTGTTCTCGCATCCGGGCGGTAACGATTTAGATGCCACCGTGGTGTTCGGCGTAAACGAACAGGCTCTTAAACAAACTGACCGCATTGTCTCCAACGCATCCTGCACCACCAACTGCATTATTCCGGTGATCAAGTTGCTGGATGACGCCTTCGGCATTGAATCGGGCACCGTGACCACGATTCACTCGGCGATGCACGACCAACAGGTGATTGACGCCTATCACAGCGATCTGCGTCGTACCCGTGCCGCCAGCCAATCGATCATTCCGGTGGATACGCGTCTTGCTGCTGGCATTACCCGTATTTTTCCGAAATTTAACGATCGCTTTGAAGCCATCGCTGTGCGCGTGCCCACGATCAACGTGACAGCCATTGATTTGAGCGTTTCGGTACGCGAAGCCGTGAAGGCGTGTGAGGTCAATGCGTTGCTGCAAAACGCGTCAGAAGGGGCGTTTCGTGGTATAGTTGACTATACGGAATTACCGTTAGTCTCAGTAGATTTTAACCATGATCCGCACAGTGCCATAGTCGATGGCACGCAAACGCGGGTCAGTGGTCATCACCTGATCAAGACCTTGGTTTGGTGTGACAACGAATGGGGCTTTGCTAACCGCATGATCGACACCACGTTAGCAATGGCCGCAAGCGGTTTCAGGTAAGACGCGGACTGCGTCTGGCAAAACTTATGAGAATCAACGAGAGGGTTCACCATGTCTGTAATTAAGATGACCGATCTGGATCTTGCTGGTAAACGCGTTCTGATCCGTGCCGATCTCAACGTGCCAGTGAAAGAAGGGAAAGTGACGTCAGATGCACGTATCCGTGCTTCTCTGCCTACCATCGAAGCGGCGTTGAAACAGGGCGCGAAAGTGATGGTTACCTCTCACCTGGGTCGTCCGACCGAAGGTGAATACAACGAAGAGTTCTCGCTCCTGCCGGTTGTTAACTACCTGAAAGACAAACTGAACGGCACTAACGTGACCCTGGCGAAAGACTACCTCGACGGCGTTGAAGTCGGCGCGGGTGAACTGGTGGTGCTGGAAAACGTGCGCTTTAACAAAGGCGAGAAGAAAGACGAAGAGACGCTTTCGAAGAAATATGCCGCCCTGTGCGACGTGTTCGTGATGGATGCCTTCGGTACTGCGCACCGTGCGCAGGCTTCAACCCACGGTGTGGGCAAGTTCGCCCCTATCGCTTGTGCTGGCCCGCTGCTCTCTGCTGAGCTGGAAGCGCTGGGTAAAGTCATGAGCAACCCACAGCGTCCGCTGGTGGCGGTTGTTGGTGGTTCTAAAGTATCGACCAAATTCGACGTGCTGCAGTCTCTGGTGAAAATCGCTGACACCGTGATCGTTGGTGGCGGTATCGCTAACACCTTCGTGGCTATCGACAACAACGTCGGTAAATCACTGTACGAACCGGACTTCGTTGAAGCGGCGAAAAAGCTGCGTGATGAGCACGGCATTCCGGTTCCAACCGACTCTCGCGTCGGAACGGAATTCTCTGAAACTGCCCCGGCAACCGTGAAAAAGGTTTCCGAAGTGGCGGATAACGAAGAGATTATGGACTTCGGTGACGAAACCGCACAGGCGATGGCAAAACTGCTGAAAGAGGCAAAAACCATCCTGTGGAACGGTCCGGTTGGCGTGTTTGAATTCCCGAACTTCCGCAAAGGCACCGAAATCGTGGCGAACGCGATTGCAGACAGCGACGCGTTCTCTGTAGCGGGCGGCGGCGATACTCTGGCAGCGATTGATCTGTTCGGTATCGAAGACAAGATCTCCTACATCTCTACCGGCGGTGGCGCATTCCTCGAGTTCGTGGAAGGTAAAAAACTGCCCGCTGTAGCAATGCTGGAAGAGCGCGCTAAGCAGTAATTTTTGGGGGCGGCGCTTCGGCGCCGTCTGAAGGCTTGCCCATCCTGGGCAAAAAATCGACGTCCCTTTGTGGGATGAACGGTAACGAAACAGGACACAACCATGTCTAAAATTTTTGATTTCGTAAAACCCGGCGTTGTCACTGGTGATGACGTTCAGAAAGTTTTCCAAGTAGCGAAAGAAAACAAATTCGCTCTGCCTGCAGTTAACTGCGTCGGCACGGACTCCATCAACGCGGTACTGGAAGCTGCGGCCAAAGTTAAAGCGCCGGTCATCGTTCAGTTCTCCAATGGTGGTGCTGCCTTCATCGCCGGTAAAGGTTTCAAAACCGACAAGCCACAGGGCGCAGCAATCTTCGGCGCTATCGCCGGTGCGCACCATGTGCATCTGATGGCTGAACAGTACGGCGTGCCAGTTATTCTGCACACCGACCACTGTGCTAAGAAACTGCTGCCATGGATCGATGGTCTGCTGGATGCCGGTGAAGAGCACTTCAAGAAAACCGGTAAGCCACTGTTCTCTTCTCACATGATTGACCTGTCAGAAGAATCACTGGAAGAGAACATCGAGATTTCTTCTAAATATCTGGCGCGCATGGCGAAAATCGACATGACTCTGGAAATCGAACTGGGTTGCACCGGTGGCGAAGAAGACGGCGTGGACAACAGCCACATGGACGCTTCTGCCCTGTACACCCAGCCAGAAGACGTTGATTACGCTTACACCGAGCTGAGCAAAATCAGCCCGCGTTTCACCATCGCCGCTTCATTCGGTAACGTGCACGGCGTGTACAAGCCAGGCAACGTGAAACTGACTCCAACCATCCTGCGTGATTCTCAGGAATACGTGACCAAGAAACACAATCTGCCGCACAACGCGCTGGATTTCGTGTTCCACGGTGGTTCAGGTTCTTCTGCTGCAGAAATCGAAGAGTCAATTGGTTACGGCGTAATCAAGATGAACATCGATACCGATACCCAATGGGCGACCTGGGACGGCATCCTGCAGTACTACAAAAAGAACGAAGACTATCTGCAAGGCCAACTGGGTAACCCAAATGGCGTGGATAGCCCGAACAAGAAATACTACGACCCACGCGTATGGCTGCGCTCTGCACAGGCTTCAATGGTTGTGCGTTTAGAGCAGGCTTTCAAAGAGCTGAACGCTGTCGACGTGCTGTAATTTTTCCTTACAGTACAAAAAAGGCCCGAAAGGGCCTTTTTTTATGCATTCGATTCGGAATAGTGAGTAAATTCAGCCCATCTTTGGCGCTTCATGCCATTTTTGTTTACCCTTGTACACGGGAGTGCCGGAGCTGATCTGGCCGTTTTTGCATTTTCCTGCGGGAAACTCAACAACAGGGCTAACAAATGGAAGACTTAAATGTCGTCGATGGCATTAATAGTGCCGGCGGCTGGCTGGTACGTAATCAGGCATTGATCCTGAGCTATGCGGTGAATATCGTTGCGGCGATCATCACCATCATTATTGGTATGTTCATTGCGCGTATCGTTTCAAATACGATTAATCGCGTGCTGCAGGCGCGTCATATCGACGCTACCGTTGCAGACTTCCTCTCTGCCCTGGTGCGCTACGGCATTATCGCTTTCACCTTAATTGCGGCGCTGGGTCGCGTGGGCGTGCAAACCGCCTCGGTGATCGCCGTACTGGGTGCCGCTGGCTTGGCCGTGGGTCTGGCACTGCAAGGGTCTCTGTCCAACCTTGCAGCGGGCGTGCTGCTGGTGACCTTCCGTCCGTTCAAAACCGGTGAGTTCGTTGATTTGGGCGTGATGGGTACAGTGCAAAACGTGCAGATTTTCTCTACCACGCTGAAAACCGTGGATGGCAAAATCGTGGTGATCCCGAACGGTAAAATCATCGCCGCCAACATCGTTAACTTCTCGCGTGAGCCGATTCGTCGTAACGAGTTTATTATCGGCGTGGCCTATGATGCGGACGTTGATCAGGTGATCGAGCTATTACGTGAAGTCGTCGAAGCCGATGAGCGTGTGCTGAAAGAGATGGGGATTCAGATCGGACTGAACGAACTGGCCGCCTCTTCACTGAACTTTGTGGTGCGCTGCTGGAGCAAAAGCGGTGACCTGCAAAACGTGTACTGGGATCTGCTGAAGAACTTCAAACGTGCACTGGACGCGAAGGGTATTGGCATTCCGTATCCGCAGATGGATGTGCATCTGCACCAGGTTAAAAGTGAGCAGCAAGCTGCACAAGCCGAGTAATCACTCAGTAGCCTTGTGTTTTGAACGGTAAACTGCACAACATCGTATAAAGGTCGTCATTTATGGCGACCTTATTATTTTCTCTAATGCCTGATTAAATCTTTCAATTTCCACTAATATCCTCGCGTCACTATACTGCATCGCATTACCTCGTTATTCAGGACTATCAACGTGTTATCTGTTTATTTACAAGGGCTTGCTCTTGGGGCTGCACTCATTCTGCCATTGGGCCCGCAAAACGCATTCGTGATGAACCAGGGCATTAAACGCCACTACCATTTGATGACTGCAGGATTGTGCACCCTGAGCGATATCGTGCTGATTTGCGGCGGCATCTTCGGCGGCAGTGCGCTGCTAAATCAATCCCCCATTATGCTGATGCTAATTACCTGGGCCGGCGTGGCGTTTCTGCTGTGGTACGGCTGGGGCGCACTGCGCAGCGCATGGCAGGGTGATGTGACGCTGGCCGATGATGTGGTGATGAAGCAAGGCCGCTGGCGCATTATTGCTACCATCGTGGCGGTGACCTGGCTCAATCCGCATGTCTACCTCGATACTTTCGTGGTGCTCGGTAGCCTGGGCAGTCAGCTGCCTTCTACCGCCGCACGCCAGTGGTTCGCGTTGGGCACGGTGAGCGCATCGATTATCTGGTTTTTTGGTTTGGCATTGTTGGCAGCGTGGCTGTCGCCACGACTGCGCACCGTGCGTGCTCAGCGCATCATCAATCTGCTGGTGGGCGGCGTGATGTGGTTTATCGCCATCCAGTTAGCGCGTCAGGGCATTGCCGCGTTCTGATGCAGATGTAAACCGTACAGTGCGGGTAGCGCGCCCGCACTGGCGATCAGCTCTAAGCGTATCTGCCGGAAACTGACATCCTGCGGCACGACGTGATGGCATAGCGAGTGATGATTGTCCTTCACTTCCACCAGTAACATCTCATCCAGCCATAACCGGTAATGTGTGGTGCAGTGCGGCGTCACTGCCTGTGCATGACCCATCTGCACCGTCTCCATCGCATGGTCGAAGTCGTTATCAAACAGCAGGGTGATTTGGCGTGCGTGTTGCTGTAGTTCCCATCGCCAGGTGACCGTCGGCTGAGCATCATCCAGTGCTGGCACCCAACAGTTGGTGTGCTGTTCCGGACGCAATTTGCCGTTGAGTAAATAATCGCGATGCCAGAGTTTTAGCGGCGTCTCCAGTGCGAACGCCAGCAGCACCTGATGTGGCGCACGGCGCGGCAGCCAGAAATCAAACTCGTCCACGCCGTAATCGCCGTCATTGATCTGCCTTGTGCGTTTGGCAACGCGCGGATTGAGGCTGTTGAACACCATCATCACGCCTGGCAAGCGCTGGCGGGTAAGTGCCACTTCAATCTCTGGCTGCTCTTCGAAGGCGATAAACAAATAGCGATCGACATCCGCCCGGTAATCAAAACTCAGGCGGTAGCTGCCCTGGTCGTTAACCGTGATTGTCTGGTTGGCGATGTGCTGATCGCCGCAGGTGTTGGCCGGATTGTCACTGCTGAGCAGCGAAACCTGCAGTTTTTGCGTCTGTTTGGCACGAAGCTGCACGAATATTGCCGGTAAGCGCTCACCGGCTTTCAGTGGCAGCAGCAACGCACAGCGCGATTGCAACGACTGCCAACCGCCATCGGCGGGCAGGGCGCTGAGTTGCAGGGTGCTGCTGACCTCGATCTGCGCATCGCTGACCGGGTTTGCAAGCTGCTGGCGTGGGATGTATGCCCCTTCGCGCAGCAGGCGTTGCTGCAGCTGCGTTACGTGAGCAGGCTGGGCTAACTGTGCTGGCGTGAGTTGCTGCTGCTGACAGATCGCCGCCGCACGTCCCACCACTTCACCCAGTACGCCGCAGGTGCACATCACGCGCGCACTGCCAAAGGCCACATGAGTGGCTGAAATCAAACGACCTGTGAGCAGCAGATTATCCAGCGACTGGCTGTAAAGCGCACGGAACGGGATGGTGTAGGTGCCTTTGCTGTGAAACTGGCGACAGCCATCGTGTTCGCTGTAGACGCCATCGGCCGGATGCAGGTCAATCGACCAGCCGCCGTAGGCGACGGCGTCGTAGTGATCGCGCTGTTCGATGATGTCCTGCTGGCAGAGCAGGGTGTCGCCAAGGAAGCGACGACTCTCGCGTTTGCCGGGAATTAATCCTACCCACTCAATGGTCAGGTTATCGGCATCCGGGAACTCGCCGGAGTTTTTAATGTAATCCCAAACGCCCCAGACGATTTTCCACAGCTCCCATTTGATGGTTTCGCTTTCGTGCACCGTATCGAGCCGTCCGCCCCATTCCAGCCACCACAAATCACAGCCGTTAAGATCGGAGGTCAGGCGTTTGTAACGCGGAATGGCGGTAATCTCTTTAAGCGCAAAAGAGGGCGGGACAAAGCGAACCGGCTGCGAAGTACGTTTGGTGTAGAAGTAGATTGAGTGGCCGAGTTTGTGGCCAAAATGTTCGCCTGGCGCCATCTTTTCGCCAAACTCTTCAACGGTTTCCGCACCCACGCGATGCGCTGCGCCCGCCAGATATCCCAGCACGCCATCGCCGCTGGCATCAATAAACTGGCAGGCCTTAACGTGATAGCGGGTCTGATTGATGGCGTTGAAGGCCTGCACCGATTGCAAATGACGGTTTGATTTCTCGATATCGGTGACCACGGTATTGAGCAACAGGGTTAATCCGGGCTGCGACTGCACCAAATCCAGCAGCACCATATCGAACAGCACCGGATTGCCCTCTTTGTTGCGCCACAGGTTTTCCTCCATGATCTCGCCCATGATGCCGCCTTCGCGCGCCCAGCGGTTGTTGTTGCCCATATGCGATGTCGCCCCGTTGGCCCACAAGCGCACTTCACTCGATGCGTTGCCACCCAGCACCGGGCGATCCTGAACCAACACCACCTGTAATCCGTCACGCGCGGCGGCCAGTGCGGCACACACGCCCGCGAGCCCACCGCCCGCCACCAACAAATCGGCCTGTAATTTTTGCTCTGGGAAGTGACGCGCATTTTGCGAAGAGAAAGTCTGCATCATTTGCTTCCTGTCATGCTGAAGCTAAGATTGGTGTTTTGAGCGCCACAGGGTGAACTATGTCTTCTCAACCCAACCAAAGCCTGATTGATGGGATTCGCTGCTTGCAGTATTTGGTTTCCAGCGATAAAGCCGTGGGCTGCCGTGAACTGGCGCGACAGATGGACATGAACAGCACACGCGTTAACCGCCTGCTGATGACCATGGCCTCGATTGGCCTGACGATTCAGGACGAACATCGCCGCTATTTGCCCGGCCCGGGGATTCATGCTCTGGCGGCGCAGGCGATTCGCGGCTCCTCGCTGTTTGCCCAGGCGCTGCCGCAACTGGAAGCACACGCGCCACGCGACATCGTGGTGGCGCTGGGCGTGTTGTGGGAGGACCAGGTGATTTACATCTGGCACTCCGAACCGGGTGAGCGCACCAGTGCCAGCCAGGCGCTGGCCGGTTTCCGCATGCTGCCGGCGTGGCATTCGGTGATTGGTGTGTCGCTGCTGGCGACAGAGAGTGATGAGCAGTTGCGTCCACGATTTACCGACGAACAGTGGGCGCAGATGGCGCCGTTGCTGGCGCGCAAGCGTGATGCAAACCACTTGATCTGGCACCGTGATGACGGCGAAATCAGCATGGCGCAGCCAATCAATAACAACCGCGCAGCGCTGGCGTTTGCCAAAATCTGGCAGGCAGACGATGCGCATCTGCAGCAGCGGGTGACGCAGTTGCAGTCGCTGGCGAAAGTGCTGATCAGTGCGCGCTGACATGCTCGATTTTCCCGACCACGAACAGATAGCTGCAAATGCCTATCGCGGCCAGCACGGCAATAAAGCCGAGTGCTGGCGCGAAATTGTCGCCATCGATCAACGCGCCAATGGCAATCGGCACCACAATAGCGGAAAGCGCACCGGTGAAATTGAATACGCCGCCCGCTAAGCCAATCAGATGGCGCGGCGCCAGTGCAGTGACAAACACCCAGGTGATGGTCGCGAGGCCGTTGCCAAAAAACGCCAGCGACATAAACAGCACGATGAGCGTGGCGTCGTCGGTGTAATTGGCGCCAAGAATAAACAGCGTCAGGAACAGGCCAAGGATCACCGGCAATTTACGCGCCACGCTGGGCGACACGCCTCGGCGTATCATGCGATCCGAAGCGAAACCTGCCAGCAGTACGCCACAGAAAGCGGCGAAGTAGGGAACGGAAGCCACATAGCCGCTTTTAATGAAGCCCATATGGCGATACTCCACCAGATAGGTCGGGAACCAGGTGAGGAAGAACCAAAAGGTGGCGGAGATGGTGAACTGGCCGATATAGATACCCACCAGTTTGCGGCTGCGGAACATTTGTGCCAGATCGGCCCAGCGGGCCTTCGGCTGCAGCGTGTGCTGACGGCTCTCGAGTAAGGCACCGTTGCTGCGCAGGTAGTTTAATTCGGCTTCTGACACGCCTTTATGCTCATGTGGCTCACGGTAAAGCAGATACCACACCAGCGCCCAGATCATCCCGGCCACACCGGTGATCAGAAACAGTCCGCGCCAGCCAAAGGCATCCTGCACGTGAAACAGAAGTGGCGTCATGCAGGCGAGTCCAACGAACTGGGCCGAGGAGTAAATGCCGATGGCGCTGGCACGCTCCTGTTCCGGGAACCAGCTGGATATTACGCGGTTATTCGAAGGCATCACCGGCGCTTCAAAAGCACCAACGCCCAGACGTAGTCCGAAGAGCGCACCGAAGCTGTTGGCGAGCGCATGCAGAGCGGTGATCAATGACCAGGCAAACAGTCCTACGCCATACACCAGTCGCGCGCCGAGACGATCGATAAGAAAGCCTCCGGGGATCTGCAGCGCCGCATAGATCCAGCCAAATGCCGAGAAGATCAACCCCATCTCCATCGGCGTAAAGCGCAGTTCGCCGGCCATTTGCGTGGCGGCCACGGAGAGATTGGTGCGATCCATGTAGTTGATGATGATGTTGATAAACACCAGGCCTAACATCAGGAATCGGGTACGTCCGGCGCGAACGGCAACGGCGCTGTGGCTAAGGGGCTGTTCTGTCATAATACAACTCTCCCGGAGGCTAGAATTGTTTCTTTAATAGAAACACCAAGGCGAACTTTCCGCGAATCTGTCAGCATAGTTTTGCGATCGCGGATACGTTAAAACCGCCGTTATCCGAACTTTTTGGTGATTTCAAACTCAGACCATCACGCATAGTAATGTGTTTTAGGTTTAGCCATAGTGGCGACCTGTAAATTGAACCTTCAAGGAGGACTTTCGTGAAACTGAAAGCACTGGCGCTGGCCGCCGTTATGAGCACGGGCGTAATGTCAGCGATGGTACAAGCGGGTGAAGTCCCGAATGGCCCGCATGTTGTGACCTCAGGTCAGGCAAGCGTTGATGCCCGTCCGGATATCGCGACACTCTCCATCGTGGTGAATGTTTCTTCGAAAGATGCGGCAGATGCGAAAAAACAAGCTGATGACCGCGTGGCGCAATATTTCGATTTCCTGCAAAAGAGCGGTATCGAAAAGAAAGATATTGATGCGGCAAACCTGAGCACGCAACCCGAGTATGACTACACCAAAGAAGGGAAGTCCGTACTGAAAGGTTATCGTGCGGTGCGTCAGGTGCAGGTGACCTTACGTCAGCTGGATAAACTGAATGAGTTGCTGGACGGCGCGCTGAAATCCGGCCTGAATGAAATCCGTTCAGTAGAGCTGGGCGTGGCGAATGCTGATGCCTATAAAGATCAGGCGCGCAAAGCGGCGATTGCTAACGCCACTCAGCAGGCCGGTGCGCTGGCAGAAGGCTTTAATGCGAAATTAGGCCCGGTATACAGCATCCGCTATCACGTGGCGAACTATCAGCCAATGCCAATGGCGCGCATGTACAAAGCGGCTGCCGCACCTGCGGATACCACCGCGCAGCAGACCTATGAGCAGCAGAGCATTCACTTTGACGATCAGGTGGATGTGGTGTTCGAGATTAAGCCGAATACAGCTCAGTAATCTGATGTGTTGAATCATAGCGGCGTGATTTATGGCGCTGAACGGCAGCAATACTGCTGTTCATTCATGCGATAAACCGCGCCGCTATGCTCATCGGTAATTGGGATTAGGCTGTCGCCGTATCCTGACGCAATACGCGATGACCGTGTGCAATCAATGCATCCGTCACGCTGCGCATTAAGCGGCTCTCTGGCGCGAAGCGGTGCCAGTAAAGCATGCGACGCTGATAAAGACCCGGCGTCAAATCCACCAAATCCCCTTGTGCCAGTTCACGCTCAATCTGTAAGTGCGGGATCATACAGCACACCGAACCCTGACGCGCCAGCTGCACGAAGGCTTCCGACGAGTTAACAATGTGGCACGGTACGCTACCCGGGGACAGATCAAAGTTCTGCTGTAAAAACGCCTGATGCATATCATCGAGATGGTCAAACGCCACCGCGGGAGCTTTCAACAAAGCCGAACGCGTGACGCCATTCGGGAAGTAGCGCGCAGCAAAATCCGGCGAGGCGCAGAACAGATAATCCAGTGCACCCAATTGATCCACCAGACAGCTCGGCAGCGGCTGCGGTTGAATACTGACAGCACCAACCACTTCACCACGACGCAGGCGTTCCTGAGTACGGGTTTCATCTTCGACCTGCAGATTCAGGCGCACCGGTGAATCGGCCAGCACATCTTTCAGCGCAGGCAGCAGCCAGGTCGCCAGACTGTCGGCGTTGACCGCCAGTGACAGCAGCAATGGCGTGGTGCCGCCGTTGTCATCACCCAGCCACTCTTCTTCCAGCAACTCGACTTGATGTAACAGTGCCAGCAGTTTTTGTCCTTGCTCGGTCGGACGCGGCGGCACGGTACGCACCAGCAGCGGCTGACCAAATAAATTTTCCAGCTGTTTAATGCGCTGTGACACCGCAGACTGCGTGATGCAGAGTTTTTGGGCCGCACGCTCAAAACCGCGCTCGCGAATCACAGCATCCAGCGCCTGAAGCGTTCGATAATCCGGGCGTTTCATTGTTGTTCTCTCTCGTTCAGGATGGAAAGTACTATGCCACAAAACTGTCATATTGTGCTGCGGCGCTTTTTTGCGGGCTGGCTTCCAAAGGCTTAAATCGATGCGTTAACAGCCGCGCATTTTCACGACGCCTTGTTTTATACTACGCGCACTTCGATGTCGCACAGGTTTTAAACATACCATGACCCAGGATGAACTGAAAAAAGCGGTTGGTTGGGCAGCACTGCAATACGTGCAACCCGGCACCATTGTTGGCGTTGGCACCGGTTCAACAGCGGCGCATTTTATTGATGCGCTCGGCACCATGAAAGATCAAATTGAAGGCGCGGTCTCCAGTTCGGAAGCCTCGACGGAAAAACTCAAAGCCCTGGGGATTCCGGTTTTTGATTTGAATAATGTGGATGAGCTGTCGGTGTATGTTGATGGCGCGGACGAAATCAATCCACAGATGCAGATGATCAAAGGCGGCGGCGCAGCGCTGACGCGTGAGAAAATTGTCGCAGCGGTGGCGAAGAAGTTCATCTGCATTGCGGATGCCTCCAAAGAGGTGGATATCCTGGGTAACTTCCCGCTGCCGGTGGAAGTGATTCCGATGGCGCGTGCATTTGTCGCGCGTGAACTGGTGAAGCTGGGGGGCCAGCCGGAGTATCGTCAGAACGTGGTGACCGACAACGGCAACATTATTCTCGACGTGCATAATCTGCGTATTCTCGACCCGATTGCATTGGAAAAAACCATCAATGCACTGCCGGGCGTGGTCACCGTGGGCTTGTTTGCTGCGCGTGGTGCTGATGTGGCGTTGATCGGCACGGCAGAGGGTGTGAAAACCATCACTTATTGATCTGATAGCGTACTCACCGGCGCGAGTGCTGCGCCGGTTATTTCCATCTGCAAAACATCTTTTCTTGCTGGGGTGAAATTTGGTGACTTATGTCACAAAAGATTCATCAACAGCAGGTTCGTACTTCGGCGCACTCGCATCCCACGATTTTGTACGGCTTTGTGCTGCCTCAACGTGGGCGCGTGCTGGCGGTCAGGCAATCGTTTGTATTGCCGCGCTCGAAATTTTTGATATTTTGGCAGAAGGCTACCTTATGGTAGTCCTCGTTGAATTCTGAATAGGGTCGGGAAATGGCAAAGGTATCACTGGAAAAAGACAAGATTAAGTTCCTGCTGGTGGAAGGCGTTCACCAGAGTGCACTGGATAATCTGCGTGCTGCAGGTTACACCAACATCGAATTCCACAAAGGGGCACTGGATGCGGAGTCGCTGAAGTCCTCCATCCGCGATGCGCACTTCATTGGTATCCGTTCCCGTACCCAACTGACTGAAGAGATCTTTGCGGCGGCTGAGAAGCTGGTCGCGGTAGGCTGCTTCTGCATCGGTACCAACCAGGTTGACCTGAATGCGGCCGCAAAACGCGGTGTGCCGGTCTTCAATGCGCCATTCTCTAACACCCGTTCGGTGGCTGAGCTGGTAATTGGTGAAATGCTGCTGATGCTGCGCGGGATTCCTGAAGCGAACGCCAAAGCACACCGTGGTATCTGGAACAAAGTGGCTAACGGCTCGTTCGAAGCGCGTGGTAAGAAGCTGGGCATCATTGGTTACGGCCATATCGGCATGCAGCTGGGCGTACTGGCAGAAGGCCTGGGCATGCACGTGTTCTTCTACGATATCGAAACCAAACTGCCGCTGGGTAATGCGACTCAGGTTCGCCACCTGTCCGATCTGCTGAACATGAGCGACGTGGTCAGCCTGCACGTACCAGAAAACGCCTCAACGCAGAACATGATTGGGGCAGAAGAGCTGGCGCTGATGAAGCCGGGTGCACTGCTGATCAACGCCGCACGCGGCACCGTGATTGATATCCCAGCCCTGTGCAATGCGCTGGCTAACAAGCATCTGTCCGGTGCGGCCATCGACGTCTTCCCGGTTGAGCCGGCGACCAACAGCGATCCCTTCAACTCACCGCTGTGCGAGTTTGATAACGTGATCCTGACGCCACATATCGGGGGTTCTACTCAGGAAGCGCAGGAGAACATCGGTCTGGAAGTCTCGGGCAAGCTGGCGAAATACTCTGACAACGGTTCTACGCTATCTGCGGTTAACTTCCCGGAAGTGTCTCTGCCGATGCACGCTGCCAGCGCCAGCCGCTTGCTGCACATCCATGAGAACCGTCCTGGCGTGCTGACCGCGATTAACCAGATCTTTGCCGAGCAGGGCATCAACATCGCCGCTCAGTATCTGCAAACTTCTCCGGTGATGGGTTATGTGGTTATCGATATCGATGCAGAAGAAGATGTGGCGGAAAAAGCGCTGCAGCTGATGAAAGCGATTCCGGGCACCATTCGCGCCCGTCTGCTGTACTGATGATTCAGGGCACCGAGTGTGCCCGTTCATCTTGCTGATTGCTCAGGGCGCCACATCGTTTGGCGCCCTTTGTTTTATCGTTCGGCGCTATCCCATTGCCACAGCTTTGACGGCGTCAAAATAGCAGGCAAGGGGACATCCCATGCCGCGACTGGCAATGCCTCAACACGCTGGCAATCGTGCGCAATGCCCATCGGTAAAAAGCCATGCTGCTGCCAGTGCTGCAGGGTACGATCGTAAAAACCTCCCCCCATGCCCAATCGCTGACCCTGGTGGTCAAATGCCACTAACGGCACCAGCATCACATCCAACTGATCGAGTGTGGCCATCTGCGTGATATCCAGCGGCGGTTCCGGGATGCGCAATTTGTTCGGGGTCAGTGAGGTCTCAGGTGTATAACGCAGGAACAGCAGATGGCCGGGAGCGAAAGGATGCAGTACCGGCAAATAAACCTGCTTTTTCTGCTGCCACAGCTTGGCAATCAGCGGGCGGGTGTTGATTTCGCCATCGACAGATAAAAACAGCGCGATGCGTTGAGCATTAGCGATAGGCGCAAAGTTGATAGCGTGCTCGGCGAGCAGATCGGCAGCTTGTTCCTGCTGTTCAGGCGTAAGGTTGCGACGCAGATGGCGCACATGCTGACGAATGTCCTGGCGATCAAGTAGGGAAGGTGCGGTCATGATGCCCCCCGGCAGAGTCGGCTATTTGGCCAACTATATCATGCGAAGCGGGAGATTCGCGTCATACTTCAGGTACAGGGGGTTAACTGCGCTCATGCACCCCAATCACTCAATTTGTTAAGCTAATTGGGATTCATTTGCTTGCCGCCTTGCTGAAACATGAGTCTCTGGCGAAGGGGACGAAAGAGGAGATCTCCGAGATGCCGCCGCAGGCTGTAACCCTTGAACCCTTGGTTCAAGGTGAATATGCCGTCGCAACCATCAGGCTTCTCGGACGGACCGAGCATGCTCACAGGTTACGGAGCGTCACATTCTGTTGGTATGAAATATCGGCTCAGGGGACTGGCCCGCTTGCAAACATCTCAGAGAAAATTGACTTCACCGTTACTCTAACACGAGTACCATGAAGTGTTATTCGAATTTAGGGCCCTGGCGATCAGTTATGCGACCTTGCTCAACTAATGCTTGTTCAATGGTCTGCTGCAGCATGCGGATACGTTGTTCCATGTTTGCTGCATAGTCGCGCGTCTTGCCTTTTTCCTGTGCCAGCTCGTGGCAGATATTTAAGGCGGCGATGAACACCAGTTGCTCTGTATTGGTGACTCTAGTGCGAACTTTTAAATCTTGCAACCGTTGATTGAGATCCTCAGCAGCCAGATTCAGCGCATCTTGCTGTTCGGGAGGACAATTTACTCTCAATGAACGACCAAAAATCTGAATATCTACCGGTTGTGCAGACATGCCACCATCCTGACTGATTACTCTGTTCGCATCTCCCTTACCTGTCAATGGGTTGGGAGGTGCGCAACTATATAGAGCCGCGATATAAGTTACAACCCCTTTTCTGGAAACCCTGAGGCACCTGGTGGTAGCATAACACGAACTTATTCTGCCAACGACGACCAAAGCCTATGTCTTTACAGAACGAAACTCCTGGTTACAACGCGCTAGCCGCAGCCCTTTCTCAGCAGGGCGTGGGCATGACGCCAGCCGAAATGCACGGATTGCTGTCCGGCATTTTGTGTGGTGGCAATAAAGACACCCGCTGGAAAACCATGGTCCATGACCTCACCAACGAAGGCATGGCGTTTTCACAAAGCCTGTCACAGCCGCTGCAGGCGCTGCATGAAAATCTGAGCAATACGCTGGAAGACGAGGGTTTCATGTTCCAGCTGATGCTGCCGGAAGATGATGACATCACCGTCTTCGATCGCGCGGATGCGCTCGCGGGCTGGGTCAATCATTTCCTGCTCGGCTTAGGCGTTACGCAGCCGAAGCTGGATAAAGTCACTGGCGAAACCGGCGAAGCGATTGATGATTTGCGCACCATCGCGCAGCTCGGTTACGACGAAGATGAAGATCAGGAAGAGCTGGAGCAGTCGCTGGAAGAAGTGATTGAGTATGTGCGCGTGGCGGCCTTGCTTTGCCATGACACATTCACTCGTCAGCACACACCAACTGCGCCGGAAGTGCAAAAGCCAACGTTACACTAAGTGCGTTATTGCGGGCGCGTGGTGCCCGTTTCAACAGGGAGTGCAAACATGATTACACTGGATACTTTCCAGCAACGTCGTCAGGCGCTGATTGCCCGTATGGCACCTGGCAGCGCCGCTTTGATTTTTGCTGCACCTGAAGTGACCCGCAGCAACGACACGGAATACAACTTCCGCCAAAACAGCGACTTCTGGTATTTCACCGGGTTCAATGAACCGCAGGCGCTGCTAGTGCTGATCAAAAGTGATGACAAGCATAACCACAGCGTGCTGTTCAATCGTGTTCGCGACCTTACCGCTGAGATCTGGTTTGGCCGCCGCCTCGGGCAAGATGCCGCACCCGCTAAGCTTGGCGTTGACCGCGCTTTACCGTGGGATGACATCGGTGAGCAATTGCATCAGCTGCTCCACGGGCTTGATGTGGTGTATCACGCTCAGGGTGAGTACGCAGAAGCTGACCAACGGGTGTTCAGCGCGTTGGAAAAACTGCGGCGCGGCTTCCGTCAGAATCTCAGCGCGCCTGCCACTGTCACCGACTGGCGTCCGTGGGTGCACGATATGCGCCTGTTCAAAAGCGAAGCTGAGATTGAAATCCTGCGCCGTGCGGGAAAAATCAGTGCGCTAGCGCATACTCGTGCGATGCAAGCCTGCCGTCCGGGGATGTTTGAGTATCAGCTCGAAGGCGAAATTCACCATGAATTCAATCGCCACGGCGCACGTTTCCCTTCTTACAACACCATTGTGGGATCGGGTGAGAACGGCTGCATCCTGCATTACACCGAAAACGAAAGTGAAATGCGCGATGGTGATTTGGTGCTGATTGATGCGGGTTGTGAATTCCACGGTTATGCCGGGGACATCACCCGCACCTTCCCGGTTAATGGCAAATTCACGCAACCTCAGCGCGAGATTTACGACATCGTGCTGGCCTCGCTGTACAAAGCGCTGTCGATGTTCCGCCCTGGCATCAGCATCCACGACGTCAATGACGAAGTGGTGCACATCATGATCACCGGTCTGGTCGATCTCGGCATTCTGGAAGGCAATATCGATACGCTGTTCGAAGAGCAGGCGCACCGCCCGTTCTTCATGCACGGCTTGAGTCACTGGCTGGGGCTGGATGTGCATGACGTCGGCCATTACGGTACACCAAGCCGTGACCGCATTCTCGAACCGGGCATGGTGTTGACCATTGAACCTGGCCTGTACATTGCGCCGGATGCGAAAGTCCCACCGCAGTATCGCGGTATCGGTATCCGTATCGAAGATGACATCGTGATCACCGCTGACGGCAACGAAAACCTGACCGACAGCGTAGTAAAAGATGCCGACGCAATTGAAGCCTTGATGGCAGCGGCACGCCACGCATGAGCATTTTGATTGCAGGCGGCGGCATGACCGGGGCAACCCTGGCGCTGGCGATTTCGCATCTGACGCAAGGCCAACTGCCCGTCACGCTCATTGAGCGCAGTCTGCCGGATAGCCGCAAACATCCGGGCTTTGATGGCCGGGCGATTGCGTTAGCGGCGGGCACCTGTCAGCAGCTGGCGGATATCGATGTATGGCGCTCGCTCGCAGATTGCGGCACGCCGATCACGGATATTCACGTCTCTGACCGTGGCCACACCGGTTTTGTGCAGCTCAAGGCGGATGATTATCAGGTCCCAGCGCTGGGGCAGGTGGTTGAGCTGTTTGATGTGGGTCAGCGCCTGTTCCAGCGTCTGAAAAGTGCGCCTGGTGTGACGCTGCGCTGCCCGGATTACGTCACGACGGTGGTGCGATCAGCTGAATCTGTCACGGTGACACTCAACAGCGGCGAGCAGCTACAGGGCGAGTTGCTGGTGGCAGCCGATGGCTCACGTTCGCCCCTTGCGGCGTCCTGTGGCATCAGCTGGCAGCGGGACGATTACCAGCAGCTGGCGGTGATCGCCAACGTCACCACGCAGCAGCCGCATCAGGGTCGCGCGTTTGAACGCTTTACCGAGTACGGCCCGCTGGCGCTGTTACCGATGTCTGGCAATCGCATGTCGCTGGTGTGGTGCCACCCCGTTGAGGCTGAAGCCACGGTGAAACAGTGGGATGATGCAACTTTCCTGCGCGAGCTTCAGCTGGCGTTTGGCTGGCGCTTAGGGCGTTTCACCCATGCCGGCCAGCGCGAAGTGTATCCGCTGGGGCTGCAAACCGCAGAGCGTCAGGTGGCGCATCGCCTGGCGTTGGTGGGCAACGCGGCGCAAACGCTGCATCCTATTGCGGGCCAGGGTTTTAACCTGGGCTTGCGCGATGTGATGTCGCTGGCGGAAACGCTGGCAGGCGCGCATCGTCAGCAGCAGGATGTTGGCGGCTATGGCGTTTTGCAGCACTTCGCTGCACGCCGTCAACCGGATCGCGCCGCGACAATCGGCGTGACCGATGGCCTGGTGCGGCTGTTTGCCAATCGTTATGCGCCCTTAGTGGCGGGAAGAAATCTTGGGCTGGTGGCAATGGACCATCTGCCATGGCTGCGAAACCCACTTGCCGCGCGCACGCTCGGCTGGGTGAAGCGTTGAGCATGAATTAAGGGGCAGCAATGCAAACATTTGATGTGGCTATTGCCGGTGGCGGTATGGTAGGTCTGGCCGTCGCCTGCGGATTACAGGGCAGCGGCCTGCGTGTTGCCGTGCTGGAGAAAGCACCTGAGCCACAATTTGATCCATCGAGCGCCGCATCGATTCGCGTCTCGGCGATCAATGCTGCCAGCGAACGTCTGCTGCAAAAGCTGGATGTCTGGTCCAGCATCCTGGCGTTGCGCGCCAGTGCCTATCACGGCATGGAAGTGTGGGATCAAGACAGCTTTGGTTCCATCAGCTTTGATGATGAGCAGCAAGGCTTATCCCATCTCGGCCATATTATTGAAAACGAAGTGATTCACAGCGCACTGTGGCAGCGCGCCAGTCAGTGCAGCGATATCACCTTATTTGCCCCTGCGCAGTTGCAGCAGGTGGCCTTTGGCGACAACGAAGCGTTCGTCACTTTGCAGGACGGCAGCATGATGAGTGCGCGCCTGCTGATTGCCGCGGATGGGGCAAACTCGTGGCTGCGCGACAAAGCCGATATCCCGATTACCTTCTGGGATTACGATCATCACGCGCTGGTCGCCAATATCCGCACCGATATGCCGCACGATGCGATTGCGCGTCAGGTGTTCCATGGCGACGGCATTCTGGCGTTCCTGCCTATGCAGGACCCGCACCTGTGCTCTATCGTCTGGTCGCTCTCACCGCAGGAAGCGGCCCGCGTGCAGTCGATGCCAGAAGCATTATTCAACCAGCATTTGTCGGTCGCCTTCGATATGCGCCTCGGCTTGTGCCATGTTGAAAGCGAGCGCAAAACCTTCCCACTGATGGCGCGCTATGCCCGTAACTTTGCCGCGCACCGCCTGGCACTGGTGGGCGATGCCGCGCACACCATTCATCCGCTGGCCGGACAGGGCGTTAACCTTGGCTTCATGGATGCCGCGGAACTGATCGGTGAAATTCGTCGTCTGCATCAGGAAGGCAAAGATATCGGGCAGCACCTGTATCTGCGTCGTTATGAGCGCAGCCGCAAGCACAGTGCGGCAATGATGCTGGCGGGCATGCAGGGATTCCGTGAGCTGTTTGCCGGCACCCATCCGGCGAAAAAGCTACTGCGTGATGTGGGATTGAAACTGGCTGACACATTGCCGGGCGTCAAACCGATGATGCTGAAGCAGGCCATGGGGCTGAATGATATGCCCAGCTGGATTCGCTAAACTCTCTTCAAATGGCGCCGATACAGGCGCCATTTTTTTGCTTGATTCACTGCGCCGTCATACCTGAAACCCATCCTGATATTGCTCATGTAGTGATGGGACACTGCGGTTCAGTAAAAAAACCGCACTTAAACTGTTTTTAACCCCTATGCACTGCTCTGGTGCGCCTCTGCACTCAAATTGCGCCTCGTTTGATTTATTCTAATTTTACTCGCCAATTCGCATTACTTTAACTAATGAAGGTGTCGCGGGTTCGCCGGACCTATTTCCCGTACTGAGGCGTGCGTTCCATTATCAGGCTGTGTTTATCGTTATTAATTGTATTTTATGCGCGGTTAATCACAAAAATGCAGTGAATTGTGCTGTGGTGGGTTTGGTGCGTGCTGAAGGGTGGTACTGTTTCGCCCTCGTTTTCCTTATGGTTAATCGCCGCGTTCGGTGGTAACTTCAGCACAAAGAGAACGTTTGCGTCAGCCTGTACAGGCGGCGCAGGCGCGTCACACTCACTTGTTTTCACAGGATGGTTATGACTCAGCAAACGCCTCTATTCGAACAGCATCAGGCATGCGGTGCGCGCATGGTGGACTTCCATGGCTGGATGATGCCACTGCATTACGGCTCGCAAATGGATGAGCATCATGTGGTGCGCAACGATGCCGGTATGTTTGATGTTTCCCACATGACCATCGTCGATCTGCACGGTGTCCGCACCCGTGAATTCCTGCGTTATCTGCTGGCCAACGATGTCGCCAAACTGACGCAACCCGGCAAAGCCCTCTACACCGGCATGCTGAATGCCTCGGCTGGCGTCATTGATGATTTGATTGTTTACTTTATGACCGAAGACTTTTTCCGCTTAGTGGTGAACTCCGCGACGCGTGAGAAGGATTTGGCGTGGATCAAACAGCACGCTCAGCCGTTTGGTGTCGAACTCACCGAGCGTGACGACCTGGCGCTGATTGCCGTACAAGGCCCGCAGGCGCAGCAGAAAGCACAGACGTCGTTTACTGCGGCGCAGCGTGAAGCTGTAGCGGGCATGAAACCGTTCTTCGGTGTGCAAAGCGAAAACCTGTTCATCGCCACCACCGGTTACACCGGTGAAGCTGGCTATGAAATTGCGATGCCGAACAGTGAAGCGGCTGATTTCTGGCAGAAGCTGCTGGCGGCAGGCGTCAAACCGGCTGGCCTGGGGGCGCGTGACACGCTGCGTCTGGAAGCGGGGATGAATCTCTACGGTCAGGAAATGGATGAAGGCGTTTCACCGCTGGCGGCCAATATGGGTTGGACGGTGAGCTGGGAACCTGCCGATCGCGATTTCATCGGCCGCGAGGCGCTAGAAGCGCAACGTGAACATGGCACTGAAAAGCTGGTGGGTTTGATCATGACCGAAAAAGGGGTGTTACGAAACGGCTTGCCGGTGCGTTTCACCGATGAACAAGGTCAGCCACAGCAGGGTATTATTACCAGTGGTTCCTTCTCCCCGACGCTGGGTTACAGCATCGCGCTGGCACGTGTGCCAGCGGGCATTGGTGAGCAAGCGATTGTAGAGATCCGCAATCGTGAAATGCCGGTGAAAGTCACCAAACCGATTTTTGTTCGCGCCGGCAAGCCGGTCGCTCAGTAATTTTTCAGGAGAAATGGCGATGAGCAATGTGCCTAATGAATTGAAATACCGCGATAGTCACGAGTGGGTGCGTGAAGAAGCCGATGGCACCTTCACCGTGGGTATCACCGAACACGCGCAGGAACTGCTGGGCGATATGGTGTTTGTGGATCTGCCTGATGTGGGCGCCACTTTCGCTGCCGGTGATGACTGTGCCGTCGCGGAGTCCGTGAAAGCTGCCTCAGACATCTATGCACCACTGAGCGGTGAAATCGTTGCCGTGAACAAAGAGCTGGCCGACGCACCGGAGCTGGTCAACAGCGAACCGTACGCCGCAGGCTGGTTATTCCGTATCAAAGCCAGCGATGTTTCAGAACTTGATTCGATGCTCGACGCCGATGCCTACAAAGGCGCTATCGACGAGTAACCGGTAGTCATCGGAGGTGCTGCATTGCAGCGCCTTCTTTTTTATCTGCCTGATTTAATGCCATTTTTGTAACTCAGCCCGATTCAGGATTTACTGCAAATGACCCAGACTCTCAGCCAGCTTGAACACAACGGTGCCTTCATTGAGCGCCATATCGGTCCTACACCCGCGCAGCAGGCCACCATGCTGGAAGCGATTGGTGCCAGCTCTCTGGAATCACTGATCAGCGCCATCGTGCCTGCCGACATCCAATTGCCAGGCCCGCCTGCGGTCGGTGATGCCGCGACCGAACAGCAAGCGCTGGCAGAGCTGAAAGCCATTGCCAGTCAGAACCAAATCTACAAATCCTGGATCGGCATGGGCTACAGTGCCGTGATCACCCCACCGGTTATCCTGCGTAACATGCTGGAAAACCCAGGCTGGTACACCGCGTACACCCCGTATCAGCCAGAAGTATCGCAGGGCCGCCTTGAAGCGCTGCTGAACTTCCAGACCCTGACGCTGGACTTAACCGGTCTGGATATCGCCTCTGCTTCACTGCTCGATGAAGCCACTGCCGCCGCCGAAGCGATGGCGATGGCGAAGCGCGTCAGCAAACTGAAAAATGCCGGTAAATTCTTTATCGCCGAAGACATCCATCCGCAAACGCTGGATGTGGTGCGCACGCGTGCAGAAACCTTTGGTTTTGAACTGATCATCGACAGCGCCAGCAAAGCGCTGGATCACGACGACCTGTTTGGCGTGCTGCTGCAGCAAGTGGGCACCAGCGGTGAAGTGCATGACTACCGTGCACTGATTGCCGAGCTGAAAAGCCGCAAAGTGGTGGTGAGCGTGGCCGCCGATTTCATGGCGCTGGTGCAGTTAGAAGCACCGGGCAAGCAGGGCGCAGATATCGTTTTTGGTTCCGCTCAGCGCTTTGGTGTGCCGATGGGTTACGGCGGTCCACACGCTGCGTTCTTCGCCAGCCGCGATGAGCACAAACGTTCAATGCCGGGTCGTATCATCGGTGTTTCACGTGATGCTGCAGGCAACACTGCACTGCGTATGGCGATGCAGACCCGTGAGCAGCACATCCGTCGTGAGAAGGCCAACTCCAACATCTGTACATCACAGGTGCTGCTGGCAAACATCGCCGGCCTGTATGCGGTTTATCATGGTCCGGCGGGCCTGAAGCGCATCGCCTCGCGCATTCATCGTCTGACCAGTATTCTGGCCGCTGGCCTGAAAAACGGTGGACTGAAGCTGCGTCACAACAGCTGGTTCGATACCTTAACGGTTGAAGTCGCCGATAAAGCCGAAGTGCTGAATCGCGCGCTGAGCTTTGGCGTCAACCTGCGCAGTGACGTGCTCAACGGCGTGGGTATCACGCTGGATGAAACCACCTCACGCGAAGATGTGCAGACGCTGTTTGCCATTCTGCTGGGTGATGCGCACGGTCAGGATATTGATGCTCTGGATACCAGCGTAGCCGCGGAAAACAGCGCGATCCCGGCAGGCATGTCGCGTGAAAGCGAGTTCCTGACCCATCCAGTGTTTAACCGTCATCACAGCGAAACCGAGATGATGCGTTACATGCACAGCCTGGAGAAAAAGGATCTGGCGCTGAACCAGGCGATGATCCCGCTCGGTTCGTGCACCATGAAACTCAACGCCGCAGCCGAAATGATCCCGATCACCTGGCCAGAATTCGCCGAGCTGCATCCATTCTGCCCGGCAGAACAGGCTTCAGGCTATCTGCAGATGATTGGCCAGCTGTCACAGTGGCTGGTACAGCTCACCGGTTACGATGCGCTCTGCATGCAGCCAAACTCCGGTGCGCAGGGTGAATATGCTGGTCTGCTGGCGATTCGTCGTTATCACGAGAGTCGCAACGAAGGTGGACGTAATGTCTGCCTGATCCCAAGTTCTGCGCACGGTACTAACCCGGCTTCCGCACAGATGGCGGGCATGGCAGTGGTGGTGGTGGCCTGTGATAAACAAGGCAACATCGATCTCGGCGATCTGCGTGAGAAAGCCGCTCAGGTTGGCGATGAGCTGTCTTGCATCATGGTGACCTATCCTTCAACCCACGGCGTGTACGAAGAAACCATTCGTGAAGTGTGCCAGATCGTGCATCAGTATGGCGGTCAGGTTTACCTGGATGGCGCCAACATGAACGCCCAGGTGGGCATCACCACGCCAGGTTACATCGGCGCAGATGTCTCGCACCTTAACCTGCATAAAACCTTCTGCATTCCGCACGGCGGTGGCGGCCCAGGTATGGGACCGATTGGTGTGAAAGCGCATCTGGCTCCGTTTGTACCGGGTCACAGCGTGGTGCAAATTGATGGTGTGCTGACGCAGCAAGGTGCGGTCTCTGCCGCACCATTCGGTAGTGCCTCGATTCTGCCAATCAGCTGGATGTACATCCGCATGATGGGCGCGGAAGGTCTGAAGCAGGCGAGTTCGGTAGCCATTCTGAATGCCAACTACATTGCCAGCCGTCTGCAATCGGCTTATCCGATTCTGTATGCAGGTCGCGATGGTCGCGTGGCGCACGAATGTATTCTCGATATCCGTCCGCTGAAAGAGCAGACCGGCATCAGCGAGCTGGATATTGCCAAACGTCTGATCGATTACGGCTTCCACGCGCCAACCATGTCCTTCCCGGTGGCCGGAACACTGATGGTTGAGCCAACGGAATCAGAAAGCAAAATCGAGCTGGATCGCTTTATCGATGCAATGCTCTCCATCCGCATGGAGATCGACCGCGTCGCCGATGGCGAATGGCCAGCCGAGGATAATCCACTGGTAAATTCACCTCATACTCAGATGGAGATCGTTGGCGAGTGGGCGCATCCGTACACCCGCGAACTGGCGGTGTTCCCGGCGGGTAGCGCCAACAAATACTGGCCAACCGTGAAGCGTCTGGATGATGTGTTTGGTGACCGCAACGTGTTCTGCTCCTGTGTTCCAATGAGCGAATACCAATAATTTAGCGGTTGTGCTGGGGGGTGCCATGGCGTTGGTCGCTCCCATTCATCCCGTTCACGGACTACTGTGGATTACCGGGATGAGTGGTGACTGCTACTTTGTGCAACTCAAATTATTTTGGCTAAACACATTTTGATCCCTAATCTAAGGGCCGAGAAATCGGCCCTTTTTCTATTTGGAGGCAACATGGATTTCGCATTAGTCACCGGCGGTAGCCGTGGCATTGGACGCGCAACAGCCTTGATGCTGGCGCAGGCGGGTTATCGTGTTGCAGTTAACTATCGTAAGCGCGCCACTGAGGCTCAGCAGGTCGTGACTGAGATCGAAGCACAGGGCGGCAGCGCCTTTGCCGTGCAGGCGGATATCGCCGATGAGGCTCAGGTCGTGCGCATGTTTCAACAGCTTGATCAGCAGGCAGGCAACCTGCGCGTGCTGGTCAATAATGCCGGGATTTTATTTACGCAGTGCCGCGTAGAAGATCTCGATGCGGAACGTATTCAGCGCGTGTTCGCCACCAACGTTACTGGCACCTTTATCTGCTGTCGTGAAGCGGTAAAGCGCATGAGCACCGCACACGGCGGGCAGGGCGGTTCGATCATCAATGTCTCCTCAGCGGCAGCGCGTCTCGGTGCACCAGGCGAGTATGTTGATTACGCGGCGTCAAAAGGGGCTATGGATACCCTGACCAAAGGCTTATCACTGGAAGTGGCGGCGCAGGGCATTCGCGTCAATAGCGTGCGGCCGGGCTTAATCTATACCGAGATGCACGCGGATGGGGGGGAACCAGGCAGAGTTGATCGTGTTGCCAGCTCACTACCGATGCAGCGCGGCGGTCAGGCCGAAGAGATCGCCGCAGCTATCATCTGGCTGGCAAGTGATGCCGCTTCTTACGTCACCGGCACCTTTATTGATGCGGCAGGTGGCCGCTAATCTTCTGATTGACTATCCGACAGTGAGGCAGCGTGATCAACGGCGCTGCCATCGGCCATTTGTCACACGCCTGTCATAGAATTATTTTAGCGTACATGTGTACTCTGAAATTTTTCCCGGTTACCCTGATGTTGATAAAAAACACAGTTCTTAACCCTCTTTCCAGGATGTTAGCGCATGGCACAGAATCGTATACTTGCTCAGGGCTACTCGGTAGCCGAAGAGATCGCCAACAGCATTAGCCACGGAATTGGCTGCATATTCGGCATTGTTGGATTGGTGTTGCTGCTAACACAAGCGGTTGAAATGCGAGCCGACACCATTGCGATTACCAGCTACAGTCTGTATGGCGGCAGCATGATTTTACTGTTCCTCGCCTCAACGCTCTATCACGCCATTCCGCACCAAAAAGCGAAATATTGGCTGAAGAAATTTGACCACTGTGCGATCTATTTACTGATCGCGGGCACTTATACGCCTTTCCTGCTGGTGGGACTGAAATCACCGCTGGCGCAAGGGTTAATGGTGGTGATCTGGAGCCTGGCGCTGGCAGGCATCATCTTTAAACTGACGATTGCACACCGCTTTAAAGCGCTGTCGCTGGTCACCTATCTCAGCATGGGTTGGTTGTCGCTGGTGGTGATTTATCAGTTGGCGACCAGGCTGTCAGCCGGAGGTGTGTGGTTGCTGGCTGCGGGCGGGATTGTCTACTCGCTAGGGGTGATTTTCTATGTCTCGCGGCGTATTCCATACAACCACGCTATCTGGCACGGCTTTGTGCTGGGTGGCAGCGTGTTGCACTTCTGCGCGATCTATTTTTATGTCGCCTGAGCTTACTGAGCGGTTGATATAAAAAGTGCCACCACCGGGTGTGACTTTCGACAAAGTCGCCATAAATGGCGACCTTACGGGGAAACATGCGGGGTTACTTAAGGTGCGCATTCATGCGCACCTGGAATGCAAATCAATCGACCAATGAATACGGCAGTGGCTGAATCGTCAGTTTCCCGCCTTCATCACCTTCCACGCGCAGCACACTGTCCGGCTCCAGGTCGTTGTTCATCACCACCTGCACCCACACGCTACCGTCATCCAGCTGCACACTGCTCAATACGGTGCCGGTACGACGCCATTTGTCGCCCATTTGCAGCTCCATCGAACCGTCAGCCTGCGGTACTTTGCTGGCGCTGCCCGCCAGCCAGTAAAGCGCACGCTTGTTGGCCCCGCGGAATTTAGCTCGCGCCACCATCTCCTGACCGGTGTAACAGCCTTTCTTAAAGCTAATCGCATCCAGCGCCTGCAGGTTGGTTGCCTGCGGAATCAACTGCGCGCTGGTGGCGGTTTCAATCACCGGAATGCCCGCTTCAATATCCAGCGCCAGCCACTGCGTGCTGTCATTGAACTGTGCAGCACCGGCTAACTTCTCTTTCAACGTTTCTGCCTGAGCCAGCGTGGTCACCAGCAGGAAACGTTCGGCGGGGTGTTCAAACCACAGCAGCGTGCTCTCGCCTTGTTGTACCACCGGTGTTTCTGCATCCGGCAGGGTGGCAAACACATCAGCCAGTGCCGTGCGTGCCTGAAAACCGGCCACACCCAGCAGCACTGCATCATCATCGGCAGCGATGGTGACTTTGGCGAACACCGCATATTTCTTCAGTTCGTTAAGTTGCTGCTCACGCAGATTGCGGCGGACGATGTAGGCGTAACCTTCACCGCGATGAAACAGACGCAGATTACTCCACATTTTACCTTTGGCATCACAATGGGCTGCCGGACGATGCTGGGTGGCGTCCATTGCAGCAACATCTAAAGTGACCTGGCCTTGCAGATATGACGTACTGTCTTTGCCCTGCACCGACACCAGCGCCCACTCGTCGAGGGAGATCAGGGTTAATGGCAGGCGTGAGGCCGCAGCAGGCTGGCGTGGCGGAAGGGTGAAAATCGGCATGGGTGCGTCCTGATTAATAACAATATTGCTTCCAATGTTAAAAGAGCAGTGCTGCTTTGCAACCTGTTTACCTCATCTGGCGCACAAATCGCGTGATAACCCTGCAATGGGTAGAACTGTTGTGCGCAATTTCACGCAGCATTCAGCGCTGCGCCTGCAGGCAGAGAAAAAAGCAGGTACACTGAGCGCCACTGTTTTCAGCCATGGAAAAAAGACACATGGAAATTCATGATAAAGCTCGCGTTCAGTGGGCGTGCCGTCGCGGCATGCTGGAGCTGGATGTCTCCATCATGCCGTTCTTCAAATACGAATATGACTCGCTCACTGACACCGATAAGCAGGTGTTTATCGCCCTGCTCAAGAGTGACGATCCTGACCTGTTTAACTGGTTGATGAACCACGGCGAGCCCGCTGATCCAGAGTTCAAGCGCATGGTGCAACTGATTCAGCAACGCAACCGTGAACGCGGACCGGTTCCAATGTGATGTGCAGCCGTCACGCAGCGCTCGGGCGCTTAACGTGACGCTGTATGTGCTGTTCACCGTTTGGCTGTTGAGTCTTGAGTGGCCCGAGGGCTGGGCGTGGGGCAAAGCCCCGCTGCTGATTCTGATGCTGCTGGAGTGCGGGCGCAATGAGCGTCGGCTCAGGCAGCGCACCGGTCGCTTAGGGCTGGATGAACAGGGTGACTGGCATTGGCATGGAAAGCGCTGGCAATTAGCACGGCAGGCAGATTGGTTGCCTTTCGGCGTATTGTTAACGTTGCAAAACCAGCAGGGCACGCGCTGGCGACTGTGGTTGATGATGGATAACCTGCCGCCCTATGCATGGCGCTCACTGCGCGCCTGCTGTTTTCTGCGTGACAGAGATGCGTCGCGTTAAAGCAGTGCAGCCGTTTCCGTCAGAATCTGTTCGCACCACTGTTCGACACGATCTTCACTCAGCTCGAACTGATTCACGTCGTCGAGTGCCAGGCCAACAAACTGGGTGCCGTCAGCCGTGAGTGGTTTTTTGCTGACAAACTCATAACCTTCCAGCGGCCAGTAACCGACAAACTGCACGCCCATCGGCTGCAGTAACTCATGCAACATGCCGAGTGCATCTAAGAACCATTCTGAATATTCAGCCTGATCGCCCATGCCGTACAGCGCGACAATTTTTCCCTGCAAATTCAGCGCGGGCAGTTGCTGCCACACTGCTTCCCAGTCCTCCTGCAACTCACCGAAATCCCAGGTGGGAATGCCGAGGATCAGCAAATCGTACTGCTCCATCAGCGAGGGATCCTCATCTTTGAGGTTGTGCAGCGTGACTAACTCTTCACCGATAAAATCGCGAATCTTCTCCGCCGTCATCTCGGTGTAACAGGTACTTGAACCGTAAAACAGACCGATATTCATGCAATTAATGCTCTGACTGAAACTCACTTTGGCGCAATTGTACCAGAAGCAGGTGACTTTCAGGCATAATGAGCACGATTTCACACGTGTTTGGGGGGAACCGTGCAGGATTGCGATCTGATTGAACAATTTCTGGATGCGCTCTGGATTGAGCGTAACCTGGCGCAAAATACCCTTGCGTCTTATCGCCAGGATTTGCAAACGCTCACCGGCTGGCTACACCACCACGAACGCACGCTGCTGACGCTGGAAGCGCTCGATCTTCAGCAGTTTCTCGCCGAACGCGTCGAAGGCGGCTACAAGGCCACCAGTTCTGCGCGCACGCTCAGCGCGATGCGTCGCCTGTTTCAATACCTCTATCGCGAAAAGCTGCGCAGTGACGACCCCAGCGCACTGCTCTCCGCGCCCAAACTGCCGCAGCGATTGCCTAAAGACCTCAGTGAAAACCAGGTAGAACGTCTGCTGCAGGCACCGAGTATTGATGTGCCGCTTGAGCTACGTGACAAAGCGATGCTGGAACTGCTGTATGCCACCGGTTTACGTGTGTCGGAGCTGGTAGGCTTAACCCTCAGCGACATCAGTTTGCGTCAGGGCGTGGTGCGAGTGATTGGTAAAGGTAATAAAGAGCGACTTGTGCCATTAGGTGAAGAAGCGATTTACTGGCTGGAGCATTATATGGCGCACGGTCGACCGTGGTTGTTGAATGGGCAAACGCTGGATGTGATGTTCCCCAGTAACCGCGCGCAACAAATGACGCGTCAGACTTTCTGGCATCGCATCAAACACTATGCCACCCTTGCCGGTATCGACAGCGAAAAGCTATCACCTCACGTGCTTCGTCACGCATTTGCCACACATTTACTGAACCACGGTGCGGATTTGCGCGTCGTACAGATGTTGCTGGGACACAGCGACCTCTCCACCACCCAAATTTATACGCATGTGGCCACTGAGCGCCTGCGTCAGTTACATCAACAGCATCATCCGCGTGCTTGAACCGCGGCAACAAGGAATTGAGATGAAAAAACAGTTAACGATGCTGGCATTGCTGGTCAGCGCCTTTGCCGGTCTGGCTCATGCCGATGACAGCGCGATTCAGCAAGCATTGAAAAAACTCGGATTGCAGCAGACAGAGATTCAGTCTTCACCGCTGCCAGGCATGAAAACCGTGTTGACCGAAAGTGGCGTGCTGTACGTCTCTGAAGATGGCAAACACATGATTCAGGGCCCACTATACGATGTTAGCGGTGCGCAGCCGGTAAACGTCACCAACCAGCTACTGGACAAAAAAATCACCGCGCTGGCGCCGGAAATGATCGTTTATAAAGCGCCAAAAGAGCAGCACGTGATTACCGTGTTTACCGACATCACCTGTGGCTACTGCCGTAAGCTGCATGAGCAGATGGCCGACTACAACGCGCTGGGCATCACCGTGCGTTACCTCGCTTTCCCGCGTGAAGGTCTGCACGGTCAGGTGGAAAAAGCCATGCGCGCCATCTGGTGCAGCGCCGATCGCAACAAAGCCTTTGATGCAGCGATGAAAGGCGATGCGCCGCAGATGGATGCGCCAGAAACCTGCAAAATCAATCTGGATAAGCATTATCAGCTGGGCATCTTGTACGGTATTCAGGGCACGCCTGCCATTCTTACCGATACCGGAATGATGATCCCTGGCTATCAGGGCCCGCAGGAGCTGAAACAGGTTCTTGATGGTCAGAAGCGAGGCGGTTAATCCACAGTGATGCATTCTGTCGAACTGCGTCGGCGTGAAATTCAGGCCGACGCCAGCTTACCTGATACCTTACCGCCGCTACTGCGCCGCCTGTACCTGCAACGCGGTGTAAAAGAGGCCGCCGAACTTGAGCGCGGTGCCAAAAACCTACTGCCGTGGCAAACGCTGGGTGGCATCGATCAAGCGGTAGCGTTGTTGCACCAGATGCTGGAAACCGGTCGCCGTATTATGGTGGTCGGCGATTTCGATGCCGATGGCGCAACCAGCACCGCGTTAACCGTCTTAGCGCTGCGCAGCATGGGCGGCAATGTCGATTATCTGGTGCCGAACCGCTTTGAAGATGGCTACGGCCTGAGCCCTGAAGTGGTCGAACAGGCGCGCGCGCGCGGTGCGGAGATGATTCTCACCGTGGATAACGGCATCTCTTCCCATGCAGGCGTAGAAACCGCCCATCAGCACGGTATTCCCGTGCTGATCACCGATCACCACTTGCCTGGCGAAACGTTGCCAGCAGCGGAAGCGATCGTTAACCCGAATCTCAATGACAGTGCCTTCCCTTCGCGGTCGTTGGCCGGTGTGGGCGTGGCGTTTTATCTGATGCTGGCGCTGCGTGCACACCTGCGTTTGCAGAACTGGTTTAGTGATGGCCGAAACGAGCCCAATCTGGCGGAGTGGCTGGATCTGGTGGCGCTAGGTACAGTGGCTGACGTGGTGCCGCTGGATGCCAATAACCGCATTCTGGTGTGGCAGGGCTTGAGCCGCATCCGCGCTGGAAAATGCCGGGCGGGGATTCGCGCGCTGCTGGAGATCGCCAACCGCGATGCGCGTCAGTTGGCGGCCAGCGATCTCGGTTTTGCCGTCGGGCCTCGCCTCAATGCAGCCGGTCGACTGGATGATATGTCGGTCGGTGTGGCACTGCTGCTCACCGAAGACATTGCGCAGGCGCGCATGCTTGCCAACGAGCTTGATGCGCTGAACCAGACGCGCAAAGAGATTGAGCAGGGCATGAAGAGCGAAGCGCTGGCGCTGTGTGATGAGCTGGAACGCCAGCACACCGATTTGCCGCTGGGGCTGGCCTTCTATCATCCCGAATGGCATCAGGGCGTGGTCGGCATTCTGGCCTCACGGCTGAAAGAGCGTTTCCATCGCCCGGTGATCGCCTTCGCGCCAGCGGGCGACGGCACGCTTAAAGGCTCGGGCCGCTCGATTGCGGGGCTGCACTTACGTGATGCACTGGAGCGTCTTGATACGCTCTATCCTGGCTTGATGATCAAGTTTGGTGGGCATGCCATGGCGGCGGGCCTGTCGCTGGAAACCGAGAAGTATGATCTGTTCCGCGAACGCTTCGCCGCGCTGATCGACGAGTGGTTAGATGGTGAAGCGCTGCAGGGTGTGATTTGGTCCGATGGCGAACTGCATGCGCAGGAATTCACGCTGCACACCGCTGAAATGCTGCGTGAAGCCGGTCCCTGGGGCCAGGCTTTTCCGGAGCCAGTGTTCGACGGCCAGTTCAAATTGCTGCAACAAAAGCTGGTGGGCGAGCGCCACCTCAAGGTGATGATTGAGCCTCTGGGCGGCGGCCCACTATTGGATGGCATCGCGTTTAACGTTGATACGACCTTGTGGCCGGATACCAGCGTGCGCCAGGTGAAACTGGCCTACAAACTCGATATCAACGAATACCGTGGCAACCGCTCGGTTCAACTGATTATCGACCATATCTGGCCGCTATAACCGCATCATTCATTCGGGGGCGTCTAAAAGCGCACCCGGTAACCTGCAGCGAGTGACCCTGGTTCGCCATGGTGGGTAACCGAATCCCTTTGGGCGCACTGTTGCGCTATCTCGCATACCTGCAATGCTACAAAGTACGCGCAGTTTCGGGTAAACTAGCGCGTTACTTTTTATCCCCTTTCACCGAATCGTCAAAAAAGACTGAAAAGCCATGTTTGAAATTAATCCGGTCAAAAATCGTATTCAAGACCTCACCGAGCGCAGCGACGTTCTTAGGGGGTATCTTTGACTATGATGCCAAGAAAGAACGCCTCGAAGAAGTAAACGCCGAGCTGGAACAGCCTGACGTCTGGAACGAACCTGAACGCGCGCAGGCGCTGGGTAAAGAACGCGCTTCGCTGGAAGCGGTGGTAGAAACCTTAGATCATATGCGTCAGGGCCTGGAAGATGTGCAGGGCTTGCTGGATCTGGCGGTAGAAGCCGACGACGAAGAGACCTTCAACGAAGCCGTTATCGAGCTGGATGGTTTAGAAGCCAAGCTGGGCGAACTCGAATTCCGTCGCATGTTCTCTGGCGAGTATGACAGCGCCGACTGCTACATGGATATTCAGGCCGGTTCTGGCGGTACTGAAGCGCAAGACTGGGCCAGTATGCTGCTGCGCATGTACCTGCGTTGGGCAGAGGCCAAAGGTTATAAAACCGAAATCATTGAAGAGTCAGACGGTGAAGTGGCCGGTACTAAATCCGCCACCATTAAAATCATCGGTGACTACGCGTTTGGCTGGCTGCGTACCGAAACTGGCGTCCATCGCCTGGTGCGTAAGAGTCCATTTGACTCCGGCGGCCGTCGTCATACCTCATTCAGTTCGGTGTTTATCTACCCGGAAGTGGATGACAACATCGATATCGACATCAATCCCGCCGATCTGCGTATCGACGTTTACCGTGCCTCTGGCGCGGGCGGCCAGCACGTTAACAAAACCGAGTCTGCGGTGCGTATTACCCACTTGCCGACCAACATTGTGGTGCAGTGCCAGAACGACCGTTCACAGCACAAAAACAAAGATCAAGCTTTCAAGCAGTTGCGTGCGAAGCTGTACGAATATGAGATGCAGAAGAAAAACGCTGACAAGCAGGCCGCGGAAGACAACAAATCCGACATTGGCTGGGGCAGTCAGATTCGCTCATACGTACTTGACGATTCACGTATCAAAGATCTGCGCACTGGCGTAGAGACGCGCAACACGCAAGCGGTGCTGGATGGCGACATCGACCGTTTCATTGAAGCAAGTTTAAAAGCAGGGTTATAAGGAACCGACATGTCTGAACAACAACCGCAGAGCGCTGATGCCGCCCTTGAGTTAAACAACGAACTGAAAGCGCGTCGCGAAAAACTCAGCGCGCTGCGTGAAAAGGGCATCGCGTTTCCTAACGATTTCCGTCGCGATACTACCTCCGATCTGCTGCACGCCAGCTATGACGCAAAAGAGAACGAAGAGCTGGAAGCGCTCGGCGTTGAAGTGAGCGTGGCCGGTCGTATGATGACCCGCCGCATCATGGGTAAAGCCTCTTTTGCCACCCTGCAGGATGTTGGCGGCCAGATTCAGATCTACGTATCACGTGACGATCTGCCAGAAGGCGTCTACAACGAGCAGTTCAAAAAATGGGATCTGGGCGATATCCTTGGCGCGCGCGGTAAGTTGTTCAAGACCAAAACCGGTGAGCTGTCGATCCACATCACTGAACTGCGTCTGCTGACCAAAGCGCTGCGTCCACTGCCGGATAAATTCCACGGCCTGGCCGATCAGGAAACCCGTTACCGTCAGCGTTATCTCGATCTGATCTCTAACGATGAATCACGTAATACTTTCAAAGTGCGCTCTAAAATCATGGCCGGCATCCGTCAGTTCATGGTTAACCGCGACTTTATGGAAGTGGAAACCCCAATGATGCAGGTGATCCCTGGCGGCGCGTCAGCCCGTCCGTTCATCACCCATCACAATGCGCTCGACATCGACATGTACCTGCGTATTGCACCAGAGCTTTACCTGAAGCGTCTGGTGGTAGGCGGCTTCGATCGCGTGTTCGAGATCAACCGTAACTTCCGTAACGAAGGTATTTCGCCACGTCATAATCCAGAGTTCACTATGATGGAACTCTATATGGCGTATGCGGATTACAAAGATTTGATCGAGCTGACCGAAAGCCTGTTCCGCACCCTGGCGCAGGATGTGCTGGGCACCACTGAAGTGCCTTATGGTGACCACACCTTCGATTTCGGTAAACCGTTTGAGAAGCTCACCATGCGTGAAGCGATCAAGAAATACCGTCCGGAAACCGACCTGAACGATCTGGAAGACTTTGATAAAGCCGTTGCGATTGCCAAATCGCTGCATATCAAAGTAGAGAAGAGCTGGGGTCTGGGCCGCGTCGTCACTGAGATCTTCGAAGAGACCGCAGAAGCACACCTGATTCAGCCAACCTTCATCACTGAATACCCGGCTGAAGTGTCACCGCTGGCACGTCGTAACGACGAGAACCCGGAAATCACTGACCGCTTTGAGTTCTTCATCGGCGGTCGTGAAATCGGTAACGGCTTCTCCGAGCTGAACGATGCAGAAGATCAGGCAGAGCGTTTCCTGCAGCAGGTTAACGCTAAGGATGCAGGCGATGACGAAGCGATGTTCTATGACGAAGACTACGTCACTGCACTGGAGCACGGCCTGCCGCCAACAGCAGGTCTCGGCATTGGTATCGACCGTATGGTAATGCTGTTCACCAACAGCCATGCCATCCGCGACGTGATCCTGTTCCCGGCACTGCGTCCAACCAGCAAGTAAGGCAAATCGGTGCGCATAAATCCGCGCACTTTGCCGTAAGTCTTAGAGGTCGCCATTATGGTGGCCTTTTTTTATGGCGCTGCTTTTTACCCGGCGGCATTTTCATTTCTATTCCCCTGGCAAAATTCCTGATGACAACCCGGCACGCTCTGTGCAGGATAGTTTTTTTATTTTCAGGGAATCACCATGAGTGCAAAAGCGGCAACGTTAGAGGGCCGGATTCAACAGCACTGGGATCAACTCTCCAGCCACGAGCAGCGACTGGCTGACGTGCTGCTGGCGGCACCTGGCCAGCTGGCGATGAATACCGCCACCGAACTGGCACAGAGCGCGGGCGTTTCCAAAGCCACCACCACGCGTTTTTTCCGTCATCTCGGTTACGAAAGCTATGAAGCCGCGCGTCGGCAGGCGCGTGAGATGCAGAGCAGCGGCTCACCGCTCTATTTGCAGGCCGTACCAACCGCATCACCGCTGGCCAGCATCATGCAGCAGCACCTGGAAAAAGAGATCGCTAATCTGGTCAACAGCTATCGCACGCTCGACAGTGAACAGCTACAGCAGGCGGTGAGCGCCATTGCCCAATCACGCCGCGTGGTGGTGATGGGCTGGCGTCACAGCCAGACCATTGCCCAGCTGATTTACCGCGATCTGGTGCATATCCATCCTGACGTGCGTTTGCTGCCGCGTCCCGGCGATTCGCTGGCGGAGCATCTGGCGGCGCTGAATCAGCAGGATGTGGTGATCTGCGTTGGATTGCGTCGCCGTATGCCTGCGCTGGAAGCGGCGATGAATGCGCTGGCAGAACGCAACGTGCCGATGCTGTATATCGCCGATGTGCTCTCCGGCAAACCAGCGCGTCATGCGCAGTGGGTGGTGCGCTGCCACACCGACAGCAGCCTGATGTTCGACAGCACCGCCGCGCTCTCCGGCGTATGCAATCTGCTCTGCTCACTGGTGGCCCGGCAAATGGGCAAAACCAGCAATGATTATCTGGCGCAGGTTGAAGCCTTGCACCAATCCCTCGACGAACTGGAATAACGCCCCGTTCTGGCGCGTAGTGCGCCAGATATTGCCCCATAGTAGTGCGCTCACTCCTCCGCTATCCCCGCCTGATTTCCCGCCAATGAAATCACAGAAACTTAAAATTAAAATAAAGAAACAAATGTTTCTCACTGATTTTATTCAGTAATACCCTCTCTACCCGAAAGGTGTTAGCTGGGTGGTGAAAAAACTGGCACAAAATATGCTCAGTAGAAAAAGACATTTCACCAACACCAGGGAAACACCACAATGAAAAAAACAGCACTGCTGATCGCCGCTCTTCTCACCGTTGGCACCATGGCGCAGGCGCAAGCCGATACCCTGAGTGACATCAAAAGCAGCGGCAAAATTACCGTTGGTATCGATCCAACCTTTCCTCCATACGAATACACCGACGACAAAGGCGATATCACCGGCTATAGCGTGGCGATCATGCAATCCTTCGCCAAAGATCTCGGTGTGAAACTGGAGTTTCAGAAAACCGCCTTCAGCGGCATTTTGCCGGGCCTGATCTCTGGCTCGTTCAACGCCGAAGGTTCTTCTCTTAACGTCACCGCCGAGCGCGCGAAGAAAGTGCTGTTCACCGTGCCTTACAGCAAAACCGTAAACGGCGTGCTGGTACGTGAAAGTGAAGCCAGCACCTTCAGCGGCAAAACGCTCAGCCCGGAAAGCCTGTCTGGTCTGCGTGGCGCGGTAAAAACCGCCAGCGTGCCAGAGCAGTTGCTGAAAGGCTTTAACGAGCAGCTGAAAAAGGAGGGTAAAAAACCCATCACCATCATCAACGTGGATTCGCTGGATCAGACCGTCAGCACTTTGATGACCAAACGCGCTGACTTCGTTTACGACGACATCTCCGTGCTGGCCCCGGTCGCGAAAAAATACGCCGGAAAAGTGGCGCAGGTGGGTGAAGTCGGTCCATCGCAATGGATGGGCTGGGCGACACGTAAAGAAGACGGCAGCCTGAACAAAGCCATCAGCGACCACATTCTGGCAATGCAGAAAGATGGCGAGCTGACCAAACTGCAGCAGCAGTATCTCGGCACCACCTTTACCGTGCCCGCCAGCGATTTCATTCCTCAGGAGTAATTATGTGCCAGTGCAACCTGACGGTGCCTGCGGGCCATGGCAAAACCTTCCGCGTGCGTAAGGGCCAGTTTATTACCGTGATTGACAGTGAAGGGCAGCAGGCTGCGGATTTCGTCGCGGTCAATGCCGATGATTTGAATGAAAAGCTGTCGCCGGTGCATACCCGCCAGCATCTGCGCTCGCTGTTCTTTAAGCCCGGCGATGCACTGTGGTCGAGTGAAAACCGTCCGATGCTGCGCATTCTGGCGGACAGCATCGGCATTCACGATGCCAACGTGCCAGCCTGCGATCGTACCCGCTTTAGCGTCGATTTCGGCGTCGAAGGCCATCGCAACTGCGTGGACAACCTGCTGGAGGGCATGAAAGCCTTTGGCGTGACGTACTTCTCGCTGCCTGAGCCGTTCAACCTGTTCCAGAACGGTCCGGTGACCGCCGATGGCCGAATGGAAGTGACCGATCCCAACAGCAAAGCGGGCGACAGCATTACCTTCGAAGCGCTGTGCGATTTGATTTGTTCGGTATCGTCCTGCCCGCAGGACATCATTCCCGGTAACGGTTTGCAGGTCACGCCGATTGATATCGTGGTGAGTGACGTGTTTCACGCAGAGGAGATGAATCATGCTGTTAATGCGTGAAAGTTATGAAGAGACCGCTGAGCGCACGCTGGCGCAGTCGGTCACGGTGGAACCGGGCAGCGTCGGGTCGATTAAGGTGCTGCGCGGCCAGTTGCTGCGCATCACGGCGCAGGGCGACGGCGCGGTGGCTTCCCTGTTTGGTTTTAGCCTCGCCGATCCTGCTGTGTGGCTGTCGGTGCATCACACTCGCGTCTTCAGCAACAGCTATCTGCTGGGTTCCGGTATGCGTCTGGTGAACAACCGCCGCCGTCCGATGATGGTGCTGGGCAAAGACAGCGTGAAGCGTCACGACCTGCTGCTGCCTGCCTCTACCCGCGCCTTCCTGACGGAAAAAGGGTATCAGGGTGAAGGCTGTTTGGAAGCGGTGAGCGGCGAGCTGGCGCGATTGGGGATGGTGGTGCCGAAGCTGCCGGACCCGATCAACCTGTTTATGCACGTCAAGCTGACGCGGGCCGGCGACATCCTGCCGGAGCCGAACCTCACCAAAGCAGGCGACAGCATCACCTGTCGCGTGGTGATGGACACGCAGTTTATCGTCTCGGCCTGCAACACCGGCATCGAGGGCAACGATCAACCTGCACCGCTGCTGCTGTCGGTGGCGGAAAACCTGCACGACTTTAACGCGGAGTAACGCATGGGGCTGGATCAACAGGTAGTGGCCGCGCTGCCGGAACTCGGACACGGCCTGCTGATGACGTTGGTACTCACTGTACTGGCATCATTGGTCAGCGTGGTGATGGGGCAGCTTGGCTGCTTCCTGCAACTGCGCCGTGCCTGGATCTGGCGCGCCATCGGCCGGCTGTACGTCAGCCTGATGCGCGGTACACCGGCCATCGTGCAACTGTTCGTGGTGTTTTTCACCTTGCCGCGCCTCGGATTGGGCGGTCAGCCGATGCTGGCGGCGGTGATTGCCATCGGCCTCAACAGTGGCGCTTACGTGGCGGAGATTTTGCGGGTGAACCGTTCACTGGTGACGCGCGGTCAGCTCGAAGCCGCACGCACGCTAGGTCTCAGCAGCTTCTTAACCTGGTGGTATGTGATTAATCCACAGGTGATGCGCGCCAGCCTGCCGATGCTGGTTAACGAGTTCACCATCCTGCTGAAAACCACGCCGCTGGCCTCGGTGGTGGCGCTGACGGAACTGACCTACGCAGGACAGATTGTGATTGCGCGTACCTATGAAGCTACGCAGGTGCTGCTGCTGGTGGCGGCTGGATATCTGCTGATCGCCATGCCGTTAATTGCCGCTGCCCGACGTCTGGAAGCCAAACGGAGGATTGCCTGATGGATTGGCAAGCCATTCTCACTTCCCTGCCTTCGCTGGGAGACGGCATGATCGCCACGCTGCAACTGTGCATTGTTGCCGCGCTCTGCTCACTGGCATGGGGCGGGCTGATGGCATTACTGCTAATGCGCGCTTCGCCGTTCTGGTTGCGTTTACTCAATCTTTACAGCGGATTAACCCTCGCGTTGCCGCTGCTGGTGGTGATCTACCTGCTCTATTTTGTGCTGCCGGAGTACGACATCACGCTGTCATCGCCGGTGGTGGGCGTGCTGGCCCTGACGCTCTATTACGCGCCCTATATCGCACAGGTTATTCGTGCGGCAATAGAGGCATTGCCGAAGGGGCAGTGGGAAGCTTGCCGCGTGCTGGGTTTGAGCCGCAGCGAACAGCTGCGCGATGTGGTGTTGCCGCAAACCCTGCCGCAGATGCTGTCGCCGCTGGTCGGTTTGATGATTGGTTTGATTAAAGACTCGGCGCTGCTGTCGATTGTCTCGGTGCAGGAGTTTATGTACGCCGCCAAACAGGCGATTTCAGATACCTACGCGCCGCTGGAGATCTATCTCACGGTGGCGCTTTGTTACTGGCTGCTCAACAGTCTGATCGACTGGTTGGCACGCGGCCTTGAATCTCGCATGACGCGCTATCGTCGCGGCATGCAGCATTAATCAGGAGAACACTATGTCAGCTGAATATCAGCATCGTGAAGCGATCACCATTCCCGCGCGCTACGGCAAAGCGGTGCGTCTGAAGAAAGGGGAAGCGGTGCAGGTGATCAATCTGCATGGCACTCAGGTAGTGGATTGTTGGGCGTACAACGCCGAAGACGTCAGTGAATATATGTGTATGGAAGCGACGCGCGTGTGGAACCAGCGTCTTAATCCCAAAGTCGGTGACAGCTTTATCACCAGCCAGCGCCACCCGATTCTGACCCTGGTGGCAGATACTTCACCCGGCGTGCATGATTCCTTTATGGCGGCCTGCGATGCGCGTCGTTATGAGCTGCTGGGCTGCACCGAGTATCACCGCAACTGCCACGATAACCTGTTTGAGGGCATGCGCGAGTTAGGTGTTGAACTGCCGCACGGTAATCTGGCGTCTCTGAATATTTTTATGAATATTCAGGTGCAGCCGGACGGCATTACTCTGAAAACGCTGCCGGTGGTGACAAAGCCCGGTGACTACATTGTGCTGCGCGCTGAGATGGATTGCTACGTGGCATTCTCCGCCTGCCCACAGGATATCGTCAGCATTCAGGGGCAGGGCGACAACACCCCGCGTGATGCCGAACTGCGTATTCTGACTGCCGGATTCCCGCAGGTGCAGTTGAAAGGGGCCTGGGTGCCAGCGTAATTACGATTTCACGACCTGATCCAGCCACACCTGAAAACGCGAATAAGGCACATACAGCGCCACATCCTTATACAAGGTCTTACCGCTTTTATTGTCGTCAATCGCGCTGCTGTAGCCGACAATTACCCCCGCCAGCGTATCATCGCTGGCGTTGTACACCGCACCACCCGACATGCCTTTCACTACACCGGCATTCGCCGCGACCACCACACAACTCGGTTTATTCCAGTCGTTGGCCAGTGTGGTGTTGATCAAATTCTTGCCGCTTGAGGCCACCGGCATGGCAGAGATAAAGCTGTAACCGTAGAGATTGACGTTGTCGCCGATATGGCTGTTGCGGAACGGGGGAGGAAGATTGGGTTCGCTGTTCTTGTGGTACACCACGGCGATATCGCACTCGGGATGCCAGGCTTTCACCCGATACATCGAGTATTTTGCCACATGTGCGGCCGTCAAACTGTATTCCGGTGTCAGGGGAATGGTGGTGCCTAGCGCACCAATGCCCAGCACGGTAGGAATGCCGGTTACGGTCATATCGACGCGTTTTGCGGCTTCTTTGCTGTACTCATAGTGCCCCACGGAGCAGCCGCTCAGGCAGCCCACTGTCAGTGCGATCAGCCATCGCATAGGTCATTCCCCCTGCATTGTTTGACACCGCATCACCGCGTAACTGGTTGAGGTATCGGCAATGCGCGCCCATCCTTTACTGCTTGATTGCTCGCCAAAAGCTGATGAGCTGTGACAGCGATCACAACTGAATCAAGCGTAGCGTGAAAAGTGTCATCTGTCTCAGTGGTCAGGCAGAGTCACTTTCGCGCGCGGGGATTATTGCTTTGCAAGCAAAGATGCCTTGCAGCGCAGAGGCTGGTTGAGCTGCCAAGCCTGTGCTTTAATCAGAATGTGACGCAGTTCAAATATCTATAAGCGTCCGTTGTAACCGCACGGCGTTCGTTGTGCGGCCTGCCTGCAAAACATTTTTAGGAGAGTGTGTTATGCCTGTTGCATTACTGGCGCTGGCGCTGAGTGCGTTCGCCATCGGCACCACGGAGTTCGTGATTATGGGATTACTGCCGGAAGTGGCGGGCGATCTGCAGGTAACGATTCCTTCAGCAGGATGGCTGATCAGTGGTTATGCACTGGGCGTAGCCATCGGTGCACCGATTATGGCGTTGCTGACGGCGAAGCTGCCGCGTAAACGAACCCTGATTCTGTTGATGATCATCTTCATCATCGGCAACGTGCTGTGCGCGCTGGCGTACACCTACAACCTGCTGATGCTGGCGCGCGTGGTCACCGCACTCTGTCACGGGGCCTTCTTCGGGATTGGTGCGGTAGTAGCGGCGAGTCTGGTGGCACCGAGCCGTCAGGCATCGGCGGTGGCGCTGATGTTCACCGGCTTAACCCTCGCCAACGTGCTGGGTGTGCCGCTCGGCACCTGGTTTGGTCAGATGTTTGGCTGGCGTGCCACCTTCTGGGGCGTGGCGATCATCGGCATCCTCGCTTTTATCGCTTTGATTGTCAGTCTGCCAACCAACAAAGAAGAGAAACCGGTACATCTGGCGAGTGAAGTCAGCGCGCTGGCAAATGGCAAACTGTGGCTGTCGCTGCTGATGACAGTGTTCTTTGCTGCTGCGATGTTTGCGCTGTTCAGCTATATCGCGCCGCTGCTGTTGCAGGTCACGGGCATCACCGATCGTGGGGTGAGCTGGACGCTGTTCCTGATTGGCGCAGGCTTAACCGTCGGTAATATCCTCGGCGGCAAGCTGGCCGACTGGAAAGTCTCGTTTAGCCTGATCCTCAGCTTTGTGCTGGTCGCCGTCTTCTCGCTGCTGTTCAGCTGGACCAGCCACGCGCTGTGGCTGGCGGAAATCACGCTGTTCCTGTGGGCGATGGCGACCTTTGCTACCGTGCCTGGCTTGCAGATTAACGTGGTGCGCCATGGTAAAGACGCACCTAATCTGGTCTCCACGCTTAACATCTCGGCGTTCAACGTCGGTAATGCGCTCGGTGCCTGGGTAGGCGGCGCGGTGATCGATAAAGGCTACGGGCTGACGTCAGTGCCGGTGGCCGCCGCTGCACTGGCGGTGGTCGGTCTGGTCATCTGTCTGATCACCTTCCGCAAATCAGGCGGGCAGGGCGAAACGGTACGCGCTTAAACCAGACGCTCGGCAATGCGTTGGGTAAAGGTGGCCACCTGCTGTTGCAGGTGGTCGCAGAAATGATCAACCAGCGCTGACGCCGGGCGATGCTGTGGCCGCACCAGACTGACGGTGAACGGCACCGCGATACTGAATCTGCGCATCACCACACCGCTGTCGGCGTAATCGAGCGCCGTCAGCGGATTCACAATCGAAATCCCCACGCCGGCGCGCACCATCGCGCAAACCGATGCCGCACTGTGTGTTTCCAGTACCAGACGGCGCTCCACTTCTTGTTCATGAAAGAGTGAATCCAGCAGCTGGCGATAACTGTCACTGCGCGACAAGCTGACGTAATTCTCTCCCTGAAAATCCTGCGGCGTCAGCACCTCACGCTGGCACAACGGATGGTTGGGCGGCAACACGCACACTTCATCGCAGGTCAGCAGCGGTACGCGTTCGGTGCCTGCTGGCGCATGTTGAGTCTCAGTCAAACCCAGATCGTAGCGCTGTGCCGACAGCCACTCTTCCAGCAGCGGCGACTCCTGCGGAATGATGTTCAGGCTGACCTGCGGATAGCGTTGCAGAAAGGGTTGCAGCAGTGGTGGCAGCAGTGACTGCGAGAACACCGGCAAACAAGCAATCGACAGCTCGCCCTGACGGAATTGGCGCAATCCTTCGGCGGCATCCATGATGCGGTCCAGCCCGTACCAGGAGCGTTGTACTTCTTCATACAGCCGTAAACCCTGCACCGTGGGCTGCAATCGTCCACGCACCCGCTCAAACAGTTCCAGACCCAGCTGCTGCTCCAGCCGCGCCAGCTCACGGCTAACGGTTGGCTGCGAGGTGTGCAGCAACGCGGCGGCTTGCGTCAGGTTGCCGCTGGTCATCACCGCGTGGAAAATTTCGATATGTCGCCAGTTAATTTTTGCCATCACTCCTCCGTTAATCCATATCATATTTGTATAGCTGACGCTAAAACAGATATTTTTCTGAATCGTCTTGCTGTGGCTAAATAGTGGTAAAGACACAGGAGAATTGAGATGCCACGTCCACTGAACAACAACGAAACGGCGCTGACCGCCGCTAATTTACTGCCGCTGGCACAGCGCTATGCTGGTCCATTCTGGGCTTACGATGCCGCCATCATTCAGCAGCGTATTGCCCAGCTGAGTGCGTTTGACGTGGTGCGTTTTGCGCAAAAAGCCTGCTCCAATATTCACATTCTGCGCCTGATGCGTGCCGCAGGCGTGAAGGTCGATTCCGTTTCCCTGGGTGAAATTGAGCGCGCCCTGGCCGCCGGTTTCCAGCCGGGTGACGAAGATATCGTCTTTACCGCTGACGTCTTCGATCAGCCAACCCTGGCGCGTATCGCGGAGTTAAAAGTGCCGGTCAACGCCGGTTCTGTGGATATGCTGCATCAGCTTGGCGCGGTCTCTGCGGGCCATAAAGTGTGGCTGCGTATCAACCCGGGTTTTGGTCATGGGCACAGTCAAAAAACCAACACCGGTGGCGAGAACAGCAAGCATGGCATCTGGCATAGCGATCTGCCGCTGGCGCTGGCAGCGATTCAGCAGCACGGCCTGAAACTGGTGGGTCTGCATATGCATATCGGTTCCGGTGTCGATTACGGTCACCTGCAGCAGGTGTGTGACGCGATGGTCGATCAGGTCATCGAATTTGGTCAGGATCTGGAAGCGATTTCAGCCGGTGGTGGTTTGTCGATTCCTTATCGCTTCGGTGAAGAAGCCATTGATACCCAGCACTATTTCGGTTTGTGGAGTGGCGCACGTGACCGCATTGCGGCGCATCTTGGTCATGCGGTGAAACTGGAGATCGAACCGGGTCGTTTCCTGGTGGCGGAGTCTGGCGTGCTGGTGTCGCAAGTGCGTGCGGTTAAAGATATGGGCAGCCGTCACTTCGTGCTGGTGGATGCGGGCTTTAGCGATCTGATGCGTCCATCGATGTACGGCAGCTATCACTATATTTCTGTGCTGCCAGCCGATGGTCGCGCGCTGAGCGATGCAACCGTTGAGAGCGTGGTGGCCGGTCCGCTGTGTGAGTCGGGCGATGTGTTCACCCAGCTGGAAGGCGGTAAAGTCGAGACGCGTGCACTGCCTGCCACTCAGGTCGGTGATTATCTGGTGTTCCACGATACCGGCGCGTACGGCGCTTCGATGTCATCCAACTACAACAGCCGTCCGTTGATTCCGGAAGTGCTGTTTGAGAATGGCGCTCCGCGTGAAATTCGTCGTGCGCAGACCATCCAGGAGCTGCTGGCGCTGGAGCTGATGTGATTAACATTGTTCCACTCAGTGAAGCCCCACATCACGCCAGCCATATCACCGACTGGCTGTGGCAGGCGTTTGGCGAGGGGACGTCGCGCGAGTTTTATGACAGTATTGTACGCAGCAGCCTGAACGGTGCCGAGTATCCGGTGACTTTCGTGGCGCTGGATGGTGATGTGCCGCTGGGCACGGTGGGATTCTGGCGCTGTGATCTGATCAGCCGTCAGGATCTCTATCCGTGGATTGCCGCGCTCTATGTGGATGAACACGCGCGCGGCAATGGCCTGAGCGAAGCGTTACAGCAGCATGTGTTGAATTATGCTCGCGAGCGCGGACATGAAAAACTGTGGCTGTGGTCAACGTTTGGTGGCTACTACGAGCGCTTTGGCTGGCAGTATCAGTGTGATGCGCTGGAGTTCCCGGATGTGCGGGTGAAGGTCTATTCGCAGGTGTTATGACCCGGTGCGCATTGATGCGCACCTGGAGATCAACCCGGTCCGCTCACCGAATGCCTTCTCACCAGCGTCGGGCTAAACATATTGGTCACCTCCGGCATTTCCGTGCCGTTGGCTAACGCCAGCGCCAGCTGTGCCGCCTGCTGCGCCATGGTGACAATCGGATAACGCACCGTGGTCAGTCGTGGACGCACATAGCGTGAGACCAGCACATCATCAAAACCAATCAGCGACATCTCTTCCGGCACGCGAATGCCGTTATCACTCAACACCGCCAGCGCGCCAGCCGCCATGGAGTCGTTGTAACAGGCCACCGCTGTGAACTGCTTACCGCGCCCCAGCAATTCCGTCATCGCTTGTTCACCCCCGACTTCGTCCGGCTCGCCCCACGCCACTAAGCGGTCGTTGGACGGTAAGCCGTGCTCTTTCAACGCGTCGTAGTAACCTTGCAGGCGGTCTTCGGAGTCAGAAATAGGGTGGGTCGAGCAGATAAAGGCGATTTGCGTATGACCTTGCTGAATCAGATGGCGCGTTGCCAGCCAGGCACCGTAACGGTCATCCAGCGCGATGCAGCGCGATTCAAAGCCTTTAAGCAGTCTGTTGAGCAACACCATGCCCGGCACTTGCTTCATCAGCACTTCGAGATCGGCGTCAGGAATTTTCTTGGCGTGCACCACCAGCGCATCGCAGCGATGACGCATCAGTTGCTCAATCGCCTGACGCTCTTTTTGCTCAATGTGGTAACCGTTACCAATCAGCAGGAAGTTGCCGGTGGCACCGGCGACTTCATCGACCGCTTTCACCATCGCGCCGAAAAACGGGTCGGAAACGTCACCCACCACCAGACCCAGGGTTTCGGTGGATTGCTGTGCCAGCGCACGCGCATTGGCGTTCGGGTGATACTGCAACTGCTCCATTGCCTGGGTCACGGCGAGACGTGAACTCTCGCTGGCTTTGGGCGAATTATTGATGACGCGGGAAACGGTCGCGACCGATACCCCAGCCATGCGGGCAACATCCTTAATGGTAGCCATGCGGTTACTTGCATCCGGGAAAACGTTTACACATCCCATCAGTGTTACGGAAAACAGTACCTGTAGCAACCCGCGAGAATGCCAGCGCTGTCGCAAAAGCGCGGAAAATCAGGCGCTCACAGCCAGACTTCAGCGCGTCAGGGCGGCATGGTATGCTGCCAGCACGATTCAGACCTGTCTGCCGGACCCAATAACCATGAAAACACGCGTGCCACACCTGGCGCACTGGGGCGCATTTACTGCCGTCACGGAAAACGACCGCCTGATTGGCTGTGAACCCTTTTTTGCTGACGCCGATCCGTCGCCGATGCTCAACACCATCCCGGAACTGGTCTACTCGGATAAGCGTATCCGCCAGCCAATGGTACGTCGTTCATGGCTAAAGTCGCGTGAGAATAGCGATCGCACGCTGCGTGGACGTGAAGATTTTGTCGCCGTGGATTGGGATACCGCACTGGATCTGGTGGCAGAAGAGAATCGCCGCGTGCGCGATCGCTACGGCGCATCGGGTATTTTCAACGGTTCTTATGGCTGGTCATCGGCGGGACGCGTTAACCATGCGCGCACCCTGATCCGTCGTTTCTACTTCCAGGGCGGCGGCGGGGTGGACCAGCAGGGCAACTATAGCTGGGGCGCCGCGCAGTTCTTCCTGCCCTATGTGATCGGTACCTACATGCCGCTCACCGGCCGCGTCACCGACTGGCCGAGCGTGGTGGAACATGCCGACATCTTTATCGCCTTCGGTGGTCTGGCGCTGAAAAATGCCCAGGTGGCGTCGGGCGGTGCCGGACAGCACAGCCTGAAACCGGCGCTGGAGCAACTCAGCGCCAAAGGCACGCCAATCATCAACATCAGCCCAATGCGCGATGACTGCCCGGCGTTTGTGAATGCCGAATGGATTCCGATTCGCCCGAATACCGATGTGGCGTTAATGCTGGCGCTTGGCTTCGAAATCACCCGCCGTAACGCGCTGGACGAAAGCTTCCTCGCCAGTCACTGCACCGGCTGGCCGCAACTGCGAGAATATCTGTTAGGCGAAAGCGACGGCATCGCCAAAACGCCGGCGTGGGCGAGTGCCATCACCGGCATTCCGGCGGCGCGTATCGCGTTACTGGCACAGCAACTGATTGGCAAACGCAGCTTTATCACCTGTTCTTACTCGGTACAGCGCGCCCATCGCGGTGAGCAGCCGTACTGGATGATGATTGCGCTCTCCTCGATGCTCGGTCAGCCGGGCTTACCGGGCGGCGGCTTCTCCTTTGGTCACGGGTCGATGAACAGCGTCGGTAATCCGCGTCAGGAAGGGCCCGCGCCGATGATGAGTACCGGGCCGAATCCCGGCAACTTCTCGATTCCGGTCGCGCGCATCAGCGATATGCTGCTCAACCCCGGCCAGCCCTACAACTTCCAGGGCGAAACCCTGCACTATCCCGATATCCATCTGGTGCACTGGGCGGGGGGCAATCCGTTCCACCACCATCAGCAGCTTAACCGCCTGGTGGAAGGCTGGCAGCGCCCGGATACCGTTATCGTGCAGGATATCGTCTGGACCCCGGCGGCGCAGATGGCGGATATCGTGTTACCCGCCACCACCACGCTGGAGCGCAACGACATCGGCGGATCTTCACGCGATCGTTTTGTGTTTGCGATGCATCAGGCGGTGAAACCGCAGCATCAGGCGCGTCATGACTTCGATATCTTTGCGGATATCGCCGATCGCCTCGGCTACCGCGATCTGTTCACCGAAGGGCGCAACGAGATGCAGTGGATTGAGCACCTGTATCAGCAGTGTGCGGTGGCGCACGCGCGTAAAGATATCCACTTCCCGGAGTTTGGTGAGTTCTGGGAGCGTGGCTTTGTTGAGATCCCGGAAGGTGGCAAGCCGTATGTGTTTATGGATGAGTTCCGTGCTAACCCGCAGGCCCATCCGATCCAGACCGCCAGTGGTAAAATCGAGCTATTCTGTCAGACCATCGCCGATTATCAACTGGAAGATTTTGCCGGACATCCCGAGTGGCGTGAGCCGCAGGAGTGGTTGGGCTCACCGCTGAGCGGGGATTTCCCGCTGCATATGATCTCGATTCAGCCCTCGGATCGGCTGCACAGCCAGATGGACGCAACTGCCACGGTGCAAGCGAATAAAACGGCCGGGCGTGAAACCTTATATATGCATCCGCAGGACGCCAGTGCGCGTGGGATTGTGGATGGCGACGAAATCGAAGTCAGTAATGCGCGTGGCCGTATGCTGGCCGGTGTGCGCCTGACCGATGGCTTAACCGAGGGTGTGGTGATCATCGCCACCGGTGCCTGGTTTGATCCCGGATTCGGCCGCACCTGGCAGCCGTGGGACCGTGCCGGTAACCCCAATGTGCTGACGCTGGATATTGGCACCTCGTCACTGACGCAAGGCCCTAACGCCATGAGTTGCCTGGTGGAAATCAAAAAACACCTGATGTGAATGGGGTGCTAACAATCTCACTGCTGGTTACATTTTGCGGGTAACTGTTGCGTTTGAGAGATGGAGAACCGTCATGCCACCTTGCTACAGTCAGGGTCCCAGAGGTATTGATGGGTGAACATCAAAAAGTTTTCTTGATTACACCGACCTGCGCAGATGCGCAGGTTTTTTTTGCCTGTCGTTCCCGCTAACGAACTGAAACACAGTTTTCCTGTCAACTCGCTTTACCTTTCTTTATAACTGCGGATAACAAGCTTGAAAAAACTGTTTATTGCAGCGGAATGCTATGCCCCGTATAAAAAAACTTCTGGGAAAAGACCAGATCAAAGCCCCATTTAACCCGTTTCGTTTTCGCCTGATTTGTCTGGGTGTCTTCAGCTGCATGGTGTTGCTGCTGATCTTCGTCGGTGACCTGCAACTGATTAAGCATCCGATGCTGGAGCACGAGGCCGATCAGCGTTCACTGCGCACCGTCACCTTGCCCACCAACCGTGGCACCTTACTGGATCGTGATGGCCAGGCACTGGCACTGAGCGTACCGGCGCGCGATATCATCGCCGACCCGATGCGCGTGCTGGAAGCCAATCCCGACTTTACCAACGCCAAATGGACCTATCTTGCCTCGGCGCTGAACTTACGTCCGGAAGAGTTGCGTGAGCAGATCATCGCGAACCCGAAAAAACGCTTCCTCTATCTTGGCCGTAAAATCGAACTGGGCATCGCCAAAGACATCGCCGAACTGCACCTGAAGGGCATCAGCTCGGTATACAACGACAGCCGCTTCTATCCAATGAGTGAAGCCGCTGCGCCGTTGATTGGCATTGTCGGTGCTGACAGCAATGGCCTGAACGGTCTGGAGAAAGGTTTCGACCACGTGCTGCAAGGCGAGCCGGGCAAAGAGGTTTATCGTCAGGACAAAGAGGGTAATATCGTGGCGATGCTGGATTACGAGCCGCCGAAGCAGCCGCCAACGGTACAGCTGAGTATTGATAAGTTTGACCAGTTCACCCTCTACAGCAAACTACGCGATGGCGTGTTGCTGAATAAAGCGGATTCCGGTGCGGCAGTGCTGATCAAGATTGATACGGGCGAGATCCTGGCGATGGCTTCCTATCCTTCGTTCAACCCCAACAACTTCGATAACGCCACGCCTGCACAGATGCGCAACACGGCGATCAATGACAGCTACGAACCCGGCTCAACGGTGAAACCGCTGGTGGTGATGGAAGGGCTGGAGCGTCATCTGGTGCGTGCCGACTCGGTGATCGATACCACACCCTACAGCGTTAACGGCCACTTGATTCGTGACGTCGGCCACTGGCCGCGCCTGACCATGACGGGCATTTTGCAGAAATCGAGTGATATCGGCGTATCGCACATTGCGCTGGCGATGCCTGCTGAAGCGCTGGTGAACACCTATCAGGCGTTTGGCCTGGGTAAGCCGACCGGACTCGGGTTAACCGGCGAGAGCGTGGGCTACTTCCCGCTGCACCGTGAACGCTGGGCGGATATTGAACGCGCCACCTTTGCCTTTGGCTACGGCCTGCGCGTCACACCGCTGCAAATCGCCCGTGAATACGCCACGCTTGGTTCTTACGGCGTATATCGTCCACTGTCGATCACCAAAGTGACACCGCCGGTGTTGGGCAAGCAGGTGGCCGATCCGCAAATCGTGCAAACCGTGGTGCACATGCTGGAGAGTGACGTATTGCCTGGTGGTACCGGCGTCAAAGCCGCTGTGCCGGGTTACCGCCTGGCGACCAAAACCGGTACCGCAGAGAAAATGGGCACCAGCGGGAAGTACGATGGCGGTTACGTTAACTACACCGCCGGTATTGCTCCTGCCAGCCATCCTGAGGTGGCGCTGGTGGTGATGGTCAACCATCCGACAGCGGGCGATCACTTTGGTGGTTCGGTAGCGGCGCCGATTTTCGGCAGCATTATGGGGCCGGTGTTGAAGCATATGAACATTGCGCCTGACGCCATTTACAGCAAACCGACTTCGGATAAATCTTAGTAAAATCAGGATGTAACTGCCGTGAGGTGCTTTTCACACCTCGTTGCATTTCGCCGAACTCCGTTGCGATTTGCGGCTGTTTTCTCACACCACTTTCGGCGACGATAAAAGTCCCAGAGGTATTGATTGGTGTGAAGATCGGCTGCTGCGGCAGCAATACCTGTCTTCAGGTATTCACCCTGTTCGGTTGCACCGACCCACGCGGATGCGTGGGTTTTTTTTGCCTGAAATTCAGCACTCAGCGAACTCGCTCACACCTCTTGTCTGAGTCTTAACACTTCCCCGCCAACATAAAAATATCTTGCCGTGTAACCTGTATGTAACGCACCGCGATGCCGCATTCCATTTCGGTTCGCCAGCCCCTTGCCGTGTTGGTAGCGCGGCTTTGGGGCGTTTTTTATTGCCATTCGTTGAGGTGTGACCCGATGCCAAAAACCAAAGACCGAACGCCAAAAGGCGAGGGCCGCTCCACGGCGTTTCAGTTACGCATTCATCCGGAGTTGCATGATCAACTGCGCGAAGTCACCGAAGATGAAAACATCACGCTATCGTGCTGGTTGAAAGATTTGGCGCGTCGCGAACTGCGCCGTCGCGGGATCGAGCCGAAAGGGTAAACCTGTTGCTCTGCATGGCGGTAAAAAACCCGCAAAAAGCTAATTTTCACAGCCATTTATGGCACGAAAGGTTTACCATTTTCCTTTGGAAAATATATTTTACGCAACCTTAACAACCGCCTTATCACTCCCTCCCTACAATGATTTTTTGCATGTCATCACATCAGTGACTATCCCTCCTTTCATCCAGAGAAAAATTATGCGCCTGAAACTTCTTTCTGCCAGCGTGGTGTTTTTACTGGCAGCCTGTGACCAGGGCGGAGCAAAGCCCGCTGCATCCGCGACACCCCAGGTGGGTGTCATCGCCCTAAAATCTGAGCCCGTTACGTTGGTGACACAACTGCCTGGCCGCACCACGGCGGTCCGCACCGCACAGGTGCGCCCACAAGTCAGCGGCGTGATCCAGAAAATCCTGTTTACCGAAGGCGGCGAAGTGAAAGCAGGCCAGCCGCTCTATCAGATCGATCCGGCGACCTATAAAGCCGCTTACGACAAAGCGATGGCGACCTGGCAAAACGATGCGATGGTGGCAAAACGCTATCAGCCGCTCGCTTCTGCACACGCCATCAGCCAGCAGACTTACGACGATGCCGTTGCGGCAGAGCGTGAAGCACAGGCCGATGTGGAAACCGCTAAGGTCAATCTTGATTACACACTGGTGAAGGCGCCGATCTCCGGACATATCAGCCGTTCGCTGTATACCGCCGGTGCGCTGGTGACCAACGGCCAGACCGACTATCTCGCCACCATTACCCAACTTGATCCGATCTATGTTGATGTCAGTGAATCCTCTACCGATCTGCTGCGTCTGCGCCGAGCCTTAGCCGACGGCAAGATCGCCAAAGTGGATGACAACACCGCGGCGGTCGGACTCTCTCTGGAAGACAACAGCCAGTATGGCCAGCAGGGCAAACTGGCGTTCTCGGAAGTGAACGTCGACACCGCCACCGGCACCGTGGTGCTGCGTGCGGTGTTCCCGAACCCGCATAATGAACTGCTGCCAGGCATGTACGTACACGCCAGCTTCCCGCAGGGCATTCAGCAGCAGGGGATTCTGGTGCCGCAGGAGTCGATCATGCATGACACCAAAGGCCAGCCGTATGTGTACGTGGTGAAAAGCGATAACACCATTGAGCAGCGCAGCATTCACACCGGCGAGATGATCAAAGGTGAATGGCTGGTGACCTCCGGCCTGAGCGAAGGTGAAAACGTGGTGGTGAACAATCTGCAAAGTGTGCGTGCTGGGGCGAAAGTCACCACCACCGCTGCCAACACCCATGACACGCCATCTGCCAACGCTGTCAGTCTGTCGATGACCGACGCAGCAGCGCAATAAGGGGGCGGCATGTCGAAGTTTTTTATTGAACGTCCCATCTTTGCCTGGGTTATCGCGATTATCGTGATGCTGGTGGGCGGGATTGCGGCCATCAGTTTGCCGGTCAATCAGTATCCCAATATCTCCCCACCTGCGGTGTCGATCTCGGTGACTTATCCGGGGGCCAGCGCCGAAACCACCCAGAACACCGTGGTGCAGGTGATTGAGCAGCAGTTGAACGGGTTGGATGGCTTGCGCTATCTGGAATCCAGCAGTGCCTCGGACGGCAGTGCGCAGATCATCGCCACCTTTAACCAGGGCATCAATCCGGATATCGCCCAGGTGCAGGTACAGGACCGCGTCTCGCTGGCGGAATCGCAGTTGCCAACCGACGTGACCCAGCAAGGGATCCGCATCCGTAAGTACCAAAAGAACTTCATGATGGTCATCGGGCTGATCTCTAAAGACGGCAAGCTGAGCAACGGCGATCTCGCGGATATGCTGGTGTCGAAGCTGGAAGATCCGATCTCGCGTACGCCAGGCGTCGGTGACTTTATGGTACTGGGTTCGGAATATGCCATGCGCATCTGGCTCGATCCCGCCAAACTGTACAAGTACAACCTGATGCCGAGTGATGTCACCACCGCCATTGATAACCAGAACGTGCAGGTGTCGTCCGGTTCACTCGGCGGGTTACCGACCATTCAGGGCGCCAAAACGCAGGCCACGGTACTGGGGAAAACTCGCTTCACCACGGTGCAGCAGTTTGAAAATGTGCTGTTGAAAGTGAACAGCGATGGTTCACAGGTGCGTTTGAAAGACGTTGCCAGCGTGGCGCTCGGTCCGCAGAGCTACGGCATTGACGCCACCATGAACGGCAAGCCCGCGGCAGGTATCGCGCTGCGTCTGGCCACCGGGGCGAACGAACTGGATACCGCCAAAGCGGTGCGCCAGACCATAGCCGATCTGAAAGACTCACTGCCGGATAATGTTGAAATTCAGTATCCGTATGACACTTCGCCAGTGGTCAGCGCTTCGATTGAAGAAGTGGTGAAAACGCTGATCGAAGCGGTGGTGCTGGTGTTCTTCGTCATGCTGCTGTTCCTGCAAAACCTGCGCGCCACCCTGATTACTACCCTGGTGGTGCCGGTGGTGTTGCTCGGTACTTTCGGCATCCTGTCGGCCTTCGGTTACAGCATCAACACCCTGACCATGTTCGGTATGGTGCTGGCGATAGGGCTGTTGGTGGATGATGCCATCGTGGTGGTGGAGAACGTCGAGCGTGTGATGCACGAAGAACATCTCGATCCGAAAACCGCCACCATCAAGTCGATGCAGCAGATACAGGGCGCACTGTTTGGTATTGCGCTGGTGCTGTCAGCGGTGCTGCTGCCAATGGCGTTCTTCTCCGGCTCGACCGGGGTGATTTATCGCCAGTTCTCGATCACCATTGTGTCGGCGATGGCGCTGTCGGTGATCATGGCGCTGATCTTTACCCCTGCACTCTGTGCCACCCTGCTCAAACCTTCGGCGGCGGAGCACAAGACCACCGGTTTTGCTGGCTGGTTTAACCGTAAGTTTGATAGCGGCGCGATGCACTACACGCGCGGCGTTAACAACGTTATTTCCCGTCGCGGCCTGTTCCTGGTGATCTACCTGGTGATCGTCGGCGTGACGGGCTTTTTGTTCACGCGTGTGCCCACCACGTTCCTGCCTGCAGAAGATCAGGGCTTGATGATGGTGCAGATGACGCTGCCGGTGAACTCCTCTTCACAGCGTACGCAGCAGGTGATCAACGATCTCAATGACTACCTGCAGAAGAATGAAACCTCAGTGGTCACCACCACCTTTGGCGTGGCGGGCTTTAACTTTGCCGGTCGCGGCCAGAGTAACGCCATGGCCTTCGTGCGCCTGAAGGATTGGGGCGATCGTACCCACAGCGGGCAAAGCGTGCAGGATCTGGCGAACCGGGTGATGGCGCATTTTGCCAACTACAAAAACGCCAAAATCTTCGCCATGGTGCCGCCTGAGGTGATGGAGCTGGGTAACGCCACTGGCTTCGATCTCTATCTCCAGGATACGGGCGCGCACACCCATCAGCAGATGATGGATGCCACGCACCAGTTAATCGATCTGGCCGACAAAGATCCGCATCTGGCGCAGGTGCGCATGAACGGACTGGAAGATGAGCCGCAGTATCAGCTGGAGATCAATGACGAGAAGGCCAGCGCGCTGGGCCTGAGCATGACCGACATCAACAACACGCTGTCAGTGGCGTGGGGTTCCAGCTATATCGATCAGTTTATGTATAACGGCCGTGTGAAAGAGGTTTACCTGATGGGTAAAGCCGATTCACGCGTCACGCCATCCGATCTCGATAAATGGTACTTCCGCAACAGCAGCGGCACCATGGTGCCCTTCTCCGCCTTCGCCAGCGGCAAATGGGTTTACGGCTCGCCACACTTCGAACGCTTTAACGGCCTGACCTCTGAAGAGATCCTCGGATCGCCCGCGGCAGGGCAGAGTACCGGTGAAGCGATGAAAGCAGTAGAACAGCTGGCGAAGCAGTTGCCCAAAGGCTTCCGCGTGCAGTGGTACGGCATTTCCTATGAAGAGCAGGCTTCCGGCAACCAGACCACGCAGCTGTATATCATCTCGATTCTGGTGGTGTTCCTGTGTCTGGCCGCGCTGTATGAGAGCTGGTCGATTCCGTTCTCAGTGATCATGGTGGTGCCGCTCGGCATTCTCGGGACTATTAGTGCCGTACTGCTGCGCGGCTTGCAGAACGACGTATTTTTCCAGGTGGGCTTACTCACCACGGTGGGACTGGCGGCGAAAAACGCCATTCTGATTGTGGAATTCGCCAAAGAGTTGCACGAACGGGAAGGCAAAACGCTGGTCGAGGCGGCGGTGGAAGCCGCGAGACTGCGTATCCGACCGATTATCATGACCTCGATGGCGTTTATTCTCGGCGTGCTGCCGCTGACTATCTCTAACGGCGCAGGCGCAGGTAGCCAGCACTCGATTGGGACGGCGGTAGCAGGCGGGATGATCACCGCCACCTTCCTCGCCATCTTCTTTGTTCCGATGTTCTACGTGGTGGTTTCGCAGTTCTTCGCCCGCAAGAAAAAAGCATCCGCAGAGGTGACAACGCATGAACACTAAAACTTTCCGTATGGCGCTGCTGCCGCTGGCTATGGCGCTGGCGGGCTGTACGCTGGCCCCCCACTATCAGCGCCCCGCAATGCCGGTAGACGCGAAGTACGATCAGCCCACGCCGGTGGGCAACGTGGCGGATCTGCCGTGGCAGAACTTCTTCACTGACGCCACGATGCGCAATCTGATTCAGCTGTCACTCGACAACAACCGTGACCTGCGCGTAGCGGCGCTAAATGTCGAAGAGGCACAGCAGAGCGTCACGGTGCAGCGTGCGGCGTTAATGCCGTCAATCAATGCTACCGCCAGCCAGACCTCGGCGCATGAACCGGCCAACCTCTACAACACCAAAACCACCGGTGCGGTGACCTATCACGAGCTGAACGCCGGGCTGGGCGTCACCTCGTGGGAGCTGGACTTCTTTGGTCGTTTACAGAGCTTGCGTGATGAAGCGCAGGAAACCTATCTGTCCACCGCCGCGACCGAACGCGCCACGCGCATCTCGCTGATTTCGGAGGTGGCCACCGCCTGGCTGACCTTGAGTTCGGATAACGATCTGCTGCATCTGGCGCAAAATACCGCTAAAAGTCAGCAAGAGTCGTATCGTCTGACGCAACTCAGCTACAACGGCGGGGCCAGTAGCGATCAGGATCTGGCGCAGGCAGAGAGCACGGTGCGGGCTGCCCAGGCGGATGTGGCAAGCTATACGCGTCAGGTACGGCAGGATGTGGACGCGCTGCGCTTGCTGGTGGGCACCGATCTGCCCGCCACTTTGCTGTCCCACGCGACGCTGGACGTCAACTGGCAGTTCCCGGCCACGCCAGCGGGCTTGCCATCTGATCTGTTGACGCGTCGTCCGGATATCATGGCCGCAGAACATAGCCTGAAAGCGGCGAATGCCAACATTGGCGCAGCGCGCGCGGCGTTCTTCCCGAGCATCACGCTGACCGCTTCTGGGGGATCGACCAGCAGTTCGCTCGGCAGTTTGCTGGGCGGCGGAACCGGTGCCTGGTCCTTTGTGCCGTCGATCAATCTGCCGATCTTTGACGGCGGCAAAAACGAGGCTAATCTCAACATCGCGCACATCGAGAAACGCATTGAAATTGCTGACTATGAGAAAGCGATTCAAACCGCGTTCAAAGAGGTGAATGATGCGCTGGCCGGTCAGGATACCTGGCAGGATCAGCTGACAGCGCTGCAACAGGAGGTTGGTGCTAATCAACGCGATTACGACTATTCCGAAATGCGCTTTAAGCAAGGCGTAGACAATTATCTCAATGTATTAGTGGCCCAGCGATCGCTTTACAGTTCGCAGCAGTCGTTAATCAGTGCACATCTGGGCCAGTTGAGCGAGAAAATCACCTTGTATAAAGCCTTAGGAGGCGGTTGGAAGGCCTGAGTGCCTTAACGTTACCCTTACGGTTTCTCCATGGAAATTCCATGGCACTTCAGCTGATAATACAAGCAGTGATGATTTCCTTTGAAATAATCCCCTGTCAGTGCAGGGGATTTTCCTTTTTCCTGTTTATCTGAAGAGTCCGATGACAATTAATTCCCCTGGCAAATCGCGTTTCCACTGGCTGAAATGGCTACTCATTTTACTTGTTGTGTTAATCGTGGCTGGCGTGATTTGGCGCGTTGTCGGCGGCCATGGCGGTGCGCCGGGCGGCATGCCACCAGGAGGCGGAAAAGGCGGTCATCGCGGGGGCGCAGGTGGACCTCCGGGCATGGCGATGATGGGCGGCAGTGCCACGCTGGTGCACAGTGGCGTGGCCACGACGGCCAACGTGCCGGTGTATCTCAATGCGCTGGGCACGGTGATCCCCAATGCCAGCGTTACCGTGACCAGCCGCGTAGCGGGTCAACTGGAAAAAGTGTTCTTTACCGAAGGGCAAAAAGTCGAGGCCGGACAGCTGCTGGCGCAGATCGATCCACGCAGCTATCAGGCGACACTGGCGCAGTATCAGGGCGATCTCAATCAGAACCAGGCATTGCTGAAAAGCGCCGAGTTGACGCTGGCCCGCTACAAAAAACTGGCGGCCCAGGACTCGTTGTCACGCCAGGATCTCGACACGCAAACGGCCACCGTTGGGCAGTACAAAGGCGCAGTGGCAGCCGATCAGGCGCAGATCGCCAGTGCGAAGCTGGATATTGAGTATGCGCGCATCACTTCACCAGTCAGCGGCCGTGTCGGCCTGCGTTTGGTTGATCCGGGCAACATGGTGCAAACCACCGACACCACCGGCATTGTGGTGGTGACGCAGATGCAGCCCGCAGCCGTGACCTTCAGCGTGCCGCAGAGCAATATCGCGCAGCTCACCAAAGCGCTGCATAACGGGCAGAGTTTACCGGCGGTGGCTTTTGATCAGGACAATAGCACCCAGCTGGCTCAAGGCAGCGTGCAGTTCATTAGCAACCAGATCGATACCAGCACCGGCACCATCGAGCTAAAAGCCACTTTCCCGAATAAAGATGAGTCGCTGTTTGCCAATCAGTTTGTCAACCTGCGCCTGCAAACCAACATTCTGAATAACGCCACGGTGATCCCGGCGCAGGCGCTGCAACTGAGCAGCGACGGCAGCTTTGTGTTTGTGATCAATAAAGACAACACCGTGACGCGCAAAGCCGTGACCACCGGCCCGGCGTTTGGTGAAGATCAGCAGTCGATCCTAAAAGGTGTCGAGCCGGGCGAGCGTCTTGTTACCGAAGGCATCGATCGCCTGACCAATGGCAGTAAAGTCTCTCTGGCCGATGACAGCAAAACTGCCACAGCGGCCAAAAAATGAATCCGTCACGTCTGTTTATCCAGCGTCCCGTCGCCACCATCTTGCTGATGGTCGGCGTGCTGATTTCCGGGATCTTTGCCTATAAATTCCTCTCCACCTCGGCGCTGCCGCAGGTGGATTATCCGACCATTCAGGTCACCACCCTGTATCCCGGGGCCAGCCCGGATGTGATGGCATCGTCTGTGACCTCACCGCTGGAGCGCCAACTCGGGCAGATGGCCGGTTTAAGCCAGATGACCTCCACCAGCTCCGGTGGCTCCTCGATCATCACGCTAAAATTCAGCCTCGATCTGTCGCTGGATGTCGCCGAGCAGGAAGTGCAGGCGGCGATCAATGCCGCCAACAACCTGCTGCCGAGCGATCTGCCCAATCCGCCGACCTATAAAAAGGTCAACCCGGCGGATACGGCGGTGATTACGCTGGCGGCCAGCTCGGATAACCTGCCGCTGACGCAGGTGCAGGATCTGGTGAACACCCGCGTGGCGCTGAAGCTGTCGCAGATTAACGGCGTCGGCATGGTGACATTGGCAGGTGGTCATCAGCCGGCTATCCGCGTGCAGATGGACCCGAAAGCGCTGGCGGCACACAAGCTGTCGCTGGAAGACGTGAATACGTTGATCAGCAACAGCAACGTCAATGGCTCAAAAGGCGGCTTCGATGGCAAATACCATTCGGTGACCATCGATGCCAACGATCAGCTGCGCACCGCCGATGAGTACGGCAATCTGATCATCACCTATCAGGACGGTGCTGCACTGCGCCTGAAAGATATCGCGCACATCGAACAGGGGCCGGAGAACAGCTTCCAGTCGGCTTGGGCCAATAACAGCCCGGCGATTGTGATCAGCGTGCAACGCCAGCCTGGTGCCAACGTGATTCAGGTGGTGGACAGCATCAAAGCGCAGCTGCCAACCCTGCAGGCCGCGTTGCCCGATGGCGTGAAGATGAGCATCTTGTCGGATCGCACCCAAACCATCCGTGCATCCATCAGCGACGTGCAGTTTGAGCTGATGCTGTCGGTGGCGCTGGTGGTGATGGTCACCTTCCTGTTCCTGCGCAATGTGGCGGCGACGCTGATTCCAAGCGTGGCGGTGCCGCTGTCACTGATTGGCACTTTCGGCGTGATGTATCTGGCCGATTTCAGCCTGAATAACCTGTCGCTGATGGCGCTGACCATCGCCACCGGCTTCGTCATCGATGATGCGATTGTGGTAGTGGAGAACATTTCGCGTCGGCTGGAAGAGGGCGAAACGCCGATGCAGGCGGCGCTGAAAGGCTCGCAGCAGATCGGCTTCACCATCATCTCGCTGACCTTCTCGCTGATTGCAGTACTGATTCCGCTGCTGTTTATGGGCGATGTGGTAGGGCGCTTGTTCCGCGAGTTCGCCATTACGCTGGCGGTGTCGATTCTGGTGTCGATGGTGGTGTCACTGACGCTAACGCCAATGCTGTGCGCTTACCTGTTGCAGCATATCCCGGAAGAGAAGCAGTCGCGCTTCTCGCGCAAGGGCGGGCAAATTTTCGATAAGCTGGTGCGTGGCTATGACCGTCTTCTGACCGTGGTGCTGAACCATCAGAAGTTGACGTTACTGGTGGCGCTGGCGACCTTTGCGCTGACAGCGCTGCTGTATATCGCCATCCCGAAAGGCTTCTTCCCGACACAGGATACCGGACTGATTCAGGGTGTCACCGTGGCGTCGCAGGATGTGTCATTTAGCGAGATGTCGAAGCGTCAGCAGGCGCTGGCAAAAGTGATTCTGCAGAACCCGTCGGTGGATAGCCTCTCTTCCACCATCGGGATTGACGGCAGCAACACCAGCCTCAACAGTGGCCGTATCCAAATCAACCTGAAGTCGTTTGATGAGCGCGATGACAAAGCCGATGTGGTGATCAAGCAGCTGCAGCAGGCGGCGGAGCAGGTGGCGGGCATTCAGCTCTATCTGCAACCGGCGCAGGATTTGACGGTCAACGATCAGGTCACGCCGAGCCAGTATCAGTTCACGCTGGATGACGCAGACAGTGAAAACCTGGTGAGCTGGACGCCGAAGATGGTGGCGGCTTTGCAGCAGCGCCCGGAATTTAACGGCGTGGTGAGTAACCTGCAGGATCAGGGCCGTGTCGCCTATGTCGAACTGAACCGCGACAAAGCCGCGCGCTACGGCATTACCGCCTCGGATGTGGATACGGCGCTGTACAACAGCTTCGGTCAGCGTCTGGTTTCCACCATCTTTACCCAGGCTAACCAGTATCGCGTAGTGCTGGAAGTGGCACCGCAGTATCAGCAGTCTCCGGCGTCGTTTGATGATGTTTATCTGCCGGTGAGCAGCAGTTCCAGCACATCAACCAGCAGCAGTTCGGGCAGCACATCCAGCAGCAGCTCAACCACCAGTTCCGACAGCGACACCACTACCGGGATGGTGAAACTGACCTCGATTGCCACCATTCACCAGCGCACCGGTTCACTGATGCATATGCGTCTGAATCAGTTCCCGGCGGTGATGGTGTCGTTCAATCTCAACAGCGGTTATTCGCTGGAGGATGGGCAGAAGGCGATTGCCGAAGTGACGCAGCAGCTGGATCTGCCATCCAGCATTACGCTGCGCTATCAGGGGGAAACCTCGGCATTCCAGAGCGCGACCGGTAACACGCTGTGGCTGATTCTGGCCGCACTGATCACCATGTATGTGGTGTTGGGCATCCTGTATGAGAGCTTTATTCATCCGGTGACGATTCTCTCGACGCTGCCATCAGCGGCGGTGGGCGCACTGTTGACGCTGTTGCTGGCGGGCAGTGAATTCAGTTTGATTGCCTTAATCGGGGTGATCCTGCTGATCGGTATCGTGAAGAAGAACGCGATTATGATGATCGACTTCGCGCTGGAGGCCGAAAACAAGCAGGGCATGAGCGCGCGTGATGCGATTCATCAGGCCTGCTTGCTGCGCTTCCGTCCGATTCTGATGACCACCATGGCGGCGCTGCTCGGTGCACTGCCGCTGATGCTGGCTTCGGGCTCGGGTGCGGAGCTGCGTCAACCGCTCGGTCTGGTGATCGTCGGGGGGTTGATTGTCAGCCAGGTGCTGACGCTGTTCTCCACGCCGGTGATTTATCTGTGGTTCGATGGCATTGCGCAGCGCGGCAAGCGCTATATGCAGCGTAAACAGCAGCAGGCGCGGAGCGAGTAATGAACCTCACCAGACTCTTTATCTTTCGCCCGGTCACCACGTTGCTGTTAACGTTGTCGATCATGCTGCTCGGTTTGCTGGGTTATCGGCTGTTGCCGGTGGCCCCGCTGCCGCAGGTGGATTTCCCGACCATTATGGTCAGCGCCAGCTTAGCCGGTGCCAGCCCGGAGACCATGGCGGCCACGGTGGCGACGCCGCTGGAGCGCTCGCTGGGGCAGATCGCCGGCGTCACCGAAATGACTTCGACCAGTTCGCAGGGCTCCACCAGCGTGATTTTGCAGTTTGATCTCGACCGCGACATCAACGGCGCGGCGCGCGATGTGCAGGCGGCGATCAACGCCGCGCGCAGTCTGCTGCCGAGCGCGATGGAATCACTGCCGACCTATCGCAAAGCTAACCCGTCCGATGCACCGATTGTGATGCTGGCGTTGACCTCCGCCACGCGCACGCCGGGTGAGCTCTACGACCTCGCTGAGAGCAAAATCGAGCAGGCGATGGGGCAGGTCAAGGGCGTGGGCGAAGTGTCACTAATGGGCAGCGCCTTGCCCGCCGTGCGTATCGATCTGCAACCGCTCAAGCTGGCGCAATACGGCATCTCGCTGGACACGGTGCGTGAAGCCATCGCCAACAGCACCACCAACAAACCCAAGGGCATTCTGCAGGGTAGCCAGCAATCATGGGTGGTGGACAGCAACGGTCAGTTAGATAAAGCGGCGCAGTATCAGGATCTGATCGTCAGCTATAAAGACGGTAAAGCGGTGCGCCTGCACGATGTCGCCACCGTCTACGATTCGGTGGAAGATCAGTATCAGGCCGGTTTCCTCAATTCGCAGCCGTCAGTCATGGTGGGCATTAAGCGCCAGGCCGGTGCCAATATGCTCGACACCATTGATGCCATCAAAGCGCAGTTGCCAGCGCTGGAAAAAGATCTGCCTGCGGATACCCAGTTGAAAGTGGTGGTGGATCGTTCCCCGACGGTGCGTGAATCTTTGTATGACACCGAAGAGACGCTGCTGATCGCCATGCTGTTGGTGATCGCGGTGGTGTTTGTGTTCCTGCGTAACGTGCAGGCGGTGGTGATCCCGGCGCTGGCACTGCCGGTGTCGTTGATTGGCACCTGTGCAGTGATGTATCTGCTGGGCTACAGCCTCGATAACCTTTCGCTGATGGCACTGATCATCGCCACCGGATTTGTCGTCGATGATGCCATCGTGGTGCTGGAGAACATCACGCGACATATCGAAGAAGGTTTGAGTCCGCTGCGGGCGGCGCTAAAAGGCGCGCAGGAAGTGAGTTTCACTGTGCTGTCGATGACCATGTCGCTGGTGGCGGTGTTTATCCCAATCCTGCTGATGGGCAGTATTGTCGGTCGTCTGTTCCGCGAGTTTGCGGTGACGCTCACCGTCTCGCTGTTGATCTCGATGTTTGTCTCGCTGAGCCTGACGCCGATGCTGTGCGCGCGTCTGCTGAAGCCAAAACCGAAAGTCAGCAAGCGCCCGCATCCGCTATATCAGTTTATCGAAAACCAGCTGAATGCTTTGCTGGCAGCCTACTCGCGTGGTCTGGCGTGGGTGATGGCGCACCAGAAGATCACCATGTTCAGCCTGGTGCTGACGGTGTTGCTCAACCTGTTTCTGTTCACCGTGGTGCAGAAGGGCTTCTTCCCCAATCAGGATACCGGCCTGCTGATGGGCGCACTGCGCGCCGATCAAAACATCTCGTTCCAGGCGATGAAGCCGAAGATGCTGGAGTTCACCAAGATCATCCAGTCCGATCCCGCAGTGGACAGCGTGATGTCGTCGATGGGTAGCGGCATGTTTGGCTCGCGCAATAGCGCCAACTTCTTTGTGCGTCTTAAAGACTTTAGCGATCGCGATGCCACGGCCACCGAAGTCGCCAATCGACTGAGCCTGAAGACCAGCCATATCGCCGGGGCGCAGATGTTCCTGATGGCGGCGCAGGATCTGCATATCGGTGGGCGCAGTGCCAATGCCACCTATCAATACAGCTTGCAGGCGGACGATCTGGATGTGCTGCGCGAGTGGACGCCGAAAGTGCAGGCCGCGCTGGCGGCGATCCCACAGCTCAACAGCGTGGACTCCGATTCGCAAACCGGCGGCCAGGAAGTGGTGATCAATATCGATCGCGACCGCGCGCAACGCCTCGGCGTGAATGTGCAGATGCTGGATACCATGCTGAACAACGCCTTTAGCCAGCGCCAGGTGGCGACGCTGTATCACACGCTGAATCAGTATCATGTGGTGATGTCGTTGCAGGACAGCTACACGCGCGATCCGGAGATTTTGAAAGAACTGTATGTGATCAACGACAGCGGCGATCGTGTGCCGCTCTCCGCTTTCGCCAGCTTCAAAGGCGGTAACGCGCCGCTGTCGGTGGCGCATCAGGGGCAGTCGGCCACCAGCACCGTTGCCTTTAACCTGAATGATGGTGTGTCACTGGAGCAGGCGCAGGCGCTGATTAAACAGGCGATGGCGCAGCTCGGCCTGCCGTCCACCATTCAGGCCGGATTTACCGGTACCGCAGCCGCCTTTGCGCAGCTGACCGCCACCATGCCGTGGCTGATTATTGCCGCGCTGGCGGCGGTGTATATCGTGCTGGGCGTGCTGTATGAGAGCTACATCCATCCCATCACCATTCTTTCGACGCTGCCATCGGCGGGGGTTGGCGCGCTGCTGCTGCTGCTGCTCACCAATACCCAACTGACGGTAATTGCTCTGATCGGCATCATTCTGCTGATTGGTATCGTGAAGAAGAACGCCATCATGATGATCGACTTTGCAATCCACGCTGAGCGCACGCAGGGCATGTCGCCGAAACAGGCGATCACGCAGGCCTGTCTGATGCGTTTCCGTCCGATCATGATGACCACGCTGGCCGCCTTCTTTGGTGCTTTGCCGCTGGCATTAGGCAGCGGCGGCGATGCGGATTTACGCAGCCCGCTCGGCATCGCGATTGCTGGTGGTTTGGCGCTGAGCCAGCTGTTAACCCTGTTTACCACGCCGGTTGTTTATCTCTGGCTCGATAGTTTAAGCCGTGCCACCAAACGTCAGTGGCAGCGCATGCGTCATGTGGAATCCTGATCGATGAAAAATGTTCTGAAATTTACCCCGATGGTGATGGCACTGTTGCTGGCGGGTTGTGCGGTGGGGCCGGATTATCAGCGCCCCACCATGGCGATGCCGACGCATTTTAAAGAAGCCAAAGGCTGGCAGCAGGCCACGCCGCAGGATGAGCAGAGCAAAGGCGACTGGTGGTCGGTGTATCACGATGCCACGCTGGATAGCCTGTTGCGTCAGGTGAGCATCTCCAACCAGAACGTGGCGAGCTATGCCGCGCAGTACCGTGAAGCGCAGGCGCTGACCTCGCAGTCGCGCGCGGCACTGTTCCCGTCGGTAAGCTACGACGCCAGCAGCACGCGCAGCGGTAGTCGCGTCAGCACCACCGGGCAGCGCAGCGTCAGCAACGCGCATGCCGCCGATCTCAGCGCCAGCTGGGAGCTGGATTTGTGGGGCAAACTGCGCCGTACGCTGGAAGAGAACAAAGCCAGCGCGCAGGCGAGTAAGGCCGAACTGGCGAATATCACCCTAAGTGCCCAATCGGAGCTGGCGCAGGATTACTTCCAGCTGCGCATCCTCGACGAAAAAATTGCTCTGTATCAGCGCAGTATCGATGCCTATCAGCGCTATATGACGGTGATTCAGAATAAGTACTCGGCGGGCAGCGAATCACGTGCCACGCTGGCACAGGCGCAGATGCAGCTGGAGAGCGCGCGCGCCTCAGCACAGGATTATCAGTGGCAGCGCGCGCAGTCGGAACACGCCATTGCGCTGTTGCTGGGCCGTGCACCGGCTGATTTCTCGCTGCCAGTGGCGAAGCTGGATGCCACGCTGCCAGCCATCCCTAACAGCCTGCCTTCTGCGTTGCTGCAGCGTCGTCCGGATATTGCTTATGCCGAACGTAACGTGGCAGCGGCCAATGCGGGGGTGGGCGTAGCGATTGCCGGCTATTATCCCGATCTGACGTTAAGTGCCACGGGCGGCGTGAGCTCATCGGCCATCAACAGTCTGTTCTCACTGCCAAATCGCGTCTGGTCATTAGGGCCGGAGTTAAGCGGCACGCTGCTGGACTTCGGTGCCACCTCAGCCAAAGTGGAGCAGGCCCGCGCCGCCTATGACGCCAGCGTGGCGGATTATCGCCAGTCGGTGCTGACGGCGATGGGTGAAGTAGAAGATTATCTGGTGCAGCTGAATACGCTGAAGGGTGAGATAGCTTCACAGCAGCTGGCGACCAGCGCCGCGCAGGAGTCAGCACGCGTGACGCGTAATCAGTATGATGCCGGGATGATTGATTACCTTGATGTGGCGACCACAGAAAACAGCAGTCTGAGCGAGCAGCAGAGCTTACTGTCATTGCAGAGCACCCAGTGGGTGAGCAGCGTTGAGTTGATCGCTGCGCTAGGCGGTGGTTGGCAGGGATAAGTGTTATTCGTTCTGGCAGGGATGAGTTTTAGCAGCATAGATGAAGGTTGTCTGGCAGTTTACAACAGCTGAGTTTGAGGCTGTTGATTCTGTTGTGGGCTTTTTTGGCGCGCGGATGGGCCATAGCCCCTCTGCGCCAGCACCTGCTAATCATCCCAGCCTGCGTCAGCACCTGTTTATCATCCCAGTCTACCCAGCCTTGTTTCCCCCTCAGACTGCGCATCACCAGCTACGCCAGTGCAGCCCAGTCTGCATTAGCACTGAGCAGCATTTCACAATAAACAGCACCCCAACGGCACATTTTTACAGACTACACACCACACCCACCTCAATTCCTCACCATAAATCACCGCGCCACTTGTCGAAAATCGCCAGATCCTGCAAGGTAAGCGCCATATTTTAACGCTGCTAAGGAGCTGGCATGCTATTCACTGTTCTGCGATTCCTGTTTCGCCTGTTATGGCGGGTGGAACTGCGTGGCGATCTCACCGCACTGCACAAAGAAAAAGTGCTGATCACCCCTAACCATATGTCATTCCTTGATGGCATTTTGGTGGCGCTGTTTTTGCCGATTAAACCGGTGTTCGCCGTCTACTCCTCGATCAGCGATCAATGGTTTATGCGGCTCCTGAAGCCGATTATCGACTTCGTGCCGCTCGATCCCACTAAACCGATGTCGATCAAACATCTGGTTCGCATGATCAATGAGGGGCGTCCGGTGGTGATCTTCCCGGAAGGACGTATCACCGTGACCGGATCGCTGATGAAAATCTACAGCGGTGCGGGCTTTGTCGCGGCGAAATCGGGTGCGACCGTGGTGCCCATGCGCATTGAAGGCGCGGAGTACACGCCGTTTGGTCGTCTGGCGGGCGTATTCAAACGCCGCCTGTTCCCGCGCATCACATTAAGCGTCTTACCCGCTACCGTCATTCCGATGCCGGAAGCCAAACGCGCGCGCGATCGTCGCATACTGGCGGGTGAGCACTTACATCATGTGATGATGGAAGCGCGCATGGCGGTGCGTCCACGAGAAACGCTCTTTGAAGCGTTCCTTAATGCACGCCAGCGTTATGGCCTGACTAAACCCTGCATCGAAGACATCAACTTCAAGCCGGACAGCTACACCGGGCTGCTGAAAAAATCGCTCGGCGTCGGTCGAATTCTTGAGCGCTACAGCCAGCAGGGGGAATACGTTGGTCTGCTGCTGCCCAATGCCACCGTCACGGCGGCGGCGATCCTCGGGGCGTCACTGCGCGGGCGTATCCCGGCGATGCTCAACTACACCGCGGGCGTCAACGGCATGCGTGCAGCGCTCACCGCTTCACAGGTCAAAACCGTGTTCACCTCGCGCCAGTTCCTTGAGAAAGGCAACCTGGAGCACCTGCCGCAGGGCTTAACGGAAGTCCAGTGGATCTACCTCGAAGATCTGAAAGATACCGTCACACTGAAAGACAAGTTGTGGATTCTGACGCACTTACTGATGCCGCGTCGCGCACAGGTCAGGCAGCAGCCGGAAGATGCCGCGATGGTGCTGTTCACTTCGGGTTCGGAAGGCAATCCCAAAGGCGTGGTGCACTCGCACAAAAGCCTGCTGGCTAACGTTGAACAGATTCGCACCGTGGCGGATTTCACCCCGCGCGATCGCTTTATGTCGGCGCTGCCGCTGTTCCATGCTTTCGGCCTCACGGTGGGCTTGTTTACGCCGCTGCTGACCGGCGCACAGGTGTTCCTCTATCCGAGCCCGCTGCATTACCGCATCGTGCCCGAACTGGTGTATGACCGTAACTGCACCGTGCTGTTTGGGACGTCGACTTTCCTCGGCAACTATGCGCGCTTTGCCAATCCATATGATTTTGCACGCCTGCGCTATGTGGTAGCGGGTGCAGAGAAGTTGCAGGAAGGCACGCGCCAAATCTACGCCGAGAAGTACGGCATTCGTATTCTTGAAGGCTACGGCGTCACCGAGTGTGCACCAGTGGTGGCAATCAACGTGCCGATGGCGGCGAAAACCCACACCGTGGGCCGTATCCTGCCGGGCATGGATTCACGTTTGATCTCCGTGCCGGGTATTGAGCAGGGCGGTCGTCTGCAACTGCGTGGTCCGAACATCATGAACGGTTATCTGCGCGTCGAGAATCCTGGCGTGCTGGAGAAACCAGTAGCCGATAACGGTGAAGGCGAGATGGAAGCCGGTTGGTACGATACCGGCGACATTGTTAGCTTTGATGAAGGTGGCTTCTGTCAGATTCAGGGCCGTGCCAAACGCTTCGCCAAAATTGCCGGTGAGATGGTGTCACTGGAAAGCGTCGAACAGATCGCTTTGAAAGCCTCGGGCGAGAAGCAGCATGCCGCGTCACTGCGCCCTGACGGTCATCGCGGTGAAGCCTTAGTGTTGTTCACTACTGACGGCGAACTGGGGCGTGAGCAACTGCTTAAAGCCGCCCGCGATATCGGTGCGCCAGAATTGGCTGTGCCGCGTGACATTCGCTTTATGAAACAGCTGCCGCTGCTGGGTAGCGGTAAACCAGACTACGTCAGCCTGAAACAGCTGGCCGAAGAGGATCAAGCATGAGTCAGGCGGTTAATCCCGATTCACCGTTACTGTCACGCAATATGATGGCGGTGATTGTGGCGCAGTTTTTCTCCGCGTTTGGCGATAACGCGCTGCTGTTTGCCACGCTGGCGGTGCTGAAAAGTCAGCTCTATCCCGACTGGAGCCAGCCGATTCTGCAGATGATGTTTGTGGCCACTTACATTCTTCTGGCACCGTTTGTCGGGCAGATGGCTGACAGCTTTGCTAAAGGCCGGGTGATGATGTTCGCCAACAGCCTCAAGCTGCTGGGTGCACTGGTTATCTGTTTTGGCTTCAATCCATTCCTTGGCTATACGCTGGTGGGTATTGGTGCGGCATCCTACTCGCCTGCTAAGTACGGCATCCTCACCGAGATCACCAGCGGTGAACGACTGGTGAAGGCCAACGGTCTGATGGAGTCCTCTACCATTGCTGCCATCCTGTTGGGTTCAGTGGCGGGCGGTATTCTGGCGGACTGGAATCTGCTGGCCGCGCTGATTGTGTGTGCACTCACTTACGCGTTGGCAGTGGTGGCGAATATCTTTATTCCTAAGCTGTTGGCGGCACGACCGGGTCAGAGCTGGCAGTTTGGTGCCATGTTCCGCAGTTTCAAAGATTCCGCTTTGCTGTTGTGGCGTAACGGCGAGACGCGTTTTTCCCTGCTCGGCACCAGCATGTTTTGGGGCGCGGGGGTTACGCTGCGTTTCCTGCTGGTGCTGTGGGTGCCCGTGGCGCTCGGTATTACCGACAATAAAACGCCCACCACGTTAAATGCCATGGTGGCGATCGGGATTGTGATTGGCGCTGCCGCGGCGGCGAAACTGGTGACGCTGCAAACCGTGCGCCGCTGCATGCCCGCCGGGATATTAATCGGCGTGATGGTGGTGGTGTTCTCACTGCAAACCAGCTTGCTGAATGCCTATCTGGTACTGATGGTGTTGGGTGCGCTCGGTGGCTTCTTCGTGGTGCCGCTTAATGCGCTGTTGCAGGAGCGCGGCAAAGAGTCGGTGGGCGCGGGTAATGCGATTGCCGTGCAGAACTTCGGTGAAAACATCGCGATGTTGGTGATGCTGGCGCTGTACACCATCGCTGTTAAGTTGGGTGCACCTGCAGTGGCAACCGGTATCGGGTTCGGTGGGATTTTTGCTGTGGCGATTGCGTTGCTGTGGTGGAAATCGCGCCGTTAAGGCGGTGCGTTGAAAAACCAGGTCGCCAGCAATGGCGACCATAGATCCGAAATGCGCGCATTCGGGTGCACACAATCAAAAACCGCGTCATACGCCTGTAGGGTTTGCATCCAGGTGCATCCAGGCACATCGGGCCAAAGTCTTAGCCACCAGGCCATCAATGCTGCAGGTCGTTGCGACGCAAACCGTTGCGCCGCAACGATGGCATCCCGTTAGGGTGCCGGGTAAGTATACTGACGATGAATCGCTTCCAGTTCCTCTAACACATCGGCATTCAGCGTCAGGTTGAAACTCTCCACGTTAATCTTCAGCTGTTCCAGCGTCGTCGCGCCCAGCAGGGTACTGGCGACAAATGGCTGCTGACGCACGTAAGCCAGTGCCATCTGTGACGGATCCAGGTTGTGCTTCTTCGCCAAATCCACGTAAGCGGCAATCGCCTGATTCGACTGCTCACCGCTGTAGCGGGTGAAGCGGCTGAACAGCGTATTACGCGCACCGGCGGGTTTCGCACCATTCAGATATTTGCCGCTCAAAGTACCAAACGCCAGGCTTGAATAGGCCAGCAGTTCAACGCCTTCGTGCTGGCTGATTTCCGCCAGGCCAACTTCAAAGCTGCGGTTCAGCAGGCTGTACGGGTTCTGAATGGTCACAATACGCGGCAACTCGTGCTTCTCAGCCAGCTGCAGATAGCGCATCACGCCCCATGCGGTTTCGTTAGACACGCCGATGTAGCGAATCTTACCTGCGCGCACCTGCTCATTCAGGGCTTCCAGCGTTTCCAGCAGCGTCACGTTGGCGGTGGTTTCGCTGTACTGGTAGCCCAGTTTGCCGAAGTAGTTGGTTTGACGTTGCGGCCAGTGCAGCTGGTAGAGATCGAGATAGTCGGTGTTCAGACGCTTCAGACTGGCATCCAGCGCTTCGCGAATGTTTTTGCGATCCAGCGCCTGGTTAGGGCGAATCGACGCATCTGCGCCGCGCACCGGACCGGCAATTTTGCTGGCCAGAATGATCTTGTCACGGCTGCCGCGCTTCTTCAGCCAGCTGCCAATGTACTGTTCGGTTAATCCCTGGGTTTCCGGGCGTGGCGGCACCGGATACATTTCAGCGGTATCAATCAGGTTGATGCCACTGCTCATCGCGTAATCGAGTTGCGCGTGGGCGTCGGCTTCGCTGTTTTGCTCACCAAACGTCATGGTTCCTAACCCCAGTTGGCTGACTTCCAGCGTACTGTGGGGGATGCGGTGATAATGCATTGCCGGCTTCCTTTTTTCATTATGAAAGGGAATGTTGTGTCCTCTGGGACTATATCCTGTGAAGCGGCGCGGAAGGAAGGGGGGAAAGTTCGGGAAATCGCCTGCACTGGGGAAAAAATCGTGCAGGCAATCGAATTTGGCACTTAACGCTCAATGATGGTGGAGACCTCGTCACCATTGATCTGCATCACATGACCTTGATCGTCAGTGTACTGCACCAAACCTGTCTCTTTATCGATGGACGGTTTGCCATCAGTTTTAATCATACGGCCATCTTTGGTCGCCATCACGTAATCACTGCTGCAACCACTCAACGTCAGCGCGACCAGCATAATACCCACGACACTCACCAACCCTTTCATTCTTATCTCCCTCAACCTACTTCAACTGCAAAAGTGTAGTAATAAATGCTTTCGCTGGCTGACGTAATCGCATCATTCCTAAAATTAAAGGGCGAGATGCGCTCGCCCTTGACATCGTTAAGCCGCGCTTTTCTTGCTGCGCATCAGGTTCAGGCACTCCACGGCCATGGAGAAGAACATGGCAAAATAAATGTAACCTTTTGGTACATGGATACCGAAACTCTCCAGAATCAGGGTAAAGCCGACCAGAATCAGGAATGCCAGCGCCAGCATTTTCACCGATGGATGACGCTCAACAAATTCACCAATGGCGCGTGCGGCAAACATCATCATCAACACGGCAATGACCACGGCAGCCATCATGATGAACAGATGATCGGACAAGCCGACAGCGGTGATCACCGAATCGAGGCTGAAAATAATGTCCAGCAACATGATCTGAACGATCGCGCCGAAGAAGGAGTGGACGTTGGTTTTGTGCTCACCTTCGGCGCCTTCGATGGTTTCATGAATCTCCATGCTGGATTTCCACAGCAGGAACAGACCACCAAACAGCAGGATCAGGTCGCGCGCAGAAAAGCTGTGATCCATCAGGGTAAACAGCGGATTGGTGAGACGGACTACCCAGGCAATGGACGCCAGCAGACCCAGTCGCATCAGCATGGCACCCATTAAACCGAGGCGGCGAGCTTTGTTTTGCTGGTGTTTCGGCAACTTAGCGACAACCAGCGACAGGAAGATAATGTTGTCGATACCCAAAACCACTTCCAGAATGGTCAAAGTTCCCAGTGCCAGCCAGGCATTGGGATCAGCAATCCAGTCAAACATGAATCATTCAATCCTAAACGAAAATTAAACGGCGATTATACACGTCCTGTTTCGGCTTGCAGCTGCCTTGGCTGCTCACGTTCACCCCAGTCACTTACTTATGTATGCTCCCGGGGATTCGCGTACTTGCCGCCTTGCTGCACCAAAAAAAGGCCCCATCAGGGGAACCGAACCAGTCGTGTAAGGAGTCGAGTCATTTACAGTAGAAAATGGCGTGCCAGTAGCGGTCCGGTGAAGCTTTTCTTGAGATAAAAACCGCGCGGTAGCGTCATTATAGGCTCTCCATGCTCACCGATGGCTTCCGTCAGCGCTTTGCTGTTGGCCGCTTTCGGGCGGATCTGCAGCCAGGCGCCGTGACGGGCGGTAATACGTTCCACCTGGCCCAGCACGATCATATCCATCAACTCTTCCCAGTCTTCACGCAACTGCTGATCTTCTTCCTCGCTCGGTTGCCATAACAGCGGCGATCCCACACGACGATCCGCGAGGGGCAAAGCACGGTCGCCCTCAATCGGGATCCATAACACCCGCGCCAGCTTGTGGCGCACATGGCTGGTCTCCCAGGTTACGCCGCTGTTGCCGGTCAGAGGCGCAACGCAGACAAAGGTGGTTTCCAACGGTTTGCCCAGCGCATCCACGGGGATGGTCTTGAGTTCGATACCGAGATGGGCGAAATCCTGCTCCGCTTTGCTGCCCGCGCTGGCACCAAGGTGCAGCTCAATCAGCATGCCAACCCAGCCTTTATCCCGCCGCAAATCGGCTGGCACCGGCAAACGCAGCTGAGCTGCCAGTGCAGCAAACGTCTGGCCTGCCAGCTGTTGTGCACGTTGCAGTAATTCCGCTTCATCTTGTGGTGGCGGCGGCAATAAAACGGGGGAATTCATGGCAAAACTCATATTGGTTAAAGGATGTACAGCGCTGACGGGTGCGAGTTTTCCACATGCGCGCAGCGTGAATAACCGTGATAATAGCATGATTAAGCGTGCTTTTTTATTTGCATTGCCGGACGGTTGTGGATGCTATGGCAAGGTTATCCCAGTTTGTTATCGACAATGAACAGGATCTCAAGACTACTTATCCACAGAATGGTGGGATAACCCCCCTCGCAGAGCACCACTGTTTCGATTTACAGCCTTGACTTTAGCGATTTGAACGCTTTTTTTCCTTTCTTTGACCAGGTTTAGGGCATTATCTGTGGATAAAAGCGACGCTGGTGGATCTTTGAGCAGCGAATGGAACCTGAGGATAATTAGAAAGTGCTCCGCGTTGAAACACCACTGTCATTTTTTCCTATCACCATGATTAATGGTGTTTTTAGTGCTATTCTTTATCTGCCTTATGAGAATTTTCCGAAGTGGTTATTCAACTCATTCCCGTGTTCTGCACAAAGCTATCCACAGAAAAGGTGAATAAGATCGCCCTGAAAACCGCTCCGCTGTTTATAACTTGGCTAAACTCTGTGAGTTATCCTGTTTTTATTCGGCTATCGCCCCGGATATCCAGTGGTTTACCGCCTGTAAGGAGTGTGAAACAATCAGGCTATTCAAATTTAGCTTTGAGGTAGTCCAGTGATCGATGATGATGGCTACCGCCCGAATGTTGGTATCGTAATCTGTAACAGGCAAGGACAAGTGTTATGGGCCAGGCGCTTTGGACAGCACTCCTGGCAATTTCCTCAGGGAGGCATCAATCCGGGTGAAACCGCTGAACAGGCGATGTATCGCGAACTGTTCGAAGAAGTGGGTTTACACCGCAAAGATGTTCGAATACTTGCTTCAACCCGTAACTGGTTACGTTACAAGTTGCCAAAACGTTTGGTGCGTTGGGACACAAAGCCGGTGTGTATCGGCCAGAAACAAAAGTGGTTTCTTCTGCAGTTGATGTGTAGTGACGCGGAGATCAATGTGCAACACAGCAGCACGCCGGAGTTTGATGGTTGGCGCTGGGTCAGCTTTTGGTATCCGGTGCGTCAGGTCGTCTCTTTTAAGCGCGATGTCTATCGCCGCGTGATGAAAGAATTCGCTGGCGTGGTGATGTCTATGCAGGAGAGTGCGGGGCAGCGTAATAACAATGCCGCTCATCGACGTAAAAGAGGATAGGCCACGCCCTTTATGCTCACTCAGTTGCGCGAAATAGTAGAGAAAGTGGCGAGTGCTCCGCGTCTGAATGAAGCACTCGACATTCTGGTAAACGAAATTTGCCTTGCGATGGAAACCGAGGTCTGCTCGGTTTATCTCGCAGATCACGATCGTCGTTGCTACTACCTGATGGCGACGCGCGGGCTGAAAAAGCCGCGCGGTCGCACTGTCACGCTGGCGTTTGATGAAGGTATTGTCGGGCTCGTCGGACGTTTAGCCGAGCCGATCAACCTTGCCGATGCGCAAAGCCATCCCAGCTTCAAATACATTCCTTCTGTTAAAGAAGAGCGTTATCGCTCTTTCCTTGGCGTGCCGATCATCAGCCGTCGCCAACTGCTTGGCGTGCTGGTGGTTCAGCAGCGCGAACATCGTCAGTTCGACGAAAGCGAAGAATCCTTCCTGGTGACGCTGGCCACGCAGATGGCGGGCTTGTTATCGCAATCACAGCTCGGCCAACTGTTTGGTCAGTTCCGTCAGACGCGGGTGAAAGCCATCGCGGCGGCACCTGGCGTGGCGGTCGCGCCCGGTTGGGTTGATGAAACCCAGCCCTTGCTGGATCAAGTCTCTGCGGCCTCCACGCTGGATGTGCAGCGTGAACGCGAGCGTCTGGTGCTGGCAATGGGCGAGGCGGGCAATGAATTTCGCCGCTTTAGCAAACGCTTTACCGCCAGCGTGCAAAAAGAGAGTGCGGCGATCTTTGATCTCTACTCGCACCTGTTAACCGATGCCCGTTTGAAAAAAGATCTGTTTGCCGAGATTGATCGCGGATCGGTTGCCGAGTGGGCGGTGAAAACGGTGATCGAGAAGTTCGCCGAACAGTTTGCCAGCCTGCAGGATCAATATTTACGCGAGCGTGCGGGCGATTTGCGCGTGCTCGGACAACGTCTGCTATTCCATCTCGACGATACGCTGGTCGGCACCAATGCCTGGCCTGAACGCTTCGTGCTGGTGGCGGATGAACTCACCGCGACCACGCTGGCAGAGCTGCCACCGGAGCGTTTAGCCGGTGTGGTGGTACGCGACGGTGCGGCCAATTCCCACGCGGCTATTCTGACGCGCGCGATGGGCATTCCCACCGTCATGGGTGCGGATATCATCCCTGCGCAGCTCAACAAACGCCTGCTGATTGTCGATGGCTATCGCGGCGAGTTGTTAATCGATCCTGAACCCGTGCTGGTGCAGGAGTATCAGCGTTTGATCAGCGAAGAAAATGCGCTGAGCAAAATGGCTGAAGGTGTGGTGGAGCAGCCCGGCGAGCTGAAAAGCGGCGAACGGGTGCAGGTGATGCTGAATGCGGGCCTGAGCCCTGAGCATGAGCAGAAGCTGGATAACTGGGTGGATGGCATCGGCCTGTACCGCACAGAAATTCCATTTATGCTGCACAACGGATTCCCGTCGGAAGAGGAGCAGGTCGCGCAATATCAAGGCATGCTGCAACTGTTCTACGATAAGCCGGTGACGTTGCGTACGCTGGATGTCGGCGCCGATAAACAGCTGCCTTACATGCCGATCAGTGAAGAAAATCCTTGCCTCGGCTGGCGCGGCATTCGTCTGACGCTCGACCAGCCAGAAATTTTCCTGGTGCAGGTACGCGCCATGCTGCGTGCCAACGTGGCCTCCGGCAATCTCAGCATTCTGCTGCCGATGATCAGTCATATCGATGAGATCGACGATGCGCGTCGGCTGATCGATCGTGCCGGTCGCGAAGTGGAAGAGATGCTGGGCTATGTGATCCCGAAACCGCGTATTGGCGTGATGATCGAAGTGCCCTCCATGCTGTTTATGATCCCGCATCTGGCGGATCGCGTGGACTTTATTTCGGTGGGCACCAACGATCTGACGCAGTATCTGCTGGCGGTGGATCGCAACAATACCCGTGTGGCGAATCTCTACGATCCGCTGCATCCGGCGATGCTGCGCGCGCTGCAGAGCATTGCCCACGAAGCCCGTCAGGCCAAACTGGAACTCTGCCTGTGTGGTGAAATGGCCGGCGACCCAATGTGCGTGGCGCTGCTGGTGGGCATGGGTTATCACCACCTCAGCATGAACGGTAAAAATATTCCGCGCGTGAAGTATCTGTTGCGTCACCTCGATCACGAGGAAACGCAGAAGCTCAGTGAAAATGGTGTGGCGGCCCATACCGCTTCAGAAGTGCGCCATCTGGTGTCCGCGTTTATGGAACGACGTGGCCTGGGCGGTTTGATTCGCGGCGGCCGTTAACGGCGTTTACATTTCCACGGCAATTGTGAAAAGCGGCTGTGCTATCATGCGCAGCCTTTTATGGTATGACCCCTTAGCCAGACCCGTTTCAGGGCAGAAAAAACGATGGTGAAAGATGACTAACGGCTACATTTCGTTTCCCCAATTCGATCCGGTAATTTTCTCCATCGGACCGATTTCGCTTCACTGGTACGGTTTGATGTATCTGGTGGGCTTTGTATTTGCTATGTGGCTGGCGGTGCGCCGTGCCAATAAACCCGGCAGCGGCTGGAAAAAAGAAGAAGTGGAAAACCTGCTGTATGCGGGCTTCCTCGGCGTGTTCCTCGGTGGCCGTATCGGCTACGTGCTGTTCTATAACCTGCCGCTGTTCCTCGATAATCCACTCTATCTGTTCAAAGTCTGGGATGGCGGTATGTCGTTCCACGGTGGCTTGATTGGGGTGATTGTGGTGATGCTGGTGTTTGCGCGTCGTACTAAACGCACTTTCTTCCAGGTATCTGATTTCATTGCGCCGCTGATTCCGTTTGGTTTGGGCGCCGGTCGTCTCGGTAACTTCATCAACGGCGAGCTGTGGGGGCGTGTCGATCCCAACTTCAAATTCGCCATGCTGTTCCCGGGGTCGCGCAGTGAAGATATCGCGCTGGCGGCCAACAATCCGCAGTATCAGCAGTTGCTGAGCACTTACGGTGTGTTGCCGCGTCATCCTTCGCAGCTGTATGAGCTGTTCCTCGAAGGTATCGTGCTGTTCATCATCCTCAACCTGTTTATTCGCAAGCCGCGCCCGATGGGCAGCGTCTCTGGCCTATTCCTGATTGGCTATGGCGCTTTCCGCATCATCGTCGAATTCTTCCGCCAGCCGGATGCCCAACTGGGCCTGTTTGAAGGCGGCATCAGCATGGGGCAGATTCTCTCGATCCCAATGATTCTGGCCGGTGTGATTATGATGATCTGGGCGTTTCGTCGTCGTCCGCAGCAACAAACTCGTGAGGTAAAATGAAACAGTATCTGGATTTAATGCAACATGTGCTGAATGAAGGCGCAGAGAAAGCCGACCGTACCGGTACAGGCACCCTGTCGATTTTCGGCCACCAGATGCGTTTCAATTTGCAGGATGGTTTTCCACTGGTCACCACCAAGAAGGTGCACCTGCGTTCGATCATTCATGAACTGCTGTGGTTCCTGAAAGGCGAAACCAATATCAGCTACCTGAAAGATAACAAGGTGACGATTTGGGACGAGTGGGCGGATGAGAATGGCGATTTAGGACCGGTCTACGGTAAGCAATGGCGCAGCTGGGGCAGTGCGTCAGGCGAAGAGATCGACCAGATTAGCAAAGTGATTGAGCAGTTGAAGCGCGATCCCGATTCACGCCGCATCATCGTATCGGCATGGAACGTGGGCGAGCTGGATCAGATGGCGCTGGCACCTTGTCATGCCTTCTTCCAGTTCTACGTGGCAAACGGCAAGCTCTCTTGCCAACTTTATCAGCGCTCGTGCGATATCTTCCTTGGTCTGCCGTTCAATATCGCCAGCTATGCGCTGCTGGTGCATATGGTGGCGCAGCAGTGCGATCTGGAAGTGGGTGATTTTGTCTGGACCGGTGGCGACACGCATCTGTACAGCAATCATCTGGAACAGGCACAGCTGCAGCTGACGCGCGAGCCACGCCCGCTGCCGAAACTGGTGATCAAACGTAAACCTGCTTCTATCTTCGATTACAACTTTGAAGATTTTGAGATTGAGGGTTACGACCCGCATCCGGCCATTAAAGCGCCGGTTGCGGTGTAAACTCACGCGTCATCACGCTGAAGCCCTGCCACTGTGCGGGGCTTTTTTATCTCTGTTATCTGTATCCGCCTCGCAAATATTTGTCTCAGCCTGTACCGCGCGAAAACAGCCTGCGCGACGCTTTCCATCCTGCCGCTTGATGCCTTGTTGCCTGTTCGATTGAAGCGCACATTGGCTGCCATGAACAAACACGCAAACCTCGGTTTCACCCTGCTGGAGCTGCTACTGGTGATGGTGATCGCCGGCATACTCAGCCTCGGCGCCCTGCACAGTTGGCAGCGCTGGCAGCAGCATCAACAACTGCGCGATAGCGTGCTGCAGCTGCAGGGGTTTCTGTTACGGCTGCGCGCCCATGCGAACGGGCATAACAGCGATCTCAATTTGTGGCTGATTCCCGGCGAACGCGGCTGTTTGGGCGTAGGTGTAAAACCGGCGGAGGGCTGTGAACTGCCTTCACGCTGGTGGCTAGCACCGCCGCATGCCGGGGTACGCTTCAGTGCCATCATCGGCGAGCCGGGTTTCTTTGGACGGCGTGACGTGGCGCGCCCTGGCAGCATTGAGATTGAAAATGCTGCCGGTCGCTGGCGGGTGATTATCTCTGCGCGAGCACGTATTCGCGCCTGCCAGACCGGAGAAAAAGGGTGCGAGTAGCGGAGGCCGGTTTCAGCCTGCTGGAAATGCTGATTGCTCTGGCAGTAGGCGCGATATTGATGGTGAGTGTGGGCCGATTTTTGCCGCTACTGCTGGAGCAAAATCTGCGCCTGCAGCAGCGTGTGCAATTGCAGCAGGAGCTACAGCAGCTTTCTCATACGCTGCAAAAAGCGTTACAGCGCGCGGGATACTGTCGTGGGCAATGTACTGGCCCCGCACTGACTCTGGCTGCGAGTGGCAGCTGTGTGCTGCTGCGCTGGGATGAAAACAGCAATGGGCGCTGGGAAGATGTGGGCAGCAGTGACAGCGACTTTTACGGCTATCGGTTGCGCAGCGGGCAGCTGGAAATGCAGCGCGCAGTGGATAACTGCAACGGCAACGGTTGGGAACGCCTAACCGATCCCGCTTTCCTCACCATCGAACATTTTAGCGTGGTGCGGCAAGGCACCCGATTAATGCTCCATCTGACGGGGCGATCGGGTACACAAAGCCTGCAGGTGGAGCACTGGATTGAAGGACGAAACTTATGAACCAGTACGGCAACAGCACGCTGGGCATGGTGCTGATGCTGTTACTGCTCGGCAGCCTGACGCTGCATGCCACACGCACGCAGTTGTCACAGGGTATGGTGCTGGTGGCCGATACGCAGCAGCACCATAAAGATTTTGCGCAGGCACAGACTGCGCTGCAATGGGGGCTGATGCAGAGTTGGCCAGCGGCGTCCGGCTGGCAATGTCAGCAACAGTCCGCGCACCAGTGGTTAAGCTGCTTATTGCAGATGGAGGAGGGCAATGCGCTGTTATCGGGTCAGGATGAAAAGAGTGATCTCCGCCTCTGGCAATGGGTCTCGCCACGCAACCAACGGTTGCATCCCCAGGCGCACGGCTGGATTGACTACTGTCCATTGTCTAAACCGGAGCACTGCCAGCCGCAGGAAGGATCAACAGGGCTTTAGCCTGGCAGAAACGCTGGTGGCGATGCTGCTGCTGGCGATGACCATCAGCATGCTGTTGCAATACCATCGCGCGCTGGCCTTAGGGTTTAGTCAACAGTGGCAGCAGCGCCAGGCGTGGCAGGTTGCCGGACAAGCCTTGCTGGGGCGTGAGGTGGCGGGCTGGCAGATCGATCGTCAGCAGCAGAGTGTGGGCATAGGATGCGTGCTGGAGCGTATCACGGTGACGGGCTCGCAACAGCGCAGTGCCAGTCTGGCCCAGCTCAATTGTCACTAAGGTGACCTCGGCGATAGGCATCGTTAGCGATACAGGGTAGAGTGACCAGGCTGCGCTGTTTTCCCTCTCAAGGAGATTTATGTTCCGGGTTTACCACTCTAATCAGCTTGATCTGTTGAAAAATCTGGCAGGAATTCTGATTGAAAACCAGCCGCTGAACGATGCGTTCGCGGCCGAACAGGTGCTGGTGCAAAGCCCCGGCATGGCGCAGTGGCTGCAGATGGAACTGGCAAACAGTTTTGGTATTGCAGCGAATATCGACTTTCCGCTCCCTGCGACCTTTATCTGGAACATGTTTGTCAAAGTGCTGCCCGGCATTCCAGAGGAGAGCGCTTTCACTAAAGCCAGCATGAGCTGGAAATTGATGCATCGCTTGCCCACCTTGCTGGAGCAGGAGGCCTTTCAGCCGTTGCGTCACTACCTCAATGATGACGATGACAAGCGCAAGCTTTATCAGCTCAGCGCCCGCGTGGCCGATCTGTTTGACCAGTATCTGGTGTATCGATCTGACTGGCTCAACAGTTGGGAGCGCGGAGAACTCATCGACGGCTTGAGCGATGCCCAACAGTGGCAGGCACCGCTGTGGCGCGATCTGGTGGCGTTCACTGAACAATTGGGCCAGCCGATGTGGCACCGTGCCAACCTGTATGCGCGCTTTATCCATGCGCTGGAGCAGGCCGAAACGCCACCGGCGGGATTGCCGCAGCGCGTGTTTATTTGTGGTATCTCCGCGCTGCCGCCGGTGTATTTACAGGCGCTGGAAGCGCTTGGCCGCCATATCGATATTCACCTGCTGTTCACCAACCCCTGCCGCCACTACTGGGGCGATATTCAGGATTACGCTTTCCTCGCCAAATTGCAGAGCCGCAAACGTCGCCGCATGCAGTCTGAAGAAGCACAGCCGCTGTTCCGCGATCCCGAAGCAGCTCCGACGCTGTTCAATGAACTCGGCGAGCAACAACTCACCAATCCGTTATTGGCCTCGTGGGGCAAACTGGGGCGCGATAATCTGTTTCTGCTGAGTCAGATGGAATCCGCCGCTAACGATATTGATGCCTTTGTTGAGATGCCGCAGGACAGCCTGCTACACAGTCTGCAAGCCGACCTGCTCAACCTGGATGACCACGCCGTGATCGGTTTGCACGCCGATGAACTGGGTAACAGCCACAAAAAACGGGTGCTCGACCCTGATGATCGCACCATCACGCTGCAGGTATGTCATAGCGCTCAGCGTGAAGTGGAAGTGTTACAGGATCATCTGCTGGCGCTGATGGAGGCCGATCCCGATCTCAAACCGCGCGACATCATCGTGATGGTGGCGGATATCGATAGCTACGCGCCCTTCATTCAGGCGGCGTTTGCCAGTGCGCCTGCGGATCGTTATCTGCCGTTTGCCATCTCGGATCGCCGCGCCAGCCAGGCACATCCGGCGATTCTGGCCTTATTGAGCTTGCTGGCGCTGCCAGACAGCCGCTTTGCTTCCGAAGAAGTGCTGGCACTGCTCGAAGTGCCTGCGCTGGCGCAGCGCTTCTCGGTGGATGAAAGCGGTCTGCGCCTGCTGCGCCGTTGGGTGATGGAATCCGGTATTCGCTGGGGGCTGGATGATGCCAGCGTCGAAGCATTGGCACTGCCTGCCACCGGTCAACATACCTGGCGCTTTGGCCTGCAGCGCATGCTACTGGGTTACGCGCTGGAAAGCCGCAACGGTGACTGGCAGGGCATTCTGCCTTACGACGAATCCAGCGGATTGATTGCCGAACTGGCCGGGCATCTGGCCGAATTGCTCTCTCGCTTAGAGTCGTGGCGCACCCGACTGACTGGCGAGCGTACGCTACCGGAGTGGTTGCCGCTGTGCCGCGAGCTGATCGACAGCTTCTTCAACGGCGATGCCGAAAGCGACGCAGCATTACTGCTGGTTGAAACCCAGTGGAAACAGATTATTGAGCAGGGCACGCAGGCTGATTATCAGCAACCGATTCCCGTCACCTTACTGCGTGATGAGTTGCGCTCGCGCCTCGATCAGCAGCGTATCAGTCAGCGCTTCCTGGCCGGGCCGATAAACTTCTGTACCCTGATGCCAATGCGTTCGATTCCGTTCAAAGTCGTCTGCTTGCTGGGGATGAACGATGGTGTCTATCCACGCACGCTGGCGCCGCTCGGTTTTGACCTGATGCAGCAGCAGGCACGCAAAGGCGATCGCAGCCGCCGTGATGATGACCGCTACCTGTTCCTTGAAGCCCTGATTTCGGCACAGCATCAGCTCTACATCAGCTATATCGGCCGCGCGATTCAGGACAACACCGAGCGTTATCCCTCAGTGCTGGTGACAGAGTTGGTGGATTATCTTGGTCAGAGTTTTTGTCTGCCAGGCGATGAAGCGTGCGAACCCGACGTCAGCGAGCAGCGTGTACGTGAGCATTTACAGAAGCTCCACAGCCGCATGCCCTTTGCAGCGGAGAACTTCCGCCCTGACGCTTACGGCCAGAGCTTCGCCGCAGAGTGGTTGCCTGCTGCTACCGACAGTGGCGTGGCACAGCCAGACTTTGTGCAACGGTTGCCGCCACTGCCGCTGGAAACGCTCTCGCTTGAGCAATTGCTGCGCTTCTGGCGTCATCCGGTACGGGCCTGGTTCCAACAGCGGCTGGGCGTGGCTTTCTGGATGGAAGAGAGCGAATTGCCGGACAGCGAGCCGTTTGCGCCAGATAGTCTGGAGCGTTATCAAATCAATGCGCAGCTACTGAATACCCTGGTCAACGGTGAGGATCCCGCGCAGCTTTATGCGCGTCATCGCGCTGCGGGCAATCTGCCTTATGGTGCTTTTGGGGAACTTTTCTGGCAGAGCCAGACCGAAGAGATGAAGGAAGTGGCTGCGGAAGTGAGTGGACAGCGTCAGCCCTCAGAGAGTTGGGAAATCAATCTGCCGCTGAATGGGGTGCAGTTGACCGGTTGGTTAACCCAGGTGCAAGCTGATGGACTGTTACGCTGGCGTCCGGGTGTGCTGAACATGAACGATGGTCTGCTATTGTGGCTGGAGCATCTGGTTTATTGCGCGCTGGGCGGCAAAGGAGAAAGCCGCATGTACGGGCGCAAACAAAGCCGCTGGCGTTTTAAAGCCATCGACGCTGAGTCTGCGCTGTCACTGTTGAACGAATACGTGACGGCTTATCAGGCGGGGATGACGGAACCGTTGATGTTGCTGAACAAATCGGGTGGCGCGTGGCTGGATGCCAGTTTTGATCGAAAATCCGGCCAGTTGCTGGACGATGACGCCACGCAGAAAAAGGCATTGAACAAATTGCTGCAAGCCTGGCAGGGTGGTTTTCAGGTGGAGGGCGAAGGCAGCGATCCTTATCTGCAGCGCCTGAGCCGGACGCTGGATGATGAGGCGGTGCAGGTAATTGTTGCCGCCGCTCGCCAGTGGTATTTACCGGTGCGCCTTGCGCATCAAGATGATGAATAGCAATTGGGTAACGCCGCTTTTGCGGGTGTTCCCAAAATCATAAAAAGTTGTCTATTGCGCCGCTGGGCACACAGCCAGCGGTAAAGGGTAAAGAAAGGGGTTTAAATGCGGATTTACGCACGCTGGATGGGAGCGCTGCTGCTGAGCATGCTGGCGCTGAATGCCTTTGCCGATAGCGATCGCGGCTGGCAGCCCATCAATGAAACAATTCGAAAAAGCGATCACGATCCGCGCAGTTATCAGGCCATCACGCTAACTAACGGTATGACGGTGTTGCTGGTGTCTGACAAAGAAGCGCCTAAATCACTGGCCGCACTGACGTTGCCTATCGGCTCGCTGGACGATCCCAATCAGCAGCTAGGGCTGGCGCACTATACCGAACATATGGTGTTGATGGGCTCAAAACGCTATCCGCAACCGGATAATCTGGCCGAATTCCTGAAAAAGCACGGCGGCAGTCACAATGCCAGTACCGCTTCTTATCGCACCGCGTTCTATCTGGAAGTGGAAAACGATGCACTGCAACCGGCGGTGGATCGTCTGGCCGATGCCATTGCAGAGCCTTTGCTCGATCCGGTCAACGCCGATCGTGAGCGTCATGCAGTTAATGCAGAGCTCACTATGGCGCGTTCGCGCGACGGCCTGCGTATGGCGCAGGTCGGGGCGGAAACTCTGAATCCAGCGCATCCAGCTTCCCGCTACTCAGGCGGTAACCTTGATACGCTGCGCGATAAGCCCGACAGCAATTTGCATCAGGCGCTGACCGAGTTTTATCACAGCCACTACTCCGCCAATCTGATGAAAGCGGTGATATACAGCAACAAATCGCTGCCAGAGATGGCCGACATTGCGGTCCAGACTTTTGGACGAGTGGCTAACCATCAGGCCATCGTACCGAAAATCGAAGTGCCGGTGGTGACCGATGCGCAGAAAGGCATCATCATCCACTACGTGCCTGCCCAACCGCGAAAACAGCTTAAAGTTGAATTCCGCATCGCCAACAACAGCGACCAGTTCCGCAGCAAAACCGATACGTTGATCAGTTACATCCTGGGCAATCGCAGTAAAAACACCCTTAACGACTGGCTGCAAAAGCAGGGGCTGGCCGACGGTGTGAATGCCGGTGCCGATCCGATGACGGACCGCAACAGCGGCGTGTTTGCCATCACGGTCTCCCTGACCGACAAAGGCCTGGCACAGCGTGATGAAGTGGTGGCGGCGATCTTTAGCTACCTCGACATGTTGCGTAGTAAAGGTATCGATAAGGGTTATTTCGATGAGGTGTCGCATGTGCTGGCGCTGGATTTCCGCTATCCGTCGATCACCCGTGACATGGATTATATTGAATGGTTAGTGGATACCATGCTGCGCGTGCCAGTGGATCATACGCTGGATGCACCTTATCTCGCGGATAACTTTGACCCTGCGGCAATCAAATCTCGTCTGGATGAGATGACACCGCAAAATGCCCGCATCTGGTATATCAGCCCGAATGAGCCGCACAACAAAGAAGCCTATTTTGTCAATGCGCCTTACCAGGTCGATAAAATCAGTGATACCCAGTTCAGTGACTGGCAGCAGCGTGGCGCGCAGATTCAACTGTCGATGCCGACGCTGAATCCGTATATCCCTTCTGATTTCTCCATTATGCCTGGCGATGGCAAAACGTATACGCATCCGGTGGCGCTGACCGACGGTGACAGCATGCGCATCTACTGGATGCCAAGCCAGTTCTACGCCAGTGAACCAAAGGCAGCCATTACTCTGGCACTGCGCAACAAAGCGGCAATAAGCGACGCGCGTCAGCAGGTGTTATTTGGTCTGAATGATTATCTCTCAAGCGTGGCGCTGGATGAGTTGAACTCGCAGGCGTCAGTGGGGGGGATCAGTTTTTCTACCGGTGAAGATGACGGCATTGTGTTCAGCGCCAGTGGTTTTACCCAGCGTCTGCCGGAGTTACTGAAAAAACTGGTTGAGGGCTATGCCAGCTTCCAGCCGGACGCACAGCAACTGGAACAGGCAAAATCCTGGTATCTGGATCGACTGGAAGCCGCCGAGAAGGGCAAAGCCTTCGAGCAGGCGATTCAACCGATGCAGATGCTGTCACAGCTGCCGTATACCCAGCGTGAGACGCGCCGCAAGTTAGTGAAAGATCTGACGCTGAAAGACGTGACGGATTACCGTGATGCCTTACTGCGCAACGCCACGCCGGAAATGATGGTGGTGGGCAACCTCTCCGCCGATCGCGTTAAACAGCTGGGCACCGATCTGCAACAGCAGTTGCACAGCGATGGTCACAGTTACTGGCACAGCGATTACGTGGTGATCGATAAAGCCATGAAGGCCAACCTGCAAACCGCAGGAAGCAGCACGGATTCAGCACTGGCAGCACTCTACGTGCCACTGGGTTACGACGAGTATCAAAGCATGGCCAACAGCACCATGTTGAGCCAGATTGTCCAACCCTGGTTCTATAACCAACTGCGCACCCAGGAACAGTTGGGCTATGCGGTGTTCTCGTATCAGATGCCGATTGGTCGCCAGTGGGGGATTGGCTTCCTGCTGCAAAGCAACAGCAAGCAGCCAGCCTATCTGATGCAGCGCTTTGAGGCGTTTTATCCGCAGGCTGAGCAACGCCTGCGCGACATGAAACCGGAAGATTTTGCCCAGTATCAGCAGGCGCTGATCAATGACTTAAAACAGCGCCCGCAAACGCTTGATGAAGAAGCGAATCGCTACAGCCGTGACTTCAACCGGCAGAATTTTGCTTTCGATACCCGTGAAAAAGCCATCGAGCAGATTCAAAAGCTCACGCCGCAGGGCGTGGCCGATTTCTTCCATAAAGCGGTGCTGGAACAGCAGGGTATGGCGATGATTTCGCAGATTGGCGGTAGCCACGATGGCGCCACCAAAGATGATTATGCACCTCTGCCGGGCTTCACGACCTGGGATCAGGTGGAGAAGCTACAGCAATCCCTGCCGGTTAAGAGTGACGCGCAATGAGTCTGATTCAGCCGCCAGAACCGCTCAATCCGCTGACGCTGCCGTTGCGTGGCGAGCGGCTGATTGAGGCGTCTGCTGGAACCGGTAAAACCTTCACTATTGGTCTGCTTTATCTGCGGCTTTTGTTGGGGCTGGGCGGGCAACATGCCTATGCCCGGCCACTGTCGGTCGAAGAAATTCTGGTCGTGACCTTTACTGAGGCGGCCACCGCAGAGCTGCGCGGACGTATCCGTGCCAACATCCATGAGCTGCGGCTGGCCTGCATTCGCGGTACCAGCCGCAATCCGATGCTGATGCAGTTGCTACTGGAGATGCCGCAACCTGCAGAAGCGGCATCGCTACTGCTGGCTGCAGAGCGGCAGATGGATGAAGCGGCGATCTTTACCATCCACGGCTTTTGTCAGCGCATGCTCAATCTCAACGCCTTTGAATCCGGCATGCTGTTTGAACAGCAGCTGATTGAAGATGAACAACAGCTGCTGCGTCAGGCCACTGCCGATTTCTGGCGTCGCCACTGTTATCCACTCTCACTGGATATCGCCCGCGTGATTGTCAGTGAGTGGAGTGGTCCGGAGCAATTGCTGGCGACGTTGCGGCCGTGGCTGCAAGGCGAATCACCTAACCTGCGTTTAGCGCCCGCTGACGACGAAACGCTGACGATGCGCCACAACGAAAACCTGGCGCGTATTAACGCGATGAAAGCCGAGTGGCGCGCGGTGGGTGAAGAGGTGCTGACGCTGGTGGGGCAGTCCGACGTGGACAAACGCAGCTACAGCAGTAAAAATCTGCCGGTGTGGGTGAATAAAGTCAGTTTCTGGGCACAGAGTGAAACCCTGGATTATCAGGTGCCCGCAGAGCTGGCGCGCTTTGGTCAACGGGTGCTGGAGGAGAAAACCAAAAAAGGCCATCCTCCGCACCATGCCCTGTTTGCGGCCATCGACCTGTTTCTGACTCAGCCCATTTCACTACGCGATTTGCTGATTGCGCGCGCGCTGGTGGATATCCGCGCCGCCGTACGGAAAGAGAAACGCCAGCAGGCGCTGCTGGGTTTTGATGATCTCCTGAGCCGACTGGATGATGCCCTGCAGCAGCCTGCAGGAGAAATGCTGGCGCAGGCGATTCGTCAGCGTTTCCCGGTGGCGTTAATTGATGAGTTCCAGGACACCGATCCGCAGCAATACCGTATTTTCCGTACGCTGTACGGTAATCAGCCTGACCATGCATTGCTGTTAATTGGCGATCCAAAACAGGCCATTTACGCCTTTCGTGGCGCAGACATTTTTACCTATATTCGCGCACGTAATGAAGTGAGCGCGCATTACACCCTCGACACCAACTGGCGCTCTTCGCCAGCAATGGTGGAGAGCGTCAATCAGCTGTTCAATCGGCTCGAAGCGCCTTTTGTCTTTGATGATATCCCTTTCTTGCCGGTGCACTTCGCTGAGCCAAATCAGACGCTTTCTCTCACACTGGATAACCAGGATCAGGCGGCACTGCGTTTCTGGCTGCTGCCGGGCGACGGGTGCAGCGTAGGCGATTATCAGCAGGCGTTAGCGCGACAGTGTGCCGCGGATATCAGCCACTGGTTACAGGCGGGGCAGCAACAGCGTGCACTGCTGGGTAAAGCGGCCGCGCAACGCCCGGTGCAGGCATCGGATATCACGGTGCTGGTGCGCAGCCGCAACGAAGCCAATCTGATCCGCGAAGCACTTAACCAGCTTGGCATTCCCTCGGTCTATTTATCGAACCGCGACAGCGTCTATACCACGCCCGAAGCGCGCGAGTTGCTGTGGTTACTGCAGGCGGTGCTGGCTCCCGAGCAGGAGCGCATGCTGCGCACGGCGCTCGCTACCTCGCTGTTTGCCTTTGATGCGGCACAGTTGGATGCATTGGATCAGGATGCGCGTGGCTGGGATGAGCTGGTGGAGACTTTTGCCCGCTGGCAACTGCTGTGGCAGCAGCGCGGCGTACTGCCGATGCTGCGCCAGCTGATACAGGAACGCCAGCTTGCGGAAAACCTGCTCGCCTCAGAAAATGGCGAACGCCGCCTGACCGATTTGCTGCATCTGGGTGAACTGATGCAGGAAGCGGCGGCGCAGCTCGACAGCCCGCACGCGCTGGTGCGTTATCTGGCGCAGCAGATAGCCAGCCCGGACAGCCAGTCGTCCAGCCAGCAATTGCGTCTGGAAAGCGATCGCCATTTGGTGCAGATCGTCACTATCCATAAATCCAAAGGTCTGCAATACCCACTGGTGTGGCTGCCGTTCGCTGCCGGATTCCGCGAGGCGGATACCGCTCTGTATCACGATCGCGACAACTTTGAGGCGGTGCTGGATCTGCAGGCCGATGATGCAAGCCTGGCGATGGCCGAGCAGGAGCGTTTGGCCGAAGACCTGCGCTTGCTGTACGTGGCACTTACCCGTTCGGTGTATCACTGTAGCGTAGGTGTGGCACCGCTGTTTCGCGGCACGCGCAAAAAAGAAGGCGAGAGCGATCTGCATAAAAGCGCACTGGGCCATCTTTTGCAGCGCGGTGAAGCGGCGACAGCGGAACAGCTGGACATGTTACTCAATCAGATCAATGTCGCGGGCACTGAAGTGATGCGCGTGCAGGATCAGGAAGCCGAACGCTGGCAGGCGCCTGATGCCGCTCATGACGCGCTGGCCGCCCGCACCGTCAGCCGCACATTGGTGGAACCCTGGCGTGTCACCAGTTACTCCGGTTTGCAGCAGCATGGCAGCCAGCGGCTGCTAGATGTGATGCCGAGTTTTGACCTGGAAGCCGCAGGCGAAGAACAGCAGGAAGAGATCGCTGAAGCTGCACTGACACCGCACCATTTCCCGCGCGGCGCCGCGCCGGGGACTTTCCTGCATGAACTGTTCGAATCTCTCGATTTCCCACATCCCCCCACGGCCGCATTGCTGGAGCAACATCTGCAGCAGAATGGGTATCCATTACACTGGCAACCGATACTGACGGATTGGATTGCGCGCGTGGTGAGTACGCCGCTCAACGATCAGGGGATACAGCTCGGTCAGGTACAGACCAGCGATCGCCTCGTGGAGATGGGCTTCTACTTGCCGATTGACGGTTTGCTGACCGCGAATGATCTGGATGCGCTGATCCGTCAGGATGCTTTATCGTCCGATGCGCCGCCGCTCGATTTTCGTGAGGTACAGGGCATGTTGAAAGGCTTCATTGACCTGGTGTTCCGCTGGCAAGGCAAATATTACCTGCTGGATTACAAATCCAACTGGCTGGGCGACAGCCACGAAGCTTATACGCCAGCAGCGATGAGACAGGCGATGATCGACCACCGCTATGATTTGCAATATCAACTCTACACGCTGGCGCTACATCGCTATCTTCAACATCGCCTGGCAGATTATGACTACGAGCAGCACTTCGGCGGCGTGTTTTATCTGTTCCTGCGTGGCATGGATGGCACTTCACCGGCCAACGGCGTATTCCACACACGGCCAACTCTGGATTTTGTTTCACAACTGGATAGCCTGTTTCGCGGGCAGGGAGCCTCGGCATGAGTGGCATTACAGTGCTACTTCAACAGGCGGTTGAGCTGCGTTTGCTGCGCTCACTGGATGTTCAGTTCGCCCTGTTGCTGGCGGATAACACGCAGCCAGCACGCCTCCTGGCGGCTGCCTGTCTCAGCGCGGAAGCGGGTGAGGGGCACGTCTGCTTACCGCTGTCACAGCTGAGCCGTGAAGGGTTATTCAATGGCCGCCATCCTGAACTGGCGCAGGCCATCTGGCTGGCGGCGGGCGAGCCGCAGGACTGGACGCAAATTCTGGCTGGCTGGCCTGCTCTGAGCAACAGCAACAACGAGCAGGCAGCACCGATTGTACTGACCGAAGGCCGTCTTTATCTGCATCGTCTCTGGCACCATGAAGGGCAGGTGGCGCGTTTCTTTCAGGCGCAGTCTGCTCCGCAGGCATTTCCTGATGGAGAGGTGCGTGCGGTACTGGATAACCTGTTTGGTACTGAACCCGATGACTGGCAAAAAATCGCGGCGGCGGTGGCGCTAACGCAGAAAACAGCAGTCATTTCCGGCGGCCCAGGCACCGGGAAAACCACCACCGTGGCAAAATTGCTGGCGGCATTGATTCGCCTGAGCCAGGGTGCACTGCGCATTCAACTGGCAGCCCCGACCGGCAAAGCGGCGGCGCGTTTAACCGAATCGCTCGGTAAAGCGCTGCAAAAACTGCCGGTCAGCGACACTGAGCGCCAACGCTTCCCAGCGGAAGCTACCACGCTGCACCGTTTGCTAGGTGCCCAGCCCGAAACCCAGCGCTTGCGCTATCACGCCGGTAACCTGCTGCATCTGGATGTGCTGGTGGTGGATGAAGCCTCAATGGTTGATTTGGGCATGATGGCCAATCTCATCGCCGCACTGCCACCCCAGGCGCGCGTGATTTTTCTTGGTGACCGCGATCAGCTGGCGTCAGTAGAAGCCGGTGCGGTACTGGGCGATATTTGCCGCTGTGCGGAAGCGGGATACAGCGTCGCGCGTGCAGCCCAGCTGAGTGCGTTAACCGGTTGCCAGGTTGAAGGCCACGATGATGACAGCGCGCCAGCCGTGCGCGACGCCATCTGCCTACTACGCAAGAGCTATCGCTTTGATGCTAACTCGGGCATCGGCAAGCTGGCGGCTGCGGTCAATGCCGGTGAGCCAAAAGCGGTTGAGGCGGCATTTAACGCGGGCTTCAGCGATATATCACGCCAGCCACTTAATGATGGCGAGGCCTATCAGGCAATGCTGAATGATATCGCGGAAGGCTACCGTCCATTCCTGCGGCTGGTGAGCCAGCGAGCACAGCCCGCAGAGATTCTGCACGCATTTGGGCGTTATCAGCTGCTGTGCGCATTGCGCGAAGGGCCGTTTGGCGTGCAGGGATTAAATCAGCGTATTGAGCAAAAACTGATGCAGATGCAGCTGATTCGTCGTCCGCTGGGGGGGAGCCGCTGGTATCAGGGCCGTCCGGTGATGGTGACTCGCAATGACAGCGCGCTTGGGCTGTTTAACGGCGATATTGGCATTACGCTGTTTGATGATGAAGGGCTGCTGAAAGTTTTCTTCCCGTTGCCGGATGGCAGCATCAAAGCCGTACAGCCAAGCCGGTTACCGGCGCATGATACGGCCTGGTCGATGACGGTGCATAAATCGCAGGGATCGGAGTTCGAGCATACCGCGCTGGTGATGCCGGCACAGTTTTTACCGGTACTCACCCGCGAACTGATTTACACCGCCATTACGCGTGCGCGCAAACAGTTAACCCTTTACAGCGATGAAGGCGTATTTCGTCGTGCGGTGCAATTACGCACTCAGCGTCGCAGCGGATTGTTGGACCGGTTAAGCGGAGAGTCATTCTGAGCGAGAGTTGAGGTCGGTAAAGAAACCGACCGCAGGCAATGCAGATGTTTTATTGGATGCGCGTGGATGCGCATCCTGACAACGTTATCAGTTTAAGACGTTGGGCAATTCCAGACCGTTTAGCGAAACCTACCCTACGCTGCCTTTAACTGCCTTTAACTGCCTTTAACTGCCTTTAACCGCGTTAGCTGGCATTCCCCGCCGTTAGCGCAAATCCGCCATCAGCACTTTGGACCGGCGCTGATAGTTATACATCTGCTTCTTACTCTCCGGCAATGACTCAATATCCACCGGCGTAAAGCCACGTTCCTGGAACCAGTGAATACTGCGGGTTGTCAGTACAAACAGCTTCTTCAGGCCCATTTGACGAGCCTGTAGCGCCACACGCTCCAGCAACAGCTCACCGCGTGAAGAACTGCGGTAATCGGGATGCACCGCCACGCAGGCCATTTCACCAATCTGCTCATCCGGGAACGGATAGAGTGCGGCACAAGCGATGGTCAGATTGTCGCGCTGAATAATGGTGAATTTGTCGATCTCCATTTCCAGCTGCTCGCGCGAACGACGCACCAGAATGCCTTGCTGCTCCAGCGGGCGAATCAATTCGAGAATGCCGCCAATATCGTTGATGGTGGCGCGACGAATCTGCTCAGCGGACTCCATCACAATCTGCGTACCAATACCGTCACGCGAGAACAGTTCCTGAATCAATGCGCCATCTTCCTGATAGCTGATCAGGTGGCTACGACGCACGCCGCTGCGGCAGGCTTTCACCGCGCCGCGCAGGAAACGCACGGTGCCTGACAGGAAATCACCGTCGTTCTCCATCTCATCGATACGCGCCTGCGCTTCGTTGGGGAACAGCTCAGAGATAATCGTACCTTCGCGGTTGGTGACGCCTTGTTCAGAGCAGAAGCCAATCATTTTCTCGGCTTTTAGCTTAATCGCCAACTGCGTGGCCACTTCTTCTGATGTCAGGTTAAAGCTTTCACCGGTCACCGACACCGCGACTGGGCCGAGCAGCACAATGGCATCATTATCCAGCTGACGATGGATGGCTTCTTCATCAATACGACGAATACGGCCGCTGTGGCAGTAGTCCACACCATCATCGACGCCCAGCGGCTGGGCAATAATAAAGTTACCGCTTACCACGTTGATGTGCGCGCCCTGCAGCGGGGTGTTATTCAGGCTCATCGACAGGCGTGCGGTGATATCCAGCTGCAAACGTCCTGCTGCCTGCTTCACCAGTTCCAGTGATTGGGCATCGGTTACGCGCGTGTGTTTGTGGTAAATCGGTTCCAGCTGCTGTTGCGCCATGCTGGCATCAATTTGCGGTCTGGCACCATAGACAACCACCAGGCGAATGCCGAGACTATGCAACAAGCCAATGTCGTTAACGATGTTGGAAAAGTTCTCATGCTCGATAGCTTCGCCGCCAAGCATAATGACAAAGGTCTTGTCACGGTGGGCATTTATATAGGGAACGGTATGGCGAAAACCCTGAACCAGTTCAGTACTACGTTCCTTCACGGCAAACCCTCTGTGAATGTTTATTCGTAATTTGTGTATTTTTATGCTCTTTTGCCAGCTAATGCAAGTGCCGGGCCTGACGTTACTTTACGATTTTCCTGATGCAACCCTCGCTAACAGCCTGCATTATCTGGTTTTTCTGGCAAAACAACCCATGGCTTGTTAAGCAAAGTTTTCGCCTTCCTCTCGTCAATTGACGATATTTTAGACACTACACGGCAGTTGGAGCGGCATGTCCCAGGCTTTTACACGACGACGATTATTGCAGGGCGCGGGTGCGCTCATGCTATTAAGCGTAACGCGAACCGGGCTGGCGGCCAGTCAGCACATTGTGGCGGTGCGCATCTGGCCATCGTCAACCTACTCCCGCGTGACGCTGGAGTCGAACGTCCCCCTCAAGTACAAACAGTTCACGTTGAGCAATCCCGATCGTCTGGTGATCGACATCGATAACCTGCATATCAATCCGGTCCTGAGAGGGGTGGATAAGCAAGTGCGCGTTGACGATCCCTATATCAAACATGCGCGAGTTGGCCAGTTTGATGCCAACACGGTGCGAGTGGTGCTGGAGCTGAAACGCAACGTGGCGCCGAAGATCTTCACGCTGGCACCGGTTGCGGGCATCAAACATCGCTTAGTGGTCGATCTCTATCCGAGCCAGCCCTCGCCGGAAGAGGATCCGCTACTGGCGTTACTGAACGATTACAACCAGGGCGATCTTGAGCGTGATCAACCGGCGCAAGCACCTTTGCCGGGCAAAGCGGGGCGCGATCGTCCGATCATCATCATGATCGATCCCGGCCACGGTGGCGAAGATCCCGGTGCGCATGGCAAATACAAAACGCGCGAAAAAGACATTGTGTTGAAGATTGGTCGCTATCTGAAGGCGCTGATCGACAAAGAGCGCAACATGAAGGCGTATATGACGCGCAACGAGGATGTGTTTATCCCGCTGCGCGTGCGGGTAGCGAAAGCACGTAAACAGCGCGCCGATCTGTTTGTCTCGATTCACGCCGATGCTTTTACCAGCCGTGCGGCGCGCGGTTCGTCGGTGTTCGCCCTTTCGACCAGCGGCGCAACCTCAACCGCAGCGCGCTTCCTGGCACAAACCCAGAACGAATCGGATCTGATTGGTGGGGTGAGCATGAGCGGTGACCGCTATCTGGATCACACCATGTTCGATATGGTGCAGCGGCAGACCATCAGCGACAGCCTTAAGTTCGGCAAAGAGGTGTTATCGCGCATGGGCCACATTAATCACCTGCATAAACGCACGGTGGATCAGGCGGGGTTTGCGGTGCTCAAAGCCCCGGATATTCCGTCGATTCTGGTGGAGACCGCGTTTATCAGTAATGTGGAGGAGGAGCGTAAGCTGCGCACGCCGCGTTATCAGCATCAGGTGGCTGAGGCGATTCTGCATGGGATTAAGGCGTATTTCGATAAAGGTGCGGTGCTGGCGCGTCGCTGAGAGGAGGGCGGCCACTGCGCCGCTTTTTTTACCGGAAGCCAAAAACAAAAAAACACCCGTTAAGGTGCTTATCTGTAATTGGTTGCGGGGGCCGGATTCGAACCGACGACCTTCGGGTTATGAGCCCGACGAGCTACCAGGCTGCTCCACCCCGCGTCCGTCTG